>NZ_JAXIVS010000003.1:0-300000 GCF_034259325.1 Hyalangium ruber | reverse complement strand
GCGCACCCTACCGCTTCCGTTCGACGGACGATTGGTACGCGATGGGAGTGCTGTTGTACCAGGTGCTGACCGAGGTGCTGCCCTTCCCGGACATGCTGGCGGGCGAACCGCTCGCGCACTGGGTGGCCCGGCGGCGGCCGGTGCCTGTACACGCACTCAACCCCCAGGTGCCCCGGGCGCTGAGCCGGGTGGTGATGAGACTCCTGTCCAAGGAGCCCGTCTTCCGATACCGCCATGGGCACGCCCTGTGCGCGGCACTGGAGCGGGCGCTGAAGCAGCCGGGCGCATGGGAGGTGCCGGTGTATGAGTCGCGCCCTCCGGGTTCCATGCACGATGCCACCACCCAGGCTCCCACTACGGGTGATGGCCTGGTGGCGCAGGATCCACAGGTGCAAGAGACCCATCTCTTCAAGGCAGCCAATGGGCATGAGGAGCGGAGGCTCGAGGCGGCACGGCGAAGGAGGGATGCGCTGCTCGTGGCTCAGCCACAGGTGTGGTCTCCAGCGGCTCGCCGAGCGGTCGCCGCTGTGTTGCTGCTGGGGGCCATGACCACGGGCGGGTGGCTGGCGGAGCCCTGGCTCGCGGGAAGGCTCCGCTCCAAGCCAACTGTCACGGTCCTCCAACCCTCGCCTCCTCCGGAGCAGGGAGCGCCACTGCTCTGGCTGCCCGCGTATGCCTTCCCGCCCCCTGCGGGGTCCGTGGCAGCCTCAGTCCCTTCACCCACCCTGGCGGATACCGCCGCCGCAGCCCGTGAGGAAGACAGCCCCGTGACGACAACCCAGCGCCAGCGCCCCGCCCCCCCCGCTTCCATTGCCATAGGCCAGCCCTCGTCCAAGACCGCGCGCCTGGGCGCATTGTGCACGGCGGCCGGTATGGTGACGGCCTGCTCCAGCGTGCCCGTGCGCCCGGAGCCCGCGGAGTGCCCTCAGGCGGCCATCGAATCGATGGTCAGGTTGGGCCTCGATCCTGGCGATGTGGCGGGGACGCAGCTGGATGCCAGCGGGCCCAGGCCATTGGGGGTCGACCCAGGACTGCACACCTTTCGTCCAGGTCCCATCGTGGGTGTGGTGTTCTCTCCCAGGTCGTCTCATCTCCCTAAAGGGACCCTGCTGTTCGGTCGCGTCCTGGCTGGCGGCGGTGACCGCTTCTTCATCCGCTACAGGGAGCTCCAACTTCCAGGGGCCGCGCGTGTTCCGATCTGCGCGATCGTGAGACACGAAGGCGGGCTCGGCATTGGGAAGGGCCCAGGCTCGACGAATGAGGTCTTCACGGCTATCAACGGCGGCGACGCGAGATTCGTTTTTCAGTTCTCGGAGTAATCGCGCTGTTCAGGAGGCTGGTTTCCTCCATCCACGCTCCCATGTTACCCTATGGGTGCGAAGCCTACGTCCCACCCATGGCGTTGCCTTCGCGCGTGGTTCCCTCCACGGCCCACCGCCGTGCCCACTGCTGGAGTGCGCGCATGTTCCGCCCAATCACCTTCACCGTTGGTGGCACCACCTACTCCTGTGTTCGCAAGCTGGACGAGCGCGGCAGCGGTGAGTTGGTGCTTGCGCAGAGCCATGCCCAGCCGGGGCGGGCCGGGCTCGTCGTCATCAAGCGCATGCGCGCCGCGGAGTATCCGCTCGAGCGCCTCCGGTTGGTGGAGGAGGCCCGGCTCGTTCGCAACATGGACCACCATGCCCTGACGCGGGTGCTGGCAGTGGACACGCGTGAGCACCGCCCGCTGGTGGTCATGGAGTACGTGGAGGGCTTGTCGTTGGAGCGGGTGTTGAATCGGGCGGCTCGCCGCCACCAGCCGGTGTCCGCGCCGTTCGCCGCCTCCGTCGCGGCCCAGGTCGCTGATGCGCTCCACTACATCCACCACCTGACGGATCCGCACGGTCAGGCGCTTCAGCTCGTTCATCGGGACGTCAGCCCTCGCAACATCCACCTGAGCAGCGAGGGGGAAGTGAAGCTCAGCGACTTCGGCGCGGCCTTCACTCCGCGGCCAGGCCACCCCGCGACGCCCGCTCTGTGCTTGAAGGGGGATGTGGCGTATTCAGCGCCGGAGGTGCTGCGAGGAGAGAAGCCAGACGCTCGTGCTGACCTCTTCTCCCTGGGGCTGGTGCTGTTCGAGATGCTCACCAGCAAGCACCTGCTGGACCTGCCCCATGCGCCCGCGGCGCCTCCGCTCACGCGGCTCTTCAAGCGACTGGTGGGCAAGCTCCGAGCCGAGGAGCAGGGCTGGGCGGACCCGGCGGAGCTGGCCGCTCGCGCGGCGTGCATCCGCCCGGAAGACGTGGAGCGTGAGACCGCAGGTGTGGAGCCCGCGTTACGCGCCGTGCTTCACCGAGCCCTACGGGTGAATCCGGCTGAACGCTACGCTCATGCCTCGCTCATGCGGATGGAGCTGCGCGCATACCTGGCGAGCTTGCCGCAGCCATTCGACGCGTGGAACCTGCGCGAGGAACTGCGCGAACTGATTGTCACTTCTGGCCGCCACCACGGCGAAGCGCAAACGAGTCGAGCGCCCATTCCCGCCGCGCTTGGGGGAAGGCGTCTCCAGCGGCACTCATGATTCCAACGGGTTGCTGGACGCAGGCTAGGCCGGCCGAGGAAGGAGTCGCTGTTCGATGATGGAGACCTACTACGCTGGCTCCTACTGGCTCGCCCGGCCTGAATCCGCTGAGGTGTGCGCCCACCGCGCGGAGCGGTTCTTCTATCTACTGGGGCGCTGCGACCCAATATGGGCCCGCTGGTATGAGAAGGCAGACTCCTTCGAGGAAGCGCTCAGACTCCAGTTCCGCACCGAGGCGTCGAGCTTCATGCAGCTATTCGCACGAGAGGAGAATCATTTCGGGGGCCGTTACTCGTTCCACTTATGGACGGGCGATACCCAGGAGGAATCGTCCCTGGTTGATGGGGACTGTGGCTCGTCCTCGCTCCGGGGTTCATCCAACTGCGTGCTCCGTCCCTGTGATGAGGGACCTATCAGGGAGCGGTTGCTGAGCGCTCCGGTGATGACTGAGGCGTTGCGCGCCATGGCCCTGGCCTGGGACCCGGAGTGGGCAGTGGCGACCTCGCATGAACACCGGGACACGGTGGTGCAGGGGTTCGCGCACGCGGGCACCTTCGTGGGCTGGGTGATGTACTTCTCGCGGCTGCGCGGCACAGTGCCCCCCCTGCCTGCCCCCGTGCGCATGG
Source organism: Hyalangium ruber (assembly GCF_034259325.1). Lineage (NCBI taxonomy): Bacteria > Pseudomonadati > Myxococcota > Myxococcia > Myxococcales > Archangiaceae > Hyalangium > Hyalangium rubrum. The sequence continues at coordinate 296,814 of NZ_JAXIVS010000003.1, read as the reverse complement.
ATCCCGTGGAGGACAAAGGAACCCTCGTCATCCTCACCCCGGAGCGGTTCACCACGTCCAACCCTGAGCACGTTGCGCTGGCCGCTCGCGTCCAAGAGTTGCTGAACCGGGCCGGGCTGCTGCGGCCGTTGCAGCCCTGGCCAGCAGATTGACGGGTTGGGACGGGCACCCCCCAGGCCTCCAACTGGTTGGAGGCGGCCCCCCCAAAGGCTTCCAGCCGGCAGGGCTGGTCAGAATAGACCCGAGCCATAACAGCGCTTGTAAAGTCGGGCACTTGGCCAAATGCAGTGCCTCCGGCGCTCACTCCCAACTGGTTGGTACCAGGCGCTCACTCCCAACCGGTTGGTACCAGGCGCCTGCCGCCCACCTTCCGGCCAGATTGAAGCCGCTATTCCGACCAACCCTCCCGGTTGGAACGGTACCCCCTGCCTCCAACTGGTTGGAGGCGGCACCCCCGGCTTCCAACTGGTTGGGACGGGGGTACCCCCTGCCTCCAACTGGTTGGAGGCCCTCAGCCCAGCACGGACACGGTGACGCGGCGGCGGTGCGGGGAAGTGCGGTGTTCCCACACATAGATGCCCTGCCACGTCCCCAGGTCCGCCTTTCCATCCTTTATAGGGACCGACAGCGAGTTCTGCGTCAGCACGGTGCGCACGTGCGCCGGCATGTCATCCGGGCCCTCGGCGTCGTGCTGGAACATCGCGTCCCCGTCCTTCACCAGCCGCGAGAAGAACGTCTCCAGATCCTTGCGCACGTCCGGGTCCGCGTTCTCACACAGAATCAGCGACGCGCTGGTGTGGTGCAGGAACACCGTACACAGGCCCTGACGGGCGCCGCTCTCCGCCACCGCCTGCCGCACCTCGGAGGTGATGTCGTGGAAGCCACGCCCACGCGTGGACACCGTCAGCTCCCGTGCGTGGTACACGCCGCGCCTCCTCAGCGGCCTTCCAGCCGCGCCTCCAGGAAGTCCGCCAGCGCGCGCAGCTCCTCGGGCGCGATGGTGTGAGGCCCATCGAACGGGAAGAAGTCAACCGACAGCCCCGCCTCCTTCAGCAGCTTGTACAGCCGCTCGGCGGCGTGGAAGGGGAGGATGTCGTCATACTCCCCGTGGCCCTGGAACACCGGCAGCTCCTTGCGGCCCGCCGCGCGCGCCTTCCACTCCTCCTGCGCGATGAGCGTGCCGGACAGGATGCACAGGCCCGCGGGGCGCTCCTCCAACCGCAGCGCCACGTCCGTCGTCACCATGCCGCCCTGGCTGAAGCCTCCCAGGATGATGCGCCCGTAGGGCAGCTTCGTCGCGGCCGACAGCGCCGACACCACGCTCATCACCGCCCGGCGTGCGGCGGGCAGCCCCTCGGGCACCTCGCGCGAGTACTGCGTCCAATCGCGCTGCTTGCCCATGAGCACCTCCATGGGCAGGTGGAACCAGGCACGGCCGGAAGGCATCCCCAGCTCCGCCAGCGACAGCGGAGCCGCGGGGAAGACGAAGCGCGCCTGCCCCGCCAGCTGGGGCTTCAGCGCCATCAGCTCCGAGGCCAGCGGCACCAGATCCGTGGCCGGCGCTCCGAAGCCATGGCACAGCACGATGGCGAGCGTGGGGCTCGCCCCTTCCGGCAGGGCATCGACGAGCTGGCAGTCCAGCTCGCCGAGGCGCGTGGAGACGCGTCGCATGGCCCGCTTTACGGCTGCTTGTCGGTGATGGTGACCTTCTTGATCGTCACCGGCGTCAGCGGCCGGTTGCCCGGGGCGGTGGGCACCTTGGAGATCTTCTCCACCACGTCATAGCCCTTCAGCACCTCGCCGAAGATGGTGTGCTTGTTGTTGAGCCACTGCGGCTCGGAGGTGGTGATGAAGAACTGGCTGCCGTTGGTGCCCGGGCCCGCGTTGGCCATGGCCAGGATGCCCTTCTTGTCGAACTTGCGGCCGCTCTGGAACTCGTCCTCGAAGCGGTAGCCCGGCGAGCCCGTACCGTTGCCCAGCGGATCGCCACCCTGGATCATGAAGTCGGGGATGACGCGGTGGAAGATGGTGCCGTCATACAGCGGCCGGGTCGTCTTCTGCAGGGTGGTGGGCTCCTTCCACTCCTTCTGGCCGCTGGCCAGGCCCACGAAGTTGGCCACCGTCTTCGGCGCGTCCTTGGAGAAGAGCTTCAGCACGATGGTGCCCTCGCTCGTCTCCATGGTGGCGAAGAGCTCCTGGCCGTCCAGCGCGGCCTTCTGCCAGCCCGACGTCTCACCGCCAGCGGCGGGAGCGGCGGAGCCCGTCTGGGCAGGGGTGCCGCTCGGAGGAGTGGACTCGGGAGGCTTGACCGCGGAGGCGGCGGACTCGGGAGCCTTGGCCGGGGTGGCGGGCTCCTTCTCCTTCTCCTTGGTGCAAGCGGTGAGAGCGAGCAGCAACAGACCAGTCGTCAGGATTCGGGTGCGCATGGGGCGCGCATACTAACGCCCCGCCAGCGGGATGGGATGGCTTCGTGCATGGGGAGTGTTTGCTTCATGCTCCTACATCCACCTCGCGGCCGGCCCGTGTCACCCGGGGGCCTTGGCTCGAATGTGGCTGGGCCTAGGGCCCCCGACTACGCTGGGTCGCCCATGATTCAGACGATCACGCTTCGGAACTTCAAGAGCTTCGGGGAGGAGCAGACCATCCCGCTCGAGCCCATCACCGTGCTCGTGGGGCCGAACAACTCCGGCAAGTCGAACTTCATGAGCGTGGGCCGGTTCATCGCCAACAGCGTCATCACCAACGTGAAAGAAGCGATTCGCCAGGAAGGGGGGAACCGATTTCTTTTCTACCGTCCGTCATCAGTTCGAGACGGGTCTTGCACGATTGGATGGAGTACACCGGATGGTCGTTACGCTGCGAATTTGAGCCCAGGGGGACATATCGCTTGGGAAGACTTCAGGCTCGTTGCTTCCAGGGCGGGTTTTGAGCGACGCGGGGCGAAGGTGACCCTGAGCGGCGAGGATGACTGGCAGGATCAGTCTGCCAGAGATACTCAGGTGTTTGTGGCGCCAGAGCTCGTAGGTCCTGATGAGGTTGTGCTTCCAGCATGGAGGGTCTGGAACAGCTTGGAATCCGCCGGAAACATCAAGCTCTCCTTGTCGGCGCTCCGGGCGGACTCCGAGGTGATTCCCCTACCGACTCTTGGTCCTGACGGTCGCGGACTTGCCGCTGTTTTAGGGCTTTGGCGCGGTGCCCTGCCAAAGAACATGGAAGCCTTGGAGCGGTTCGTGACCCGGTGCCTTCCAGAGGTCGAGCACATCTTCGTGCGGCCGGCTCCGGCTCCTGGCCACCAGCGACTGTGGTTCCAACAGAAGAATGGCGAGCAGTTCGACGCGGAGCACATCTCTGATGGCGTGCTCGCCTTCACCGCGCTCGCCATGCACGCGATCAATGCCCAGGAGGGGCAGCTCTTCTTCATTGAGGAGCCCGAGCAGTCCATTCATCCCAAGCGCCTTCGGGAACTCGTGGACCTGCTCAAGGACATCGTCCGGGAGCGTGGGTGCCAGTTCGTCATCGCCACTCACTCGACGGTCCTCCTCAACGCCTTCCGCGACGAGCCCGAGGCCATCCTCCTCTTCCGTCGCTCGGAGACAGGGACCCGGGTCAAGCGTCTGTCCGATGTTCCAGAACTCTTGGACATGCTTCAGAAAACGCCACCGGGCGACTTGCTCGAAACAGGTGCGTTCAGCACCGCGTTTTAGGGACCACAGTGCTCACAGTTGCGATCGCCAGCGAGTTCCAGGCCTACGACGGCGAGATCTACCGCTATCTGCTCGAGCGGACCCTCGGCACCTCGGTGCAGGCGTGGAAGAGCGAGATCGAGTTCAACGGGTGCAGGCATGTCCGCAAGCAGGCGGGGCTCTACCTCGAAAAGGCCGCGCAGCAGGGCGTCCGGCATGCGCTCATCGCCATCGACAATGACGGGGGAAGCCGCAGCGGTTCTCCACACCAGGCGGACCATGACATGGCCCAGCAGCTCGCGGACCCGGACGGGTGCCGCGTTTGCTGGTTGCTCGACACGATTCCTCCGAGCTGGCGGGACTCTGGCTATCGCTCCTGTGTGGTCGTCCCTTTCCAGACGCTGGAGACCTGGCTCCTGGTCATCAAGGGGCATCCGTTCAAGGAGCCCTCCCCCGAGCAGCGCTACCACCGCCGCGTGCTGAAGCAGGACTTCTTCGGAAAGCCCCTGCCTTCGAGCGGTGAGATGCAGCGCCTCGCGCTCGAAGCCATCCAGCAGCCGCAGGCGCTCCAACTGCTCTCTGCTCGGCCCAGCTTCCAGCACTTCGTGAGTCAGGTGCGCGCGTGGTGAACTCCTACTCTGGGAAGGCTTCCTCCTGCGTTCCCATGTGGAGATGTTGGTTCATCCACTGCAGGAGAGCGCCATCCAGGATTCGGCTCGTCGCCGCCTCGTCGTAACGAAGGGAGCGCCCGAGCGCGCGGGCGAGATTCACCAGGACGTCCTCGATCCGCTGAATGGCCCGAAGCCTCGTCCGGCTCTCCTGGGGCGGCACGAATGGGAGAAGCCTCAACGGCTGTGCGGCGGCTGCGGAGCGTGGAGGGCCAAGTTCGCGCACAACATGTTGAACCAGCAGGAAATCGAAGGAGCTTGCTTCCAGTTCCTCGCGGAGCGGAGCGAAGCGCTCATCCAAGAGCAGCGCGAATCGCTCCATCTCTTGAGCTTCGTCGGTCAGCCTCGCTCCCGCATCGAGAGACCAGCTCGTGAAGGCATCCGAATGAGGGAGGCGCATCTCGGACAACTGCCGCTGAAGCGAGAGGATGACGACGTACTCTGGCTCTGAACCCGAATTCACCAAGCTGATGCGGACCACCTGGCTGCCCGAGCGCAGTCGTTCCTTGAGCAGGCGCACATAGGGATCATCCGCGACCCCCGCCAGCGCTTCATGAATCAGGGAAGACCAATCCCGGGCCATGGGAGGAGGCTCCTTCTTTCAACCCCCTGCGTCAACCCAGGTCTAGGCACAACGTCCTACTCAGCCCACCCGCTCAGGACTCCAGGGCCAGCGCCACCGCGGCCTCGGTAATGTCTCCCGGGCGATAGTTGGCCAGGCCCGGCAGCCCCGCCATGGCCGCCTCCGCGTGGTCCATGTCGTCCAGGCGCACCACCCGCGAGCCCGGGATCTCCGCGTCCACCGCCGCCACCAGCCCGTCATTGGCCAGCCCGTAGCGCTCGCGCATGTAGCGCGCCACCGGCCACAACATGGAGCGCTTCGAGTCGCGCCAGGTGGCCAGCGACACGGTGGGGATCTCCACCGGGTAGGGGTAGCGCCGCACGAACTCCATGCGCTGGGGGTAGCTCAAGTCATCGATCGACTTCGACACCCCGTAGAAGAGCAGCGGCACGGCGATGTCCATCACCCGCCGCAGCTCCGGCGAGGCCATCACGTCATGGGCAATGGGCGAGCCGCCATACGGCGCCTGGATGGAGACCACCGCGCGCACCACGCGGCGCAGCTGGGGGTACATGCTCAACGCCGCCAGGGACTCCACCGCGCCCTTGCTGTGGCCCACCAGCACCACCGAGCGCCCGAAGAAGGCCGCGTCCTCCAGCGCGTTGCGCACCACCTCGATGTTGGCGGCCAGAGAGGCCTCCGTATCCACCTGCACCTCGCGCGTCTCCAGCCCTCGCCGCTCCAGCCGCTGCTGGTTGCCCTCCAGGTAGCCGAACAGCTCCTCCCCCAGCAGCCCCTTCACCAGCAGGTACACGTGGCGCCGCGCCTCCATGGGCAGCACGGGCCTGCCCTTTCGCACCTCCGCGTACAGCTCTCGGTAGCGCGCGGTCGCGTCCGTGGTGGGCGCCGACTCCGCGCGAAACCACCCCGCCATGCCCGCGCAGCCTTCGCCCCACCATTGCTCGGCCGGCGGCAGACCCCGCAGGCCGCGCACCAGCCGGGCAACGGCGCTGGCGCTCGCGGCCGAGGCGGTGGGCTCGGGAGAGGGGAGGGAGGAGGGCACCAGCGGGGAACGGGGCTCCGGCGGAGACATGGCCCGCAGCGTACCGGGCAGGGCCCCACATCCGGCAACCCCCCACCCCGGAAGCGCTCGCCCAGGGGGGCAGGGCTCGTGCTAGAAAGTCACCTGTCTGGGGAGGACTTCAAGCTGACCACGGGACAGGAATGGCTGGTGGACGTGAGCGGCTGCGCGCCGGAGCGCCTGAAGGATCAGGTGGCGCTCTCGGCGCTCTTCGAGGAGCTCATCGTCCTGCTGGAGCTCAAGGTGGTGGGCCAGCCCCAGTGGCACGTGTTCCCGGAGCCCGGAGGCATCACCGGGCTGACGCTGCTGGCCGAGAGCCACCTGTGCATCCACACCTTCCCGGAGCACGGCTTCGCCGCGCTCAATGTGTACTGCTGCCGCACCCGCGCGCGCCCGGACTTCGAGGCGCTGGTGGCGCGGCACCTGGGCGCCCAGGGCTGCCATGTCCGTGAGCTGGCGCGGGGGGTGAAGGCGTGACGCAAGGGCAATGTCCCTCGTGTGGGGCCCCGGTCGAGTTCACCGCGGGCTCGGCGCAGGTGCTGGTGTGCGGCTATTGCCAGACGGTGGTGGCCAAGAAGGGGGCCAACCTCGAGGCGCACGGGCGCATTGGCGCCATCGTGGACACCGACTCGCCGCTGCGGCTGGGCCTGGAGGGCCGCTACGCGAAGACGGGCTACAAGCTGGTGGGCCACATCCAGAAGGACCACGGCGCGGGCCCCTGGGACGAGTGGTACGTGCAGTTCGATGACGGGCGCGCGGGCTGGCTCAGCGAGTCCGAGGGCACCTTCCACATGATGTTCGAGGCGGGGGTGGAGGAGGGCATCGAGCTGCACGAGCTGCACCCCGGCGAACGCCTGCACCTGCGCAACCGCGCCTTCGTGGTGGAGGAGCGCGGGCACGGCCGGGTGGTGGCCGCCGCGGGCGAGCTGCCTGGCGACGTGGACCCCACGGCCGACAGCTATTACGTGGATGCGACGGGCTCCAAGGGCGTGTTCGCGACCCTGGACTTCGGCACGCGCTTGCGCGACCCCGAGGTGTACCTGGGCCAGCGGCTCAAGCTGGAGCAGCTCGGCATTCCGATGGACCAGGTGCGCCCTCGGACGCGCAAGGTGTCGCTGCAGCAGGCGCGCTGCACCCAGTGCAACGGCGCGTTGGAGCTGCGCGCCCCGGATAGCACCCGGCGCGTGGCGTGCCCCTTCTGCGGCGCGCTGCTGGATGCCAGCAAGGGCAAGCTCGCCTTCCTCCAGATGTTGGAGAAGCCGGAGCACCCGCCCCTCATCCCCCTGGGCACCAAGGGCAAGCTGGGCGGGGTGGAGTGGATCTGCATCGGCTTCGTGGTGCGCTCCTGTACGGTGGAGGGCACGCGCTACCCGTGGGAGGAGTACCTCCTCTTCAACAAGAACGAGGGCTTCCAGTGGCTGATGCAGTCCAATGGCCACTGGGTCCACCTCAAGCCGATCGACGCGGGTGACGTGTCCCTGGCCCCGGGCGTGGGCGCCTACTACGAGGGCCGGCGCTACAAGGCCTTCCAGTCGGTGACGGCCGTCACGGAGACGGTGCTGGGCGAGTTCTACTGGGAGGTGCGCGCGGGCGAGATGGCGCAGGCCATCGAGTACGTGTCGGCGCCCTACTCGGTGAACGAGGATGCCACGGACTCCGAGGTGACGTTCACCCACGGCGAGTACCTGGAGCCGAGCGTCATCGCCGAGGCCTTCAACCTGAAGGAGGCGCTGCCGGCGCGCCATGGCATCGCCCCCAGCCAGCCCAACCCGAACTCCTCCGCCACGGCGTGGAAGTGGGCGGGCGTGTGGGGCACGGCGCTGTTGGCGCTCTACCTGGTGGTCAACCTCATGTCGGCCAACGTGACGGTGCTGGACATGACGGTGCGGCTGGAGCCGGACGCGGTCTCCGGCCAGCCCACGGCCATGCACTTCAGCGAGCCGTTCCAAATCACCTCGCGCGGCAACGTGCGCGCGGATGTCACCGCCCCGGTGAGCAATGACTGGATCGGCGTGCAGGGCGATCTGGTGAACCAGGAGACGGGCGAGATATCGAGCTTCTACCAGGAGATCAGCTACTACTCCGGGACGGACTCGGAGGGCTCCTGGTCCGAGGGTGGCACCAGCGGCACGGAGTACTTGTCGTCGGTAGCGCCGGGCACGTACGTGCTGCGCACCACGGCGGGCTTCTCCGCGGCGGGGCCGCAGCCCATGGGAGGGCGCTCGTTCCAGGTGAAGCTCACCAGTGACACGCCGCGCGGCACGTGGTTCTGCTGCGCGCTGGTGCTGCTGCTGATTGGCCCGGCGATTGGCTACATCCGCTCGTCGAGCTTCGAGTCGAGTCGGTGGGCGGAGAGCAACCTGGTGGGCTGATGAGGAGGGGAGCGAGGCAATGAAATACTTCGGCGGGCTCGTGGTGCTGCTGTACGCGGCGGTGGCCTTCTCGGGCTGGGAGCCCTTTACCAACGAAGAGCGCGGCAAGGTGCCGGGCGACGTGCGCCGCGGGCCCAACGGCGTGTTCATCTGGACCGGCGGATTCCACGGAGGGAAGTGATGTTGCTACTGGGTGCGGTAGTGAGCGTGCAGGGCCTTCTGGCGAGCGTCATCTACTCGCTCATCGGGCTGGCGGTCTTCGTCGCCGGCTTCTACGTCATCAAGCTCATCCTCCCGTTCGACGTGAACAAGGAGATCGAGGCGGACCAGAACACGGCGCTGGGCATCGTCATCGGCTCCTTCATCCTTGGCCTGGCCATCATCGTGGCGGCGGCGATCTCCGGATAGCCGCGCGCCTTATGGCCGTGACTTCGAAGTGAAGTGAAGACTTGAACAAGACGCTGCTGTTCGTCACCGTCCTCGTCATCGCCACGTGTGGGCTCATCTACGAGCTCATCGTGGGGGCGCTCGCCAGCTACCTGCTGGGGGACTCCATCACCCAGTTCTCCACCGTCATCGGCGGCTACCTCTTCGCGATGGGGATTGGCAGCTACCTCTCGCGCTTCATCGAGAAGGGGCTGGCGCAGCGCTTCGTCGAGGTGGAGCTGGGGGTAGCGCTCATTGGTGGGCTGTGCGCCCCGCTGTTGTTCCTCACCTTCACCCTGACGGATCTGTTCCGGGTGGCGCTCTATGGCAGCGTGCTCGTCATCGGCACGCTGGTGGGGCTGGAGATTCCCCTGCTGCTGCGAATCCTCCAGGACCAGGTGAAGTTCAAGGACCTGGTCAGCCAGGTGCTGACGTTCGACTACCTGGGGGCGCTGGCGGCGAGCGTGAGCTTCCCGCTGCTCTTCGTGCCGAAGCTGGGGCTGGTGCGCACCTCGCTGCTGTTCGGTTTGCTCAACGCGCTGGTGGGGCTGTGGAGCACGTGGCTGCTGGCGCCGGTGCTGGCCCACCCGACGCGGCTCCGGGTGAAGGCGGTGGGGTTGTCGCTGTTCCTGGTGGTGGGGCTGGCGCTGGGCGATCGGCTGACGACGTTCTACGAGGACCAGGTCTACACGGAGGACGTGGTGCATGCCTCCAGCTCTCCGTACCAGCGCATCATCGTGACGCGGGGCAAGCGGGGCTTCTCGCTGTTCCTCAACGGCAACCTGCAGTTCGCCAGCGTGGACGAGTACCGCTACCACGAGTCGCTGGTACACCCGGCGATGGTGCGCGCGGGCGCGGTGGGGCGGGTGCTCATCCTCGGCGGTGGGGATGGGCTGGCGGCGCGCGAGGTGCTGCGCTACCCGGAGGTGCAGTCCGTCACGCTGGTGGATCTGGATCCGGCCATCACCGGGCTGGCGACGAAGTACGAGGAGCTGGCGAAGCTCAACCAGCACGCGCTCTCGCATCCGAAGATGCGGGTCATCAACACGGACGCGATGAAGTTCCTGGAGGAGGGGGACGCCCTCTTCGACGTGGTGATCATCGACTTCCCGGATCCGAACAACTTCTCGCTCGGCAAGCTCTACACCACGGGCTTCTACAGGCTGCTCAAGCGGAGGATGGCGCCGGACGGGGTGGCGGTCATCCAGAGCACCAGTCCGCTGTTCGCCCGGCGCTCCTTCTGGTGTGTGAATACGACGCTGAAGGCCTCGGGCTTCTGGACGGAGCCGTACCACGCGCTGGTGCCCTCGTTCGGCGAGTGGGGTTACGTGCTGGTGGCCCATGAGGCCGCGGCACAGCGGCGGCCCCTTCCCGAGGGGCTGTCCTTCCTGGATGAGGCCACCCTGGAGCGGCTCCCCCATTTCCCGCCGGACATGGGGCCGCTGCCGACGGAGGTGAACCGGCTGAACAACCAGGTGCTGGTTCACTACTACGAGGAGGAGTGGCGGCGGTGGAACTGACGCGGCGGGAGCTCATCGCCGCGTTCCTCGGTTCGGCGGTGGCGGCCAGCGCGTGCCGGCGCTCTCGCTCGCGTGCGCCGGTACCGGGCGAAATCATCGACCGCGCGGTGGACACGGGGCACCGGCTGCGGGGCGGGCCGCTGCCGCGCGCGGAGGTGGCCGAACAGGTGGAGGTGCTCATCATCGGCGCGGGCATCGCGGGGCTGTCGGCGGCGTGGCGGCTGGCGGGCGCGGGGCTGAAGGACGTGCGGGTGGTGGAGCTGGATGACGCGGTGGGAGGCACCTCGCGCTCGGGGAAGAACTCGGTCTCGGCCTTCCCGTGGGGAGCGCACTACCTGCCCGCGCCGCTGACGCAGCAAGGGCCGGTGATGCGGATGCTGCGGGAGATGGGGGCGGTGAAGGGGACGGACGTGGAGGGCTACCCGACCTTCGAGGAGGAGCTGCTGATCCGCGAGCCGGACGAGCGACTCTTCTACCAGGGCGACTGGTACGAGGGGCTGTACCTGTACGCGGGAGCGAGCCCGGCGGACCTGGCGGAGCTGAAGCGCTTCGAGGCGCGGATGAACGCCTTCGCCGCGGCGAGGGATGGGAAGGGGCGCAAGGCGTTCACGGTGCCGACGGCGCTCTCGAGCGATGACGCGGAGTGGACGGCGCTCGACAAGGTGAGCATGGCGCAGTGGATGGAGGCCGAGGGCTTCCGCTCACCGCGCCTGAAGTGGTTCGTGGACTACGCGTGCCGGGACGACTACGGCGCCACGAGCGAGGGCGTGTCGGCGTGGGCGGCCATCTGGTACTTCGCCGCACGGCAGGACGGGAAGGGCGAGCGCAGCGAGGGCTTCCTGAGCTGGCCCGAGGGCAACGGCCGGCTGGTGCGGCAGCTGATGTCCTCGCTGGGGCCGAAGCAGGTGGAGCGCCACGTGTTGGTGCATACGGTGGAGCCGGGCGCGGACGGCTGCCGGGTGGAGGCGCTGGACGCGAAGGAGGGAAAGCCCCGGGCGTTCCAGGCGCGGCAGGTGGTGTTCGCGGGGCCGCACTTCGTGGCGGCGCACGTGGTGGCGCCGTGGCGACAGCAGCGGCCGGAGTGGCTGGGGGCCTTCACGTACGGGCCGTGGGTGGTGGCGAACCTGACGCTGTCGGGGCCTCCGAGGTCGCGAGGCTTCCCGTTGGCCTGGGACAACGTCTTCTACGAGAGCCGGAGCCTGGGCTACGTGCTGGCCACGCACCAGGCGCTGCGGCAGTACGAGGGCGGGCCGACGGTGCTCACGTGGTACCTGCCGATGGTGGGGCTGGACGTGAAGGCCGAGCGCGAGAAGGTGCTGTCGGCGGGGTATGCGGAGTGGGAGGGGATGGTGATGGCGGATCTGATGATGGCGCACCCGGGCATCGCCGAGCAGGCGCTGCGGCTGGAGGTGATGCGCTGGGGGCACGCGATGATCCGGCCCACACCGGGCTTCATGTGGGGCCCGGCGCGCTTCGCGGCACAGGAGAGCCTGGGGCGCACGCTGCACTTCGCGCACACGGACCTGGGCGGCATGGCGCTGTTCGAGGAGGCCAACTGGTTCGGAGTGAAGGCCGCCGAGCGGGTGCTGAAGGAGCTGGGGCAGTCCGTCACGAGCTGGCTGTAGCCACTCGCCTCAGCTCGCGGAACAGGCGTGCGAGGTCCTTCAGCTGATAGTGCGCGTTGAGTCCGCTCGGGTTGGGCAACACCCAGAGCCGTGTTTCTCCCATCGTCTCGGGCTGAAGCCCCAGCGTGGCGTCCGGCCGCGCGAAGGCGACGCGGTAGGCGCTCACTCCCAGCATCGCGATGAACCGGGGACGGTAGCGCCGGACCTTCGCCGCCAACTTGCGCCCACCCGCCGCCAGCTCCGTAGCCACCAACTCCGCCGCAGTGGCCGTGGCCCGGTCCACCACGTTGGTGATGCCGTACCCCAACGTGAGCAGCTCCTCCTGCTCCGAGGGTGCCAGCCGGCGCTGAGTGAAGCCCGCCGCGTGCAGCGTGGGCCAGAACCGGTTACCCGGCCTCGCGAAGTGATAGCCCACCACCGCCGAGTACAGGCTCGGGTTGATGCCACAGAAGAGGACCCGCAGCCCTGGCGCGATCAGGTCCGGCATGGTGCTCCCGATGGCGGCGTTCAGCTCCTCCCGGGTCGGCTTGCGTGGCGGTGTCATGGCATGGGCAACCTACTGGGTAGGAAGCCCTGCGGTCTACTGCCACCGTCACTCGTGGACACTCCGAGGGAAGTTGTTCAAAGTCACCGGCAACTCCAGGAGCCGATCATGTCCGTCTTCAACAAGATGTTGGCCAGCGTGGGCATCGGAAGCGCCAAGGTGGATGCCCGGCTCAACAACGGCACGGTGCGGGTGGGGGGCTCGCTCGAGGGAGAGATCAACATCCAGGGCGGCAGCGCCGAGCAGCACATCGATCGCATCTACCTGCACCTGATGACCCAGTACCTCAAGCAGCAGGGCGACAACACCCAGCGCATCAACCACGTCATCGAGAAGTGGGAGATCTCCCAGCCGCTCACCATCGGCCCTGGGGAGCAGGTGGATATACCGTTCACCCTGGAGGTGCCGCTGACCACGCCCGTCACCCTGGGCAAGGTCCCGGTCTGGTTGAAGACGGGTCTCGACATCGACAACGCGATCGATCCCAAGGACACCGATCAGCTCGAGGTCCTCCCCCATCCCCACATGCAGGCCGTCCTGAACGCGGTGAAGCACCTGGGCTTCCGCCTGAAGACCTCGACGTGCGAGTACAGCACTAGCAAGAGCCGGCTCGAGCCGTTCGTGCAGGAGATCGAGTTCTATCCCCCCGAGAGCTTCGGGGTGAGCGTTCGAGAGCTGGAGCTCATCTTCTTCCTCGAGCCGCACAGGGTGGAGGTGCTGGTCGAGGTGGACCGCAAGGGGAGCGGAGTGGGAGGGCTGCTGGCGCGGGCCTTCGACATGGACGAGCGCAAGAACTTCATCCGCTTCTCCCAGGAGGAGCTGGAGCGCGGGCGGGAGTACATCGGCAAGCAGCTCACCGCCGTCATCGCGCAGCTGGCTCGCTAGCAGCACTGACCTCACACCGGCCCGTGGCGCGCCGGGTGAGATCCTCGGCCACTGTGCGAAGCACGTTGCGCGTGACGGAGGAGCCCTCGGTACCGGTGGACTCATCCTGAGTCAGCCACGAGGCCACCTTCCCGAGGCTCGCGGCCGTCACCACCTGCAGGCGCACGTCCACCTGGATCATGAAGGCGTCACCTGGCTCGGGTGGCTCCTCCATCGTCCACGCGGCGCGCTCCAACTCCAGCGTCGCGGCCCCCGTGGGCAGGGGCCTCCCGTCCAGCAGGTAGCCGCCCTTCGTGAAGGAGAGCACCTGGGTCAGCTGGGTGCCGTCCACCCGCGCGTTGAACCACAGCCTGCGGCGGCGCAGCAGCGTCAGCTCCACCTCCAGCCTTCCCGCCATTCCCAGCCGCAGCAGCCGGTCCAGCTCCTGCGTCAGGAAGGCGTGCGCCTCGGGCCGCACCACCACGCGCCTCCCGGACAGGGTGGCGGTGCATACCGTGCGAGGCTCATCCGCGTGGGCCTTGGGCGCAAGGAGCCCCACCGTGGCCAACAGCGCCACGCCAAGCCCTCGCGCCTGAGTCCCTTGCCGTCCCATGCGCATCAGAAGGGCCGTGTGAAGAGCAGGCGGAGCTCGGGTGTCCACGTCGCCCGCTCATCCGCGCGCCAGGCCGCCGTCAGCGCCACCTCGTCTCCGAGGTGCAGGCTCGCGCCCAGGCCCATCCGTGCGTCCGCCCAGCCCTCGTCCTGCCGCACCGTACCCACGTCCACGAAGGCACCCAGCGAAGACCACCGGTACTCGGCGCTGAAGAGCACCGAGGCATCCCCGCGGAACTCCTTGAAGCCGTAGCCGCGCAGCGCGCTCCAGCCGCCCAGGCCCTCGCGCTTCTGCAGGGGCAGGTCCTCGCCTCCCGCGGCGCGCAGGCGCAGGCGCAGCGAGTCATCGCCCCCCGTGGGCAGGTAGAAGGCGCTGTCGCTCACCAGCTTCCAGAAGCGAATCTCCGCATCGCCACCAAAGGCCGGACGGCCCACCTCCAGCGTGAGGAAGCTGCGCAGGGCCGGGCGGTTCGGCCAGTGGTCCTCATGGGAGATCAGCGACAGCTCCGGGCTCCGGAAGAGGTTGCCCGTCTCCCGCCGCGGCGTCCCGTCGCTGGCGTACTCGAGCCGGCCGATGAGCGAGCCGAAGCGGCCCTCGGTCACCGGCGCGTTGGGATAGGCAGGAGAGTCGCGCCGGAACACGGTCAGCGGCGGCGACAGGCTGAGCAGCGTGGCGTAGGTGTCGCGGCGGTACTCCGCCCCCAGGAGCCAGTCGTTGCCAAGCCGCCACGTCGCGAAGGCCGCGGCGCCCTTGCGGCGGAAGTAGTCCGTGTCCGGGCGGTTGAGCAGGGCGGAGTAGAGGTAGGAGTCGATCGCGCCCATCCGCCACCGGTCCAGCGTGTCGGTGAAGTCATGGACCTGTCCGCCCAGCTCCGCGAGCCCCAGCGAGGGCACCCGCACCTTGGCTCCCATCAGCCAGTTGAGCCGGCGCTGGCGGCGGGTCTGCTCGGGATCGTCCGGGATGCGCTGGCCTCCCAGCCGGAAGGGGATGAAGAACGCCGCGTCGAGCGTGGCGTGGGCCCGGTTCCTCGGATCCCACACCTGGAGCCGGCCTTCGAGCCCGGGCGCCAGCCCCGTCACCTGCGTGTGTACCGGCAGCAGGTCCAGGTCGAAGTCCGGCCGGCGCGTCCGCACATTCACCACCACGCGCCGGCCTCGGGTGGAGAGGCCCGCGGGGGCGTCATGCTCATCCCAGTCGTGCCACCACTCGCCCACCAGATTGTCCCAGGGCAGCTCCACGTGCATGCGCCGGCGAGAGCGCTGGGACTTCTCCTCCGGTGCTTCCTGGACGGTGTGGTAGCGCCGTGTGCCGTCCTCTCCGCGCTCCTCGTTCAGCCGCGCCACACCCCGGTGGCGCTCCACGCCCTCGACCTCGAGGTGGGGCAGCGCCGTCTCCAGGCGCCGCACGGCCCGGTGCATGTCACTGCGCAGGAAGATGTCGCCGGGCATGATGCCCAGCGCCTCGCGGACCCGCGGCGCCATGTCCGCGTCCACCCCTTCCACCTCCACGGCCTCGATGTGGCCTTCATCCACCCCCACCTCCAGCCGTCCGTCCGGGTGCAGGGTGGCGGCGATGCTGGCCAGGAGGTAGCCGTTGTCGCGGAGCTCCTCGAGCACGTGCTCCAGTCCAGGCACGAGGCCCCCAGCGAAGATGCCAGGCTGGAAGTTCCCCCGCGCATCGACGTGGGCGACCCACTCCTTGGGAGGACGCGAGGGTGGGCAAGCCGGAGCGCTGCTCACGCTCACGCTCACGTTTCGCTCGGTGAGGCGCAGCGTGGCCACCACCTCTTCATCGTCGTCATCCCAGGAGCTGGACTCCCAGTCCCTGTCCCGGCCCGCTCGGAGGAGCAGGTCCTCGAGCAGTTCGCGGGGCTCGGCGTCCTGGAGTCCCTGGAAGGAAACGGACGTGACGAACGGGTGCTCCTCGGCGGTGACTTCCAGCGCCGGAGCCGTGCCCTCGATGAGCCGCAGTGTGGGGGTGATGCGGGCGAAGAGCTGCGTGCGCGCGAGCCGGCGCAGGCCGCGGGTGGCCTGCTCCACCGTGAGGGGCCCCTCCGCGGGCAGTCCGGTCAGGGTGCGCACCTGATCCGCGTTCAGGCGCTGGAGGCCCTTCCACTCAATGGCCGCCAGGGTCTGCGCCTGTCCATCGACGCGAATCTGGAGCGTGCCGAGGCCCTCGGGCGGCTCTTCCGACGCTTCGTCGAGTTCAGGGCAGATGGGAACCGCCGCGGAAGGCGCGAGTCGAGCTTCCGGCGCGGAGCCCGCATCCGGAGGCAAGCCGGCATCGGGCGGGGAGCCGGCGTCGGGAACAGGGGCGGGAGCCGCCGGCGGAGCGGCCTTGGTGGGGCCTGCGTCTGGGACTTCTCCCTGGGCGTTCGCCAGGAGCGGGAGGAGACACGCGAGGAGCAGTGAGAGACGGTTCATGGCCGGCTGGGAGAGCACGCGCCGTTCCAACCTGCACGGCGTCGTAAGTACGCGGAAGAACGAGGGTTCCTTCGGGAGGCGGATGTCATTTCCACATCCCGATGTCACCGCGCGATGTGAGGGTGACATCGCGCTCATGACACGGGCAGGCCGAGCGCCTTGATGCGGCGATAGAGGTTGCCCCGGTCCATGCGCAGCAGGCGCGCGGCTCCGGCGATGCTGCCGCCCTCCTCCAGTGCTACGCGGATGAGCTCGCGCTCGAAGTCCTCCACGTGCTCCCGGTAGCCCTTCTCCCCAAAGGAGAGGCGGGCCGTGGGAGGTGGAGAGAGCGCGGCTGCCTCGGCGGACTCGGGCGCCGTGAGGGTGAACGGACCGTCCCCTCGCAGGAGGTTGAGGCGTTCGATGAAGTTGCGCAGCTCGCGGATGTTGCCGGGCCAGCGGTACGCGCGCAGGGACACCTCCGCGCCGGGAGCGAGCACCAGCGGCACCTGAGGGCCGGCGATCTCGGCGGCGAAGGCGCGGGCCAGGGGCAGGATGTCTTCGGGGCGCTCGCGCAGGGGCGGCAGGGCCAGCGGCATGACGTTGAGACGGAAGAAGAGGTCCTGCCGGAAGCGACCCTCCTTCACGGCGCGGGCGAGCTCCTGGTGCGTGGCCGCGAGGATGCGCACGTCCACGGAGAGGGGCGCCGTGCCTCCCAGCCGCTCCACCTCCTTGGTCTCCAGGGCGCGGAGCAGCTTGGCCTGCAGCTCCAGCGGCATGTCGCCAATCTCGTCGAGGAAGAGCGTGCCCCCGTGGGCCTGCTCGAAGCGGCCGGGGCGGCGCGCGGTGGCTCCCGAGAAGGCGCCGCGCTCGTGGCCGAACAGCTCGCTCTCCAGGAGGGTTGCGGGGATGGCCGCGCAGTTGATGGCCACGAAGCGCCCCTTGCGTCCCGAGGCCAGGTGGAGAGCGCGGGCCACGCGCTCCTTGCCTGTGCCTGTCTCGCCAGTGATGAGCACGGCTGCGTCGCTGGGCCCCACGCGGGCGATGAGGCGGCGCAGGGCCTCCATGGCGGGGCTCTCGCCCACGAGGTGGCCCGGGCGGGACAGCTCCTCGAGCAGGCGCTGGCGCTCCTCGCGCAGGGCTCCCAGGGTGAGCGCGTTGCGCAGGGCGGTCAGCAGGCGCTCGGGGGAGGGCGGCTTCTCCACGAAGTCCGTGGCGCCCAGCTTCAGCGCCTGCACGGCCTCGGCGGGGGAGGCCTCGCCGGAGAGCACCACCACGGGAGCGGGCAGGGGGCGCGGCAGGCGCGCGAGCAGCTCCAGGCCCGTCTCGCCCGGCATCCGCAGGTCCAGCAGCACCAGGTCCGGAGGGCCCTCGGGCGCATCGAGGAGGCGCGAGGCCTCGGCGGCGGAGCGGGCCTCCACGGGCAGGAAGCCCTCGTCCGAGAGCAGCCCGCGCAGGCCCTTGAGGACGCCCGGGTCATCATCAACGAGGAGGATTCGAGGGCCGGGCTTCATGGCGCGGGAGGGGCGAGGGGAAGGTCCACGGTCGCCAGCGTACCGCCACCGGGCGCGGGTTCGAGGCGCAGGGTGCCGCCATGTTCATGGGCGATCTTCTGAGCGATGGGCAGACCGAGCCCGCTGCCGCCCGGCTTGGTGCTGAAGAGGCCCCGGGTGAGGGCGGCGCCTTCCAGCACGGCGGGGATGCCCGCGCCTCCATCGCGGAGGGCGACACGCACGGAGGACACCTGGGGTTGCAGCGCGATGTGGACGGGAGCGGCGCCCGTCTGGGAGGCCTCGGTGGCGTTCTTGAGGAGGTTGCCGAAGAGGCGCCGCAGCCCATCCGGGTCCGCCTGCAGGGTGACGTCTTCCCCGGGGGCCAGCTCCACGGGGACGGGGGAAGTGCCTTGGTAGAGGGCGCATACCTCGGCGAGCAGCGGGCGCAGGGCGACGGGCTGGAAGCGCGGCGAGGGCAGGCGGGCGAAGGCGGAGAAGCTCTGGGTCATCCGCATGAGCAGATCTACCTCCTCCTGGAGAAGGCCCACGGCCTCGGAAATGCGCGTGGCATCGGGAGCGGGCCCCTCCGCGCGGGAGAGCCGCGCCAGGGAGAGCTTCATGGCGGTGAGCGGGTTCTTCAGCTCGTGGGCCAGGGCGCGGGCGATGTCCTGCCAGGCGGCGATCTGCTCGGCGGACTTGAGGCGCTCGCGCTGGGCGAGCAGCTCCTGGCCCATGCGGTTGAAGCCGGCGAAGAGGAACTGGAACTCGTCGCGCGGCTGCTCGGGGGCGGGGAGGCGCACGGAGAGGTCCCCCCGGGCATAAGCGCCCATGCCCTGGGTGAGGGTGGTGACGGGACGGGACAGCGCTCGGCCGAGCAACACTGCGGCGATGGCGAGCACGGCAGCCGAGACGAGCACTAGGGCGGCGATGAACAGAGGCACCCGGCGCACGAGCGCGCGGCGGGCCAGCTCCGCCTGAGCGAGGTTGAGGCGGGCCTCATCGAGCCGAGCCTGGGAGATGCCCTGGCGCTCCAGGTCCGCGGACACGTCGTCGAGCACATGCTCCACGGGCGCCACGGACACGGAGAGCAGCCGCTCCAGCGCGCTCTGGGCCAGGAGCCCCATGAGCACGAGCGGTACGAGCCCCACCACCAACATCACGGCGAGCAGCCGGCGGCGGAAGCGAGCGGGAGGTGATGGAAGAGCAGGGGCGTGGGCCATCCGGAGGCCCAGCCTACCGATTCAGGCGGCAGGTGCTGGCAGGGAAACGGGCAGTACCCTCAGGGCCCGCCCGTCGCGGGAACGCGGACGAGCGTGGCTTCGAGGTCGTAGGTACACCGGGTGCCATCGAAGAAGTGGCCCTGCTCCCGCTGGTCGATGTGGTCGCCCTGGAGCGACAGCTCGCTGTGGTCGATGTCGATGCCCATGCTCTCGCAGAAGAAGTGCTCTTCGGTGGAGAAGACGTTGCCGACCCCGGGCGAGTCGTACACCACCGAGCAGCCGTTGAACTGGAGGGTGAGCTCGTAGTCGGTGGCCTCGATGAAGGCCTGGCCCCGTACCTCGACGGTGTTCCGGTCATTGCCGCACAGCTCCGTCACCGTGCCCGAGCTGTACTCCCAGAGCCCCGCGTACGGCAGCGGGTTCTCCGACTCACACGCCGAGAGCAGCAGGGCCGAAGCCAGTACCAGAAGGGTGCCGCGTGCTGCCTTCATCCATGTCTCCTCGAGAGGGGGGCAGGCGGCCATGCAGGCGCGCCAGGGGCATTATCCCCGCTTCGGGAGGGCCGCGACAGGTGGGCCTCCTAGCGCCCGGGTGCGTCCTGGCCCGAGCCTGATAGGTTCCGGCGTGGATGCCTCGCCTTCTCGCTCCATCCCAGAGCTGGCTGTTCGGTCGCGGGGTGGACCTCACCGTCTTCGCGGGGGCCGCGCTCGTGTCCGTGGCCCTGGTCCTCGCCGCGCCGTGGCTCGGCGCCGTGGGGGACACGCCCCTGTGGGCCTGGGTGCTGCTCGTCGTCTGCGTGGACG
This sequence comes from Hyalangium ruber, assembly GCF_034259325.1. Lineage (NCBI taxonomy): Bacteria > Pseudomonadati > Myxococcota > Myxococcia > Myxococcales > Archangiaceae > Hyalangium > Hyalangium rubrum. The sequence continues at coordinate 276,938 of NZ_JAXIVS010000003.1, read as the reverse complement.
TGGCGCACGTCTGGTCCACGGTGTTCCGCACCTACCTCGATGGAGAGGAGCTGCGCCGGCGGCCCGCGCTCTACATCCTCGCCCCGCTGGCCGCCTACGTGCTCGGCGTCCTGGCCCACCTCGTCTCCGCGGGGACCTTCTGGCGACTCTTCGCCTACGTGGCGCTGCTCCACTTCGTGCGCCAGCAGTACGGCTGGGTGGCCCTCTACGCGCGCCGCGCCCGCGTCTCGGATTTCGAGCGGCGCCTGGACGCGGCCGCCATCTACGCCGCCACCCTGGGCCCCGTCCTCTGGTGGCACGCGAACCTGCCGCGCGCCTTCTGGTGGTTCGTGGAGAACGACTTCCTCGCCGGGCTGCCCGCCTGGGTGGGCACGCTGGCGCTCGTGGCCCACGGGCTGGTGCTCGGGGCCTGGGTCCTCTTCCAGGGCGCGCGGGTGCTGCGAGGCGAGGGGCTCCAGGTGGGCAAGGTGCTGCTCGTGCTCGCCACCTGGGTGACGTGGTTCGGCGGCATCGTCCTCGCGCAGGATGACTTCACCTTCACGGTGATGAACATCGTGCTCCATGGCGTGCCGTACTTCGCGCTCCTGCTGCGCTACACGCGCGGGCGGTTCGCGGAAGGGGGCTATGGGCCCCTCGCCCCGCTGGTGCGCACGGGGCTGCCGGGCTTCCTCCTGTTCCTGGTGGCCCTCGCCCTGGCCGAGGAGTTCCTGTGGGACCGGCTCGTCTGGCACGACCGCGCCGTCCTCTTCGGCGCGAGCGGCTTCACCCTGGCCCCGGACCTGCTGGCGCTGGTGGTGCCGCTGCTGGCGCTGCCCCAGGCCACGCACTACCTGCTGGACGCCTTCATCTGGAAGCCGAGCCGGGATTCGGCCCTGCTGAGCCGGCTGGGGTGGGCACCTCCGGCGCGGGAAGGTTCGACACCGGGCACGATTTCCGCTTCTTCGGTAGCCATGGCGCGTCCCACGGACTAACTCCTGGGTCGCTATGCCGCGACTCCTACTCGTCTCCAATCGCCTCCCTGTCACCGTCAAGGCCGAGAAGGACCATGTCTCCGTGGTGCGCAGCCCCGGAGGGCTCGCCACGGGCCTGAGCCGCCCGCACGAACGCTCCGGCGGAGTGTGGATCGGCTGGCCCGGGGATGTGTCCCGGCTGTCGGCTGCCCAACGCACCCAGGTGGAGTCCCAGCTCTCGGCGCTGCGCTGCGTGCCGCTGTACCTGAGCGCCAGCGAGGTCAGCCGCTTCTACGAGGGCTACTCCAACCGTGTCCTCTGGCCGCTGTGCCACTACCTGCTGGACCGCATCCCTCGGCAGGACCGCGACTGGGAGGCGTACGCCAAGGTCAACGAGCGCTTCGCGGAGCTGGCCGCGAGTCACTACCAGCCCGGTGACACCATCTGGGTCCACGACTACCAGCTCATGCTGGTGCCAGGGCTGCTGCGCAAGCGGCTGCCCGAGGCGCGCATCGGCTACTTCCACCACATCCCGTTTCCCTCGAGCGAGATCTTCCGCACGCTGCCCCACCGCGAGGACTTGCTGCGCGGGCTGCTGGGCGCGGACCTGGTGGGCTTCCACACGCCGAGCTACGCGCACCACTTCTCCAGCTCGCTGCTGCGGCTGCTCGGCCTGGAGACGGACCTGGACAACGTCACCTATGAGGGACGCACGGTGCGGGTGGGGGGCTTCCCCATGGGCATCGACGCGGAGGCCTTCGAGAAGGTGTCCCAGGAGCCGGGCGTGCTGGAGGAACTGCGCGTGCTGAAGGAGCGCAGCGCCGGCCAGCGGCTGCTGGTGGGCATCGACCGGCTGGACTACACCAAGGGCATTCCCCGGAGGATGTTGGCCTTGCAGCGTGTGCTGGAGCGCCAGCCCGCGTTGCGCGGGCGCCTGCGCCTCATCCAGGTGGCGGTGCCGAGCCGCACCCAGGTGGAGGACTACGCGGCCTACCGCGACAAGGTGGACGAGCTGGTGGGCCGCATCAACGGCATGTACGGCACCGTCCACAACGTGCCCATCCACTACCTCTACCGCTCCTTCAACGAGAAGCAGCTCGCGGGGCTCTACCGCGCGGCGGACGTGATGCTCGTCACGCCCGTCCGGGACGGGATGAACCTGGTGGCCAAGGAGTTCTGCGCGTGCCGGCCGGACGAGGATGGGGTGCTCATCCTCAGCGAGTTCGCCGGAGCGGCCAGCGAGCTGCGCGACGCCCTCATCGTCAACCCCTACGACGTGGAGGCCATGGCGGACGCCATCGAGGAGGCGCTGCGGATGCCGGTCGACACGCGCCGCCGCCGCATGCGGACGCTGCGGGCGCAGGTGAAGTCGCGGGACGTGCATTGGTGGGTGGGAAGCTTCCTGGACACGCTCCAGGGCATGCCCACCCCCAGCATTCGGAAGGGCTCCGTGGGGGTGGCGGAGGTGGTGGCGAGCCTCAAGGAGAAGCGCCCCCGGGTGCTGCTGCTCGACTACGACGGGACGCTGAGGGACGTCACCTCCCGGCCGGAGCTGGCCGTGCCGGAGCCGGAGTTGATCATGCTGCTGAGGCGGCTGGCGGCCCTGCCGGACACCGCCGTGCATGTCGTCAGCGGGCGGCTGAAAGAGACGTTGGAGCAGTGGCTGGGAGCGCTGCCGGTGGGTCTGCACGCCGAGCACGGGCTCTGGTCCCGCTCCGGGCAGGGCGCGCCCTGGCGGATGCTGGAGGGAGTGTTGCCCGAGTGGAAGGAGCAAGCGCGTCCGCTCATGGAGGCGTTCGCCGCGCGGGTGCCGGGCTCCTTCGTGGAGGAGAAGACGGCCTCCTTCGCCTGGCACTACCGGCAGGTGGACCCTGGCTATGGCGCGGAGCAGGCGCGCGAGCTGCGCCTGAAGCTGGCCGAGGTCTTCGCTCATGGGCATATGGAAGTGCTGCCCGGGGACAAGGTGGTGGAGGTCCGCCCACGCGGCGTACACAAGGGCCGCGTGGTGGAGAAGGCGCTGGCGGGGGCGGCGCCGGGCACGCTGGTGGCGGCCTTCGGGGATGACCGCACCGATGAGGACCTGTTCGCCGCGCTGCCCGAGGGAGCCCTCTCCGTCCACGCGGGCGACAGGCTTTCTCGCGCCACGTACCAGGTGTCAGGCCCCGCCGAGGTGCGCAAGGTGCTGGCCTCGCTGCTGGAGGCGTAAGGCGCGGGGGCTCAGCCGAGGTTGTAGCGCTTGAGCTTCTCGTAGAGCGTGCGCACGCCGATGCCCAGCCGCTCGGCGGCCTCGCGGCGGTTGCCCCGCACCTCGTCCAAGGCGCGCTCGATGGCGCGCTTCTCCAGGTCCTCGAGCGTCATCGCGTCCTGGACGAACGCGGGCGCGGGAGCCTTGGCGGGCTGCTCCATTAAAAGGTGGTGCGGCTCGAGGGTGTCGCCCTCGGCGAGGATGGCGGCGCGCTCGAGCACGTTGGCCAGCTCGCGGATGTTGCCCGTCCACCGGCCGCCGAGGAGCGCCTTCCGCGCCGCCTCGGACAGCTTCAGCATCGGCCGCTTCAGCTCGTGGCAGGCGCGCTGCAACAGCACGTCGGCCAGGGCAGGGATGTCGCCGGTCCGCTCGCGCAGCGGAGGCAGCCGCACCGGAAACACCGAGAGGCGGTGGTACAGGTCCTCGCGGAACTCGCCCGAGGAGATCCGCGCGCGGAGGTCCTGGTGGGTGGCGGCGATCCACCGCACATCCACCTCGAGCGTTCGGGTGCCTCCCACCCGCTCGAAGGCGCGCTCCTGGAGCACGCGCAGCAGCCGAGCCTGGAGGCTCGGCTTGAGCTCGCCCACCTCGTCCAGGAAGAACGTGCCCCCGTGGGCCAGCTCGATGCGCCCGCGCTTGCGGTCCGTGGCCCCGGTGAAGGCTCCCTTCTCGTGGCCGAACAGCTCACTCTCCAGGAGGCTCTCGGACAGCGTGGCGCAGTTGATGGCGACGAAGGGCCCTTGGGCGCGCTCGCTCATGCGGTGGATGGCGTGCGCCGCCACCTCCTTGCCCGTGCCGCTCTCGCCCAGGAGCAGCACCGTGGCGTTGGTGCGCGCCACCTTCTTCAGTGCTTCCACCACCGGCGCCATGACCGGGTCGCCGTAGCTCAGCACCGGAGTGCTCGCCGACGCGCGTGTCATCTCCTCGTGGTCGCGCAGCCGGCGCCGCTCCAGGGCGCGGTTGGCCAGCAGCCGCAGCTCCGTGGGGCCGCTCACCGGCTTCTGGATGAAGTCGAACGCCCCCAGCTTCATCGCCTGCACGGCGATCTCCACATTGCCGTGCGCCGTGAGGACGATGAACTCCACCTCGGGCTGCTCGGCCTGCACCTTCTGGAGGAGCTCCAGCCCATCCATGCCTGGCATGCGCAGGTCCGTGAGCACCAGCTCGAAGCCTCGCGAGCGCAGCCGCTCCAAGGCCTCCTGGCCGCTGGCCGCCTCCTCCACATGGTGGCCGTCGATCTCCAGGCTCTCGGCAAGGAAGGAGCGAACGCCCTCTTCATCGTCCACGACCAGGATGCGTCCCACGGGTGAATCTCCTCTCCCGGCGCCAGGGGCTCAGGCCGCCACGGGAATGCGTACTCGGAACAGGGCCCCGCCCTCGGGGTGATTGCTCGCCTGGATGCTGCCGCCGTGCAGCTCCACCACCCGCCGGGCCACGGCCAGCCCCAGCCCGTTGCCCAGGGGGCGCTGGGTGTGGAAGGGCTCGAAGATGACGTTCTCCAGGCCGGGGGGGATGCCCGTGCCCACGTCCCGCACCTCATAGAGCAGGGCCCCGGACTCGGTGGCCACGCGCGCGAACACGGCGGCGCCCTCGGGGGAGGCCTGCACCGCGTTGCGCAGCAGGTTGCTGAGCACCTGCTGCATGCGCGCGGCGTCCAGGGACCAGGAGCCCGGCGCGCCGCCAGCATCCAGCTCGATGCGCCGTGGATCCACCTCCTCGGCCGCGGCGCGGACGATGGCCGCCGGGTCCGTCTCCTGTCGCTGGATGCTACCCGTGCGCACGAAGGCGAGCAGGCTGGTGGTGAGGTCCTCCATCCGGAGCGCCTCCTTCACCACGCGTTCGGCCTTGGTGCGAGAGCGGCCTTCGGGCAGGGCCTCGGCGAGCAGCTGCGCGTGGCCCTTGAGCGAGGCCAGGGGGTTGCGCAGCTCGTGCGCGAGCACCGCCGACATCTCTCCCAGCGTCGCCAGATGCCGCTCGCGCTCCAACTGATGCTGGAGCGCCTCGCGTCCCTTCAGCCAGCGGAACATGGCGAGAGCCGCCAGGAGCAGTGTCAGGGAGACCACGCCGCTGATGAGCAGCGAGCGGCGAGAGCTGGCCACGAGCTCTCGGGCGGCCACGGGCTCGAACTCGATGACCATCGGGGCATCGCGCGGCTGGCGCGCTCCCGCTCCCATAGGGGGCTCATCGCCGGGACGCTGCGGGCCTCCAGGAGGGCGCGGCGGTGCTCCAGGAGGAGGGGGGCCGGCTCCGGGCCCCATGCCACGAGGAGGGGCGAGCCGGGGAGCCGGGGCTCGCCAGATCAGCCGGATGCGCTCGCCCAGCTCCTTGATGAGCAGTTGGGGCGGCGCGCCTGGGAGGACAGGTTCCACCACGGGAGCGCCTCCCATGGCGGTGCCTGCCTCGTGCTGGAAATGAAAGGGCAGGGCCAGATACCGCATCCCCTGGGACTGAAAGGACGCGAGGGTGCGGTCGAGGTCCTCGGGCTCGGGGCGGCGGCCGAGGGAGTTCAAGGACTGATGCACCGCCGCGAGGAGGATCTGCCCTTGGCCGTAGGTGAGGGTCTCGGAGATGCCCTGGAGGCGCGAGTGGCTCGTCCACGCGGAGACCATCATCCCGCTGCCCATGAGGACGGCGGTGGTCAGGATGCCCCACCGAGACCATCGCATGAGGCGGACGGGATCTCCGGCGCGCATGTGAGCCATCGTATCACGCTCGGAGCGCGCACCCTGTCCCTGCTCCGAGAGCGAGCGGAGGAGCGGCGGTGGACCGCGAAGGGGAGAGGGGGCGCGCGTCTGCATGTCGTGTCCCCCAACCGAGGGAGGTGGCTCGGGCCGGAGCCGGTACGGCCCTGTCATGAGCAAGGATCGTTCCGACAGCCAGGGCTCACGTTCTCCGGGGGTTGCACGCGCGAGGAGGGAAGGGCCTCCAGGGGAAACGGCGAAATCCGCAGCACGGGCTGCGGATTCCGCACGTCACTCCAGGGAAGGAGCAGCCTATGCGGCGTAGCCCTTCTTCGCGGCCGGACGCGCCATCAAGCGGTCGTGGTAGGTCTTCAGGGAGGGCGTGTCGTCGCCGAGCTGCCCCATCCTGGTGGCGAAGAAGAGCACGCCCCCCAGCACCACATCGGCCGCGGAGAACGTGTTGCCGACGATGAAGTCGCGGCCCTTCAGGCGCTCCTCGAGCACCGCGGCCACGGCCTTGAAGCGCTTGCTGGCGCGGGCGATGACGTCGGCGGAGCGCTCCGCCTCCGGGAGGAAGCGGGTGTGCTGCGCGATGATGAAAATGGGCTGCTCCACCTCGCTCATCGCGAAGAGGATCCTGTCTACTCATCGGGTAGGATTTGGGGCGGCTTGAAGGAACTCCTCTTTCCCTCCCACGAGGCATCCGATGGATAGCACCGAGGCACATCCCTCTTCTCTCCCCGTGGGCACGGTTCAAGCGGCCGCGAAGCGAGAAACGGAAGAAGAGAGAGCCGATTCAGCGCAGTGGGAGTCTGAGCCGGCCCGCGCCAGGTCGCTCACGGAAGGGGAAGCACCTCGCATGAAGTCCCTAAGCTGCCGCCTGCTGCTTGCCTTGGTCGCCATGTGCCTCCTCATGGTGCTGAGCACCCGGCGGACGGCGCACGGTCCTGTGGGGGAATGGCTCGTTGTCGCTCAGACTCACGCCGCAGATGCGGGCTCGAAGGATGGCGGCATCGTGGGCCTGGGGTCGGAGATCCTCACCGCGCCTGCCAGAACGATCGCTCTGCCGCAGGGAAGCTATGGCATCACCTTGGATATCCCGAAACGTCCTTTCCCCGGCCAGAGGCGTCCAGACGACTCCGGCAAATGTCGGCACCCACGAGAGGTTGCCATCAAAGGGGGATGTTGGATCCCTGTGGCTCCACCGTGCGAGAAGGACGAGTACAAATGGGAAAGTCGTTGCTACTACCCCTCCTACGATTCACCTCGGCAGCCCTCTTCGGACAAGCCATAGATGGATAGCAGCGCGGCCCGCCCAGCCTGAGAGGGTGTTGAGCAGGAGCAGGGAGGCAGGCGTCTTGCCCCTGCATCCTGTGCCGAGTCCGCTGCAGAGAAGCCGAGCTACCTTCCGGCGGCAGCAGACGAGGTAGGGCTACGCGGCTGCCCTACCCGCGTGACTGTTCGGAAATGTCGGGACTTTTGCGTCCAAAACCCCCGACATTTCCGAACAGGCGGCCGGCGAGTTCGGTCCCTGCGACGGCACGTCAGAGAGAGTCCAGGACGCCAGAGGCCAAGCCAGTGAGCCGCATGACCGTCCCATGCTGGGGGTGGACAATATCTATGTCCGGGCGCCTAGGGAGCCTTTGACTTGTCGAAGTCCTCCAACGTCTGCCGGATCTTGGGCGCGATGGAGTGATCAGGAGCAAGCTCCAGGAACTTCCGGTAGGCGCTGGCTCCTTCCTCGGGATGACCCAGTCGGATGTAGCTGGCCCCCAGGAGCAGATGGCATTCGGCGAAGCGTGGAGCTTGTTGGACGCATTGCTGTCCGATCTGGAGCGCCTCGTCGAACTGCTTGGCGGCGGTGAGCAGCTTGCCCTGGTGGTACATCTCCGCGGGCGACTCCTGGAAAGCGCTCTTGGGCGGGGCATCGTCCGGGCTGGGAGGGGTCGTGAATGAGGACGGATCCTGGCCCGAAGGAATCACCCGGAGCACCAGGCTCCCGACGTTGTCCTTCGGAGAGTCATCAACGAATCCGCACGCCAGGGCGGAGATGCCCGAGAGGGACTGGGGCGTTCCTTCCCGGAGCAGGACGTAGCGGGGTTCGGCGGCTTGGACCGCGGAGGCCTTCTTCGAAGGGAGGCGCTTGACGCAGACGATCGTCTTGATCTCGTCGGCCATCCGGTTCTCCTGCCGCATCCAGGCATAGCGGCCCTCGGAGGACAGGGACAGTTGATAGGTCGTCGCCGCGTCGAGCTTGCTGACCGTGAAGGCCTCCTTGAGCGACGCCACGGCCGTTCGGGGCACCTTGAACTCGGTGCGCTTCTCGGTGTGAGTGTTCTCGACGACCACCACGCGAGGTGGAGTGCCGGGCGGAGGGGGCTCCAGAGTGAAGAACCTGACCGACTTGGCCAGCAGCATGGTGGGGGTGGCCGACAGTGTTCCCACTCCGCTGTCGGGGCCCTCGAAAGAGTCCCCCGACCAGTAGAACAGGGGGGCCGCCCCCGGAGGCGGCGAAGGCTCGAAGATCCGATGGTGGGCGGACGTGTCGAGGGGAACGGAGCTGGCCGAGCTCTCGACACGGATGACATGTTTTGGGGCTTCGATCGAGAACGCACCGGGAGCAGTGCCTTGCGCCGACGCGGGGAGGGGACACAGGACCGTGAGCAGCGCCCATGCACCCAAACGCCAACACAGGAGGGTGCGGGGCTTCGAGGGAAGGGAGAGAGCCATGGTGTGGCCACTCTACCGAGTCCGCCTATGCAACGCCTGGCTGTGCTGGCGCTGGCCTGCCCGGAGCCTCATGCCGAGGCCCGCGAGCCGAGAGGGCGATGCAGAGCTGTGCGGCCCAGTACAGCAGCATGATGGCGTAGCCCGCGCCGGGGAGGGGACGCACGAAGAGCTTGATGGAGAGCAACCCATCACTGGCGGCGAACAGCAGTGCGCCCACGAGCGCGATCCACTGCTCACGCCGCGCCAGCCCCTGGCTGCCCACCATGGCGGCCGAGCGCCACGTCATCGTGCAGATGACGGCGATGTATGCCGTCACGGGTAGCGCCATGCTCCCAAGGCCCGGCCACAGGAACACGCTGGCGCTCACGCCCAGGAGCACGAAGGGAAGCGCCCTCGTCACGCTGGGGCTTCGCGTCACGGTGAGGTACGCGGCGGCATAGCTCACATGGGCCAGGAGGAAGGCACCCAGGCCCGGGAGGAACAGCTCCGGCCCCACCTCCAACAGGACGTCACCGAGCAGCGAGAGCACCAGCCCGGCGAAGATCCACCGCGAGTAGCGCTCCCGGGGCGGCCACATCCACAGGATCAGGCAGAGCATGGGCAGCGCCTTGGCGACCAAGCGGAACTCATAGCGCTCCAGATCCAGCGCGAGGAGGAAGGCCACCGCACTGGCTGCCCCCACTGCCGCGAGGATCTTCGTCCCCAATGCAAGCTCACCGCGCATGGGGTGCATCTTATCCAGGGAGGGGAGGTTTGGTTACACCTCCCCAGGGTTGCGCCCTGAGGAGAGCCCGGATTGACGCTCTCGCTGAGCCTGTGTTCAGGTCATGCGCGATGGTGTCCGAAGCACGCAAGGTCAAGGCAGCGGCCTCCCACTCCTTCAGCTATCGCCTGCGCGACGGGTTTCGCGACTACGTGCTGCTGAAGTTCCACGAGCCGATCCCCGAGCGGCACAAGCCCGTCGTACACACGGACCTGTCCCGGGTGCAGGGGTGGTTGCGCCACCTGTCGCAGGACCACTCCAACCTGCAGGTGCTGCGCGAGCTGAACTACGGCGATGCCTCGTCGATGGCCTTCGGCACGGCCTCCGTGGACGAGCTCGTGCGGCGGGTCGCCACGCAGTTGGTGGAAGGCCGCTTGCGGCTGGCGGAGGTTCCGGTGGTGTCGTTGGGCCGCGTCCTGGGCTCCACCAAGAAGGAGGAGACGTTCTTTCCTCCCCCGGTAGAGGAGAAGTTCTCCTTCACTCTGCAGATCGTCGACGATGTCACCGACGAGCCCATCTCCGGCATCAAGCTGAAGCTCAAGCTGCCGGGCGGTGGCACGCAGCAGGCCTCCTCGGATGGCTCGGGCACCGTTCGTGCCTCGAATGTCTCTCCCGGGCTCATCGAGGTGAAGTCGGTGATCGACGGGGCGACGCTGGATGAGACGCTGGCGTTCGTGAAGTCCGGTGCCGGTACGTCACTGCCACAGGAGGGCCGCAAGAAAGCCTCGGGGCGCTTCCTGGCGCGGCTCGTGAAGTACAAGGTCTCCGACGGCGAGACGCTGGAGAGCGTCGCGGAGGCCAACGGCCTCTCGGTGAACGAGCTCACCCAGTTCAACTGGGGGACGACCGCTCCCAAGGAGATCCAGAAGCGCCTCTTCCTCGACGTGGGCTGCAGGGAGACGGATGCCAGCGGCAAGTTCGTGCTCACCCGCCACGACAACCCCGGCATCCTCTACATCGCCCGTCCGATGGAGCTGAGCCTGGCGGCCTCGGGGCCGCGCCAGGTGCTGCGCGTGGCCAAGGTGCCCGCGCCGCCGGTCTTCCGGTTCTCGGCATAGCTTCATCAGGGCCGCTGCCGCGGCACGGCTCCACCTCGCTTGGGAGCAGTGAGCCCCGTGTGGCACAGTAGGACACTCGCTCCGGTGTGAATGAGCCTGCGGGGAGGGTCGTCGGAGGGGGGTGTAGCCGCTGGAACGAGTTCAACTTTCGCTGAGTCATGGCCTGCTGATGCAAACACTGCTGATCTCCCTCCTGCTCACGGCGGTCGCGAGCGGCGCCCCCGTGGAGCAACGGGTCTACGTGCAGGGCTCTTCCATCAACCTGCGCAAGGAGCCCACCAAGGATGCGGAGGCGCTGGAGAAGCTGCCGATTGGGACCGAGTGCCTCGTCTCCGAGAAGCTCCCGGCGGAGTGGCTGAAGGTGCGCTGCGGGGAGAAGGAGGGCTACGCCTCGGCCTCCCTGCTGGGACCCCAGAAGCCGTCCCTCGAGAAGCTCAAGGCCGAGGCGAAGAACCCCAAGCTGAAGCTCGAGCAGCGCCTGGACAGTGCGCTCCGGGCCGCGAGCCTCGCGCCGGAGGACGCCGCGCTACAGAAGCAGTTGGGGACGCTCTTCTTCGAGCGAAACCTCCAGCTCACCGCGGCGACCCAGAAGCCCGCGATGAAGCGCGAGTTCACGTGTTACTGCAGCAAGGGAGATGCGCTCGCTTGCGTCAAGGCTTGTAGCGCCCGGGAGCTGCGCAACGTCAAGGTTCGGGTCGAGGCCCGGAAGAACCTCTTCGTCACCGCCATCGGCAGCGGCGAGAACGTGGCCGTCTACCGGGGCAACTATCGCTACAACAAGAAGAGCGAGACCCTGACGGGCGAGGTGTTCGAGCGGACCCGCTTCGCCACGACTCCCGTGATGGAGAAGGCGCTCTTCGCGGGCATCACCCCGACAGCGGACGACGATCGCCTCCCGACGTTGGGGCAGTACGTCCTCGACGAGAGTTCTCAGACCCTCCTGCAAGAGACCCCCAAGGTGTGGGGCGAGCTGATCAAGGGAGCGGGTGGCCTCACCTACATGCACTGGAGCGACTGCTCGAAGAGACCGTTCCAGGTGCGGTTCGTTCCCGACATGCACGGGCGCTGGCTCTTCCGGATCGAGAGCACCCAGTCGGATGGCGGGCTCGTGCGGCAGATCTCTTCGGTCTCCAAGCGGGACAACGCGCTCGAGCTGACGCTCGATGACGGCAAGGTCGAGGTCTTCAAGCTCCCCGCGCCGGAGAGCGACCAGGCTTCCTCGGGAGAGACGCTCTACTCGTACGATATCCAGAGGTATCCGGAGCAGCACAAGCCTTGTGTCGAGGGCGGACCCTAGAGCGGCTGGACACGCACCATGGAGAAGACAACCCGGTACTGGCCCGACTGGAAGTACGAGCTCCCCGACGAGCTGCTGGCTTCGCTGGACGAGTATCACATCCTCAAGGTCCCCCTCCTGGGGCAGCACTACCCCGGAGGACCGCAGGACTGGTGTGGACGCACCTCCTCGTCGATGGCGTTCAACTACTACCAGCTCGTGCAGGGCGGGGCGGAGTCGAAGTTCATCACCCACTGGAATGGCGGCACCCCGGGGAACTTCGTCGATCTGCGCTACCCGGGAGGGCAGCGGGCTTTTCACACCGTTCCCGTGAAAGGTTCGGCCACCAGCAACGTCTCGGGCTACTCCGTCTATGGCACCACCAAGGACGGGGGAGACGGCTTCGTGGCCCAGCCACCGGCGGACTTCGACGCCGCGGTCGAAAAGGGCGCACTCCATACCGGCGAGGTGCTGGGGTTCCGCCCCGGAGTCCTCCTTCCCTACGACGAGCCCAACCGGCAGGCACGGGCGGCGGAGATCGCGAGCAGTCCCCAGCACATCGCCTCGAGGCTGGAGACCATCCTCCAGGCGCTCACCTCCAACAATCCGGTCATCCTCTACTCGGGCTTCTCGCTCACCCTCGGCGCGCCGGTCCACCTCATCCTCATCGTGGGCTATGCCTATGTGACCGATGACACGGGCCGGCACCTCTGGCTCGTCGTCGCCGATCCGGCCACCCAGGCCAACAAGATCAGCTCGGGCATGCTCACCCCGCCCCTGCCCAAGGAGCCCACGGACCTGGCGGGGCTCAAGTCCCTCAGTGGTACTCATGATCTGATCCGGGTGATTCCCGGGGCCTGGGACAACGCCAAGGGCTCGCTGGTGATGATCCGGGCCCGGAAGCTCTTCGAGGACAACCGCCTCAGCACCGTGCGTGGCGACCTGTACATGGACTACTGCGAGAGCGACCGGAAGGGCGGCACCTTCCTCTACTCGCACCGCTGGACGCCGGTCCCTCCCGAGCTGCTCTACACCAACGTCATGCGCTCGGTGGCCTTCCCCTTCGATGACAAGAAGGAGCGCTTCCGCCCGTCCAACGTCTACATCCACACGGAGAGCGCCGGCGCGGGACTCTTCCCCATCGGCAGCCAGCGCAACCTCCACTCCGGCATCCATCTGGAGAGCTCCCGGTTCGCGCCAGCGGGCAAGGCCGTGCGATGCTTCGCGCCGGGCTACGTCGTGGCCGTCCGCATGGTGAAGGCGCTCCCCACGCCGCCCGGGGACAAGGACGCCAAGAAGGACGAGGAGAACCCGGGCGTCCAGTCGAACACCCTGGCCCAGGAGCTCGCCGGCAATCACAACTCCTTCATCCTCGTGCGGCACGACGTCGAGGAGTTCATCCCGAAGAAGGCGGGGGGGGCGGGCGGCTCCGAGCCGGAGCGCTTCTGCTTCTACAGCCTCTACATGCATCTGGTGCCGCCGGACTGGAACGATGTGACGACGTACCAGGACGTCGCGTGGCTCAAGACGCTCGCGCGGCGCGATGGCTGCGTCGCCGTGGTCGATCCCCAGCACCCCTCCTATCAGCAGGTGAAGTGGCTCCAGGGCGCTCCCGAGGGACAGAACGGACCGGGTGAGCTGGCGCAGCTCCGGGGCGGCAAGCTGAACACCATGGGCGCGGGACTCGGGCTGCCGCAGAGCCTCGATCTCGGTGCGCCGAAGGAGGACCTCATTCGGGCGGTCTGGAAGAAGCCAGACCAGGACCTGAAGGAACTCCACGACGCCCTTCGCAACGGAGAGATCGTCACCATCCCCCATCCCTACCTGAAGGTGCGGGCGGGCGAGCTGCTCGGCTACATCGACTCGAAGAGCCGCGACGGTGAGGGCTTCCTCCACTGGGAGGTCTTTGCCCCCAGCTCCACGGGCCAGCTCAAGGAGTTCCTCGAGTTCGCCGAGGACAAGCTGAAGCTGGGCCGGGGCTTCTTCAAGTTCTACGAGGAGACCGACAAGCCCAACAACGTCTTCGACCCGCCCGCGGTCTCCGGGAAGGAAGGCGAGCTGGATGAGCTGTTGAAGCTGGCCCCCGCCTCGAAGCACCTGGGAGAGCAGGAGCGTCAGGCCCTCAAGAGCTTCCAGACGTCCTACGACGCCAGAGTGCTCCAGCGCCTGTTGTCCTCGCCCAAGGGCCTGGCCTTCGCCGAGGAGGAGGAGCCGAGTTCGACCGAGCCCGACTACCCGGCCGAGGTCTCCCTCGAGAACTTCAAGAACTGCATGCCCCCGGGCAGCTACAAGCTCAAGTTCACCTTCGAGCCCGGAGGAGCGGAGCAGGTCGTCCCCTATGACGGGAAGCAGGCCAGTGTCCGCATCCGGGTGCCCGCGAAGGCCAAGAAGATCTGCGTGGAGCCCGAGGGCTTCTTCATCCAGCCGGGCGGCGGCTCGGATCCCGATGCGCTCACGAAGGACGTGAAGCACTTCCGGAACCTGGCCTCCGTGCGCTGGCGCAATGTCATCCTCCGGCACGTCAACGACTGGAGCGAGAAGGGCATCGCCGAGCAGCTCAAGGCGCACCTCGCGATGCGCGGCAAGCTGCAGATCGGCGACCGGTTGCTCGACAACGCGGACCCGAAGAAGACGGAGCAGGACATCCAGGAGCTCGCGAAGTCCGTCGCCTGGTGGGGACACTCGAGCGAGAAGGCGGTGCTGGGTCCCGAGGAGCAGGGCGAGCCGCTCTTCGCCGGTTCCCCCTCGAATGACGAGCAACTGCCCGACGATACCTTCCTCGACCATGCCAACCCGGTCACCGTCGCCTGGGTGCTGATGCTGCTGGGGCGCCACTCCTTCATCCGCTTCACGGACAAGCCGGTGTGGCGCTCGGAGGACATGAAGAAGGTGGCCGCCTGTGGCTGGCTGCCCGCGCGCGCGAAGCATGCGCCGCTGCGGATGGGCGAGCACATCACCGCCTGTGCCGTTCAGCGAGGCAATGGCGGTGAGCCCGTGGCCCTCAAGATGAGCGGCGCGGTGCCGCTCACGCTGGGAGACGGGAAGTTCGTCGAGGGCCTGTTCGTCCAGCCCGTGGAGTTCCCGGCCTGGGGCAAGTGGGTGCTCGACAAACCCGGCGGGGACGCGCTGGGCTCGCTGGCGGTGGAGGGCCTGCGTCCCACGCTCCTCAAGGCCCCGAGCGACCAGACCGAGAGCGATACGCAGTCCGCCGAGGATCCCCTGGGGCCGGTCAAGCTCCCGGACGGCAAGCGCACGTGGCGCGTCGCCTTCCGGCGCAACTGCCCCAGGTTCCTCCGAGGGTGGATCACCCTCCGGGGATGGCAGGGCGACGCCAAGGCGGAGATTCCCAAGGAGACGAGCCAGTACACGCTCGAGATGGCCATTCCCATCGAGGCGCGCGAGGACACCGCGTTCAACGAGCAGGCCGGCTTCGCCATCATCGACGGGTTCGTCCAGCAGGGCACCGTCAAGGATGTGAGCACCTACATCACGCAGCACTTCACGTACAAAGCGTTCCTGGACGCGGTGAAGAAGCCGGGGCCGAACGCCCCGCCTGCCGCCGCGGGCTCCGTTCCGAAGCTGGCCTGGGAACTCGTCGAGGCCGTGGAGCGTGTCCAGGACGAGTACTCGTCGCGCCAGCGCCTGACGCTGTCCGCGCTCTCCGAGAACGGCCTCTCCCTGCTGCTCAAGGGGACCGATGCGGCCAGGCTCAAGACCGCTGTGGACAAGGTGATGGGGACCGGTTGGATCGACTCCACGGAGGAGGAGGCCAAGGGGGCGATTCGGATCAAGGTGGCACCGCCCGAGCAGAGCAAGAACGCCGGGGAGGTGGTGATCGAGTTCAATCCGAGCGCCGCCTTCTCGGAGCTCCGCAAGAACCTGGCGCCGGGGCAGCAGCTCGCCGTGCAGCTCGGCTGCTTCTTCCCCAACGGTGGCGGCGCGTTGGACAAGCGGTTGTTGCCGGCTGACACCGTGGGCTCGAAGCCCACCCAGGTGAAGCTGGCGGAGCTGAAGAGCCTGGCCCAGGCCGGGTATCTGGAGCAGTGGTCCACCGCGGGCGCGGAGGTGCTGCACAAGCCCGGCTTCGGCAAGCCCACCTGGCGGCTCACCACCACGGGCATCAAGCTCAGCGTGGAGCTCGTCGGCGCGGATTGGAGCTTCTGGAACGCCGCGACACCGGTCCTCAACGTCGGCAAGGGCTCGCTCGATTCGATCAAGAACAACCCTTGTAAGATCGTCGCCGCCAAAGGCGAGCCGCTGCGTGCCGTACGAGACGTGGAGTTCTCCCAGGTGAAGGGCGCGACGCTCGCCATCATGGCCGAGGCTCGGAAGAAGGCGGTGCCCTTCGAACTCGAGAAGATCGACGTCGCCAACTCGGAGACCATCGCCTACGACGTGCGGCCCTCCGCGAGCCTGGAGATCAAGCCGAAGGCGGGCGAGGAGTACACCCGGCTGATCGAGCTCACCACGCAGGCCGTCACCCTCGCCCAGACGTTCAAGCTGGAGTTCTTCAACCCCGAAGCGCCCGTCAACCCGAAGAAGCCCGGCTCCGAGGTGCTGAAGCTCGCGCCCACCAGCCTCCGCTACAAGCAGCCGCGCAAGGGCCTCGTCGGGGCCATCGAGCAGGATGGCGTCCTGCGCGCGGAGGTGGAGCTGCGCGACGTGGCGGATGCGCTCCGGCGGGCCGGTGGCAAGAAGTGCAAGGTGCGCGTCGTCCCCACGGATTCAGCGCTCAAGGGCGCTTGCGGCAAGGAACAGGCGCTCGACATCCCCGAGGAGCTGTTGCCCACCGAGCCCAAGCAGGAGCCGCCCCGTGACGAGAGCGTCGGCACCCGGCTCAGCAATCCTCCTCTCGAGTCGTCCACCGACACGGCGGGCCACACATGACAGCCAGCAAGAAGGTGGAGCTGAAGATCGAACCGGGCTTCGAGGGCGTCATCCGCCTCGTCGCCGTGCCTCCCATCACGCTCGAACTCTCGCTGGACCGCTGCATCCAGGATGGGCGCAAGTACACCCTCCTGATCAAGGGCAAGCAGAAGAACCTGAGCCCCCCCGGAGGTGGCGAGGCCCCCCAGTGCCGGGTGCTGATCAAGGCGAAGTCCCAGGGCATCGAGCGCACCTGCGAGGTCGGGGCCGCCATGAACATCCAGGGCGAGAGCTGCGGCATCGCCGCGGTGGTCGATGCGCTGGAGGCCGGCTTCATCGGCAAGGGCACGGCGGAGCTGAGCGTCGTGCCGGACTTTCCCTTCGCCGAGGCCTGCAAGCTCTCCGGGGTGATCTCCTTCGACAACCCGCTGGACATCCTGGGCGCCGATGCGGGGCAGAAGGTCCACCTGGGCAAGCTCGTCAAGTTCGAGCCGCGCATTGCCCCGTTCTTCAAGACGGTGAAGCTGCGCCTGTCCGTGTTCCACACGCCGTCTCCCAAGGCCCGGCGCGCCACGCCGTACTCCGTCTTCGAGTGGACCCAGCAAGAAGGCGAGACGCGCACCTGGCGCACCGGCTGTGCCGAGAGCGATGGCGCCAAGCTGCTCACCTACCTGGAGACGAACGCGGATCAGTACGCGTACGACTTCGTGCTCGAGGCCTTCGATGAGCAGAGTGGCCAGGAGGTGCGCTACCTCCTGTGGGACAGGCCCTCCGCTCTGAGGTTCCCCAAGCCGGTCCTCAAGAGCTTCAGCGTGGAGTTCG
This sequence comes from Hyalangium ruber, assembly GCF_034259325.1. Classification (NCBI taxonomy): domain Bacteria; kingdom Pseudomonadati; phylum Myxococcota; class Myxococcia; order Myxococcales; family Archangiaceae; genus Hyalangium; species Hyalangium rubrum. Next base: position 259,547 of record NZ_JAXIVS010000003.1, on the reverse strand, counting down.
GCCGGATGACCGCGGAGCTCGACAACATCGACCCGGGCTACAAGCTGCCGCTCGAACTGAGCCTCTGGCGGCATGATGCCTGGCTGCAGGATCCCATCCTCGAGCAACTGCACGTCATGAATCCGGTCACCCGGCCGGCCGAGGCGCTCAGCTCCAGCATGGAGTTCTTCTTCGATCTGGCCGACTACGATGTGCTGACGGGCGAGAGCCACTTCTTCGGCATGCTGCGGATCCCCAGGAGCCTGTCCGGGACCGAGAACTACGTGCCCATCAGCACCGTGATGAAGTTCGACGCGGCGCAGTTCCTGCCCTTCGACGATGACGAGCTGTGGCTCGAGCCGCAGAAGAAGAAGGGTGGCCCCGGGCAGAGCAAGCAGCTCAAGACGCCCAAGGAGCTGGCGACCGCCGTGGCCTCCTCGGAGCTGAAGCTCCGGCCGCAGCGGCTGCCGCACTTTGGCGCCATCACGGCGGGCACGCGCGAGAAGAACCTGCTGGTGAGCTTCAAGGTCGTCGGCGAGCCCGTCTACTGGAAGGATGCCTCGCCCGTCTTCTCCGTCCAGGACGCGACGGGCAAGAGCGAGGTGATGAAGCTCGACGCCAAACCCACGGCGGAGAATCCCCGGCTGTATGAGGCGCTCGTCCCGCTGGATGACAAGCGCATCCACGGCCAGAAGGTGAAGCTCCAGGCAAAGGTGAGCAATCCCAACGCGAAGCTGTGGGGAGAGAGCGTCGCCGCGCCGCCGCCAGGCACCCTGGCCTACGAGGGGACACCCCGCCTGAGTGACGTGACGGTGAAGGCCGTGAAGCTCACCGACGCGACGTCGTACCTCAAGGTGCAGGCCAGGGCTCGCCACATCCCCACCGGGAAGAGCGGTGCCACGCTCGCCTTCCGCATCCAGGAGATCGCCTCGGATCTCCCAGACCCCATCCCCATGCCACGGGTGAAGTTCCGGTATGACCTCCTGAAGGGAGAGGGGGGACAGTGTGACTCGCAGGGCTTGCTCCAGGCCCGCATCACCGACCCGCTCGTCGTCGAGGAGCTCGAACCCCTGCTGAACGGAAAGGGCAAGGGCAAGTTCCGGTTGGAAGCCTGCGTGGTGGACAACCAGGGCAAGGTCCTGAACACGGACGTTCCCCCGGTGAGCATCGAGCTCGGAAACTCACCGAACGCGGTGGCGGGCGCGCTCATCTTCGGGAAGCTGGTGCCGCGGGAGTTCCGGCAGAAGGTGTTCTCCATCTGCGCGGACCTCAAGGTGAATGCCCAGCACCTCATGGCCTGCATGGCCTTCGAGACGGGGCGGGAGTTCAGTGCCAGCACCAAGAACCGGGCAGGGCATGCGGCCTACGGGTTGATCCAATTCACCCCCACCGCCGCGAAGACGCTCGGGACGACGGTGGACGTGCTCAAGGGGCTGAGCGAGGTCGCTCAGCTCGACTACGTCCACAAGTACTTCCGCTATTGGATCGACACCAAGCAGAAGCCGCTCGCGACCCTGAGCGATGTGTACGCGTGCATCATCTGCCCCGCGGCCATTGGCAAACCGGAAGACTTCCAGTGCTACGTGCAGGGCGGCAGCACCGACAAGGCGTTCACGGCGAACAAGAACCTGGCCCGGGGCAAGACGTTCATCACCAAGGAGGACATCACCGTCCCCGTGCAGCGGGAGCTCGACGCGGGCCGCGAAATCCAGTTCCGGTTCGTGGGCTGACGGCTCGCCCGGCTCCTTGCGAGCCCAGTCTTTTCAGGTGCTTACGGCGACCCGGAAAAATGTCGAAGAAATGCGTCGCCGATGTAGAGAACCGCCGTTCGGCTCCGACTCCTGGGTGAACGCGCGCTCCAGGGAGGGGCGCCCGTACACCCAGGAGTCGACCATGAAGTACATGCTGATGATGAACACCCCCAGTGGTGGCCCGTACCAGATCGCCCAGTGGCCGAAGCAGGACCTCCAGGCGCACATCGGGTTCATGATCAGTTTCGCGAAGAAGCTCGGGGAGTCGGGCGAGCTCGTGTCCGCCGAGGGCCTGGCCGGCCCTGACCAGGCCAAGCGCGTGCGCGCCGGCAAGGATGGCAAGCCGATCACGGACGGCGTGTTCCCCGAGTCGAAGGAGTTCCTCGCGGGCTACTGGATCGTCGACGTCGAGAGCCCCGAGCGTGCCTATGAGATCGCCGCGCAGGCCTCCGCCGCCCCCGGGCCCGGGGGTGCGCCTCTCAACATGGCGATCGAGGTGCGGCAGGTGATGAGCGGGCCGCCCAAAGACCTGCTCTGATGCCCCCTGCACTGGACACCCGTACCCAGCACCTGTTGCGTGACCTTGCGCCCCAGGTGTTGGGTGCCGTCATTCGACGGTACCGCGACTTCGCCGCTTCGGAGGACGCGGTTCAGGAAGCTCTCATCGCCGCGGCGATGCAGTGGCCGAGTGGGGGGCTGCCCGAGAACCCGCGCGCCTGGTTGATCCAGGTCGCGTCGCGACGCATCACGGACCATGTTCGTGCCGAGGCCGCCCGTCGCCACCGAGAGGCGATCGTGGTCAGCCTGGTGCCCGTGGAGGAGCAGATCGCCCTCGCCGCCGATGAGGGCACGACGGAGCGGGACGACACCCTGGATCTCCTCTTCATGTGTTGCCACCCGGCGCTCTCGTCCGCGTCCGCTATCGCGCTCACACTCCGCGCTGTCGGAGGGTTGACGACCTTCGAGATCGCCAAGGCGTTCCTGGTGCCGGAGGCGACCATGGCGCAGCGGATCAGCCGCGCCAAGCAGAGCATCAAAACCTCCGGAGTGCCCTTTCGGATGCCCACGGCCGAGGAGCGCGCCGAGCGCCTCGGTGCGGTGATGCACGTGCTGTATCTAATCTTCAACGAGGGCTACACGGCGAGCTCCGGCCCAGAACTCCATCGCAGCGACCTCTCGGCGGAGGCGCTCCGGCTGACGCGCATGCTCCATCGCCTCGTCCCCGACGACTGCGAGGTCGCGGGGCTCCTCGCGCTCATGCTCCTGACTGACGCGCGCCGCGCCGCACGAACCGGACCGTCGGGTGAACTCATCCCGCTCGACCAGCAGGACCGCGCCCTGTGGGACCGGGACGCGATCTCCGAGGGGCTGGCGCTCATCGCCGCCACGTTGCCGCGGGGCTCGGTCGGCCCGTATCAGGTGCAGGCGGCGATCGCGGCGGTGCATGACGAGGCCGCACGCGCCGAGGACACGGACTGGGCGCAGATCCTGGAGCTGTACGGCCTCTTGCAGCGCATGTCCGACAATCCGATGGTGACGCTCAACCTCGCGATCGCGACGGCGATGGTTCAAGGCCCGGCCGCAGGGCTCGAGCGCCTGGATGCGATCGCCAAGGACCCTCGCATCGAAGGGCATCATCGCCTCGACGCGGTCCGTGCCCATCTCCTGGAGCGGGCAGGCGACTCCTCGGGCGCGATCGCGCACTACCGACGCGCCGCCGAGCGCACGACGAGCACATCGGAGCGGAACTATCTTCTGATGCACGCGGCACGGCTGAGCGAGACTCTGGATTAGCCCGTGCCCGAGGGGGTTCGGCGGACCAGATCGGGCTGCTCCCCACGGACTTGGAGCGGATGGCTCGCTTCGCGAGCGAGGCCCTGGGGCTCGAAGTGGGCCTGAAGAACTAGAAACGGGCTCTGTCAGGTGCGCCAGGTGTCGAGCAGCTCGGGCAGATGCGCCATGTCGGTGAAGATGTGCGCCGCCCCAGCACGGCGCAGGGCCTCGGGCGCATCATGGCCGGCCTCGGGGGGACTGTAGCCGAACACCGTGGCACCGGCCGCCACGCCGGCTGTCACGCCGGTGATGGTGTCTTCCACGACGGCGCAGCGCGCGGGGTGCGCGGACAGGGCGCCGGCCGCTGCCAGGTACACATCGGGCGCGGGCTTGGAGCGCGCCAGCTCGTGACCGCTGAAGATCCGCCCTTCGAAGAAGTTCATGAGGCCGACCTTGCGCAGCTGCAGCTCGACCTTGAGGCGGTCCGCGCCCGAAGCGCAGGCGATGCGGCCCTGCTGCCGCGCGTGGATGGACGCCACCGCCGCGTGGACGTTGCGGACCGCCACCAGGTTGCGCTCCAGCGCCTCGTTGCGCCGCGCCCGGAACTGAGCGAGCCAGGCATCCGTTACCGGCACACCGGTGCGCGCCTCGATGAGGGCCGCCTCGTCCTTCACCGTCTTGCCGACGAACAGCGCCATGCACTCCTGGGCGCTCATCTTCCAGCCCAGCTCCTCGAACATGTCGCGCAGGACGCCAATGGTGATGGGCTCGGAGTCCACCAGGACGCCGTCACAATCGAAAAGGACTGCCTCGAACCGCATCCGCGTGCTCCCTGCCTGACCGTGTGCCAGGTCTTTCCGGGAACATCCCCCATTCCGGCCGATGGTTGAAGCGAAGTGGTATGGCTGCTTGCGCCCTTGCTTTGCTCCTCAGCATGGAGGGGTGACCCATGATTCTGTGGCGGATTCTATGGAGGACCAATGCCTTGGTCCTTGCTCTGATGGTGGGATGCAGCGGGACTCCGCGAATCGTCCGGGTAGGGTCCGGAGAGCGGGGAGAAACCCTCATCCACGTTCCCCGCACCGCAACCCGGGAGCTGGTGGAGGTTCAGCCGAAGGAGGTGACAGCGGTCATTCAGAGGCTGGCGCGGGAGGTGCGCCTCTCCGCCTCGCCTCGTGAGACAGCGGAGAGAATCCTTCGACTCAACGCTCACTTTGGCAATTACCTGTACCTGCCCAGAGACGGGAAACTCATCCCACTGGAGTCGGGCGCTCCCTTGGAGGGAGCACTGACGGAGGAGGAGCAGAAGCTGGTGAACCGGTACAAGGCTTGGTGCCGGAGCGCCCATCAAATCGAGGGCGATTGCCTGGGGGGAGCGCTCGTTGCCGGGAAATACCTGGACCTGCAAGGCCGCTACATGTGGGCGATGGCCCTGAGCAAGAGCCCCGTGCTGGAGGAGTTCGAGAAAGCGCTGGGCGAGATGGTGAGCATGCCCGGAACGGAGTTGAACCAACTCGTCACCCTGGGGAAACCACGCTAGATGTCCCCTATGGGTCAGCGCTTCTTCAAGCTCAAGGACGACGTCTATGTCCCCCAGCGCTGGTACTTGGCTACGCCCATCGACAGCCAGGGCCGCAAGGTGCATGACTGGGACTTCAAGAGAGGGGCGCCCGTGTCCTTGGAGGGACGGTTGAGAATCCCCATCAAGATTGCGGGCAGACCCCTGGACTTCTGCGAGGCGGGAGTGAGGATCCCCGTTGTCCACGTCAAGGTGGCTTCCATGCTGTCGGAGCGTGCCCCTGGCGATGTGCAGCTCATCCCCGCGGACATCGAAGGCCAACCGGATCAGTACCTCATCCTGGTGGCCACGCGCCTCATCCAATGCATTGATGAGAAGGCATCCAGGATCCTGCTCTGGACCCATGAGGATGGATCACCGGACAGGGTTGGCCAGTATCGGGATGTTCGGGACATGCGCATCGAAAGGGTGAAGGTGGGGAACGCCCAGGTGTTCCGTCCTGAAGGGTGGTCGGGCACGCTGCTGATCTCGGAGGAGATCAAGGACGCTTTGGAGCGTATGGGCGCTACCGGTACGCGCTTCGAGGAGGTCTAGCAGGCTTCGGTTCAGCCAGCAGGCGGGCCCAGGATTCGTGACCCCGGGCCCGCTCTTTACTTCAGACCCTCTCGGGGAGTTAGAATTCCCGGAACAGCGGCCTGCTAGTTTCCCTTCACCCGCTCGCTCAGCCAGGGAACGAAGCGGTTCAGCACGTCCGGACGCGGGTTCTCCAGCGTGATGAGGCCCGCGCTGTTCGTGGGAACAGTCACCGGCTGCGGCAGCGCATGGATCCGACCTTCGAGGGTCAGCGCCTCGGGCAGCGTGAGGCAGTACGTGAGCGGCGTGAAGCTGCCGAACGTCTTGTACACCAGGATGTACTGCCGCCCCGCCAGCACCGGGTACTGAATGATCGCTGTCCCGGTCTCGAGCGCGTTCTGGACGTAGTTGCCGCCGTAGGCGGCGAGGGTGACGCCGTCCTCGATGGCCGCCATGCTGAGCGGATACCCGTAGCCATACCGATAGCCGGCCGGGTTGACCGCGATGACGTCGGAGTAGAGGGTCATCGAGCCGGACTCCCGGGCCGTGACCACGTAGGCGTCATAACGGAAGTCCAGGCTGCCAAGCGCGGAGCCGGTGGTGAGCACTCCACACGACACGTTGTTCCCCGGGGGTTTGGGATCCGTGCTGGTGTCTGGCTCCGGAGACGTGAGCGAGAAGGGGGAGGTTTGGACCTCCGGGGTGTCGGTAGGCTGGGTCGGGGAGGGTTGTGCCGGAGAGGGCTGAGCCGGGGACGGCTCGACCGGCTCGGGCGCTGAGTCCGGCTGGCATGCGGTCACCTGCACGAGCAGCGAGAGCAGGATGACGGCGGTCGGCAAACGGTACGAACGATTCATGGATTTCCCCCAAGTGAACCGGCCCAGGCCAATGCTCCGGGAAGCACCCCGAGAGGTCAACCGAAACGGACAAGCGGGCCAGGCATGAACCTGACCCGCTGTCGCCTTCAGTACGGCCGTGCGTTCATCGGGCTACTTCACCAGGGTGAGGGTCTCCCAGGGACCAATGGAGGTGCGGTTGCAGTTCACCTGGCCGCCACCATTGCCCTCGGCCACCACGTAGTGGCCATTGCCGGACTGCAGGGCGAACGAATCACCCGAGTTGATGGTGCCGCTGCCGCCAACCTTCCACATACGGAAGCGCTCCCAGGGACCGACGGAGGTGCGGTTGGCGTTCACGTCGGCGCCTCCGTTGCCCTCAGCGACCATGAAGTGGCCCTGGTAGGCCTGGAGGTTGACGTAGTCACCGCTCTCCAGCGTGCCGCCGTTCTCATCGATGAGGTTGAACTTCTCATGCGTGCCGATGGCCGTGAAGGAGGCGTTCACATCCCCCCCGCCCCCGCTGTTGGCGATGAAGTAGTAGCCGGCCCCCGTGCGGATGGAGATCAGGCTCGACGAGGCCGCCGTCCAGCCAGTGAATAGCATCAGCCCCGGCGAGCCCGTGCCCACATTGCTGATCTCGCCGCCCGAGGAGGCGGAGTTGATCAGCGCCGTCCGGACAGCGCTCGGCGTCGCGGAGGGGTTGAGCTGCAGGTGCAGGGCCGCCGCACCGGCCACGTGTGGACTCGCCATGGAGGTGCCGCTCAGCGAGGCGGTGGCGCTGTCACTGTCCTTGTACGCCGAGGTGATGCCCGAGCCAGGGGCGAAGAGGTCCAGGCACGTGCCGTAGTTGGAGTAGGAGGCGCGCTCGTCACTGCTGGTGGTGGCGCCCACCGTGAGGGCGTTGGGGGTGCGCGCGGGCGAGTAGCTGCACGCATCCGCGTTGTTGTTGCCCGCGGCCACCGCGTAGGTGACGCCCGCGGCGATGGAGGCCTCCACCGCGGCATCCAGCGCGGCATTCGCGCCGCCGCCGAGGCTCATGTTGGCCACCGCCGGCTTGATGTGGTTGGCCGTCACCCAGTCCACGCCGCTGATGACGCCCGAGGTGGTGCCCGAGCCGTTGCAGCCCAGCACTCGCACCGCGTGCAGGCTCACGCCCTTGGCCACGCCGTAGGTGCTGCCGCCGATGGTGCCCGCCACGTGCGTGCCGTGGCCGTTGCAATCACTGGCCCCGTTGCCATCCGAGATGGAGGTGAAGTCCAGCGAGACGCGCCCGCCGAACTCCGAGTGGGTGGCGCGGATGCCCGTGTCGATGACGTAGGCGTGAACCCCGCTCCCCGTGGCGTTGTAGGTGTAGGAGGAGTTCAGGGGCCGGTAGCGCTGGTCGATGCGATCCAGCCCCCAGGTGGCCCCCGTCTGCGTCGCGGTGGTTTGCACGAAGCTGTCCTCCACCACGTATTTCACGTTCGGGTCCGCGGCCAGCTCCAGGGCCCGGGCCTCGCTGGCGCGCACCACGAAGCCGCGCAGCGCGTGCTTGAAGGTGCGCTCGGCCTTCACGCCGTGGCGGGACTCCAGCGCCAGGGTCGCCTGCTCCGCGCTCGCCGCCGCCAGCCCCGGCTCCGCGTCCTTGAGCACCACGATGTACTGCTCCGGCACCGGATTCTTCGAGCGCAGCAGCTGGCCCGTGGTGCGCAGCTCCTGCTGCTCCTCCAGAAGCGCGTCCTCCGCCTCGGGCGCGCACGCTCCCGTCGAGAGCAGAGTGAGGGTGAGCAGGCCGCCACCGAACTTAGAGAAGCCGTTGCTGGAGAACTTCTGGGAACCGCCGCGGACCGCCTTCGCATGCTTCGTCATGACGTGCCTCGTGCTCATGGGGGTTGGAGTTGCGCCTGCTCCTCTCGGAGCCGGCATGCCTTCCCCTTGAGCAAGGGGTGTTCCAACGGCTCATCACCTCATGCGTTCGCCGTGCGCTGCTGCATGCGGTGCGGGACCCGCATCGCGAAGTGCGGGACCCGCAGACCGGACTGCGGGATGTGCAGTTCGTGCTGCGAGAGCCGCACAGCTCTCCTCAATGCCCGCGTGGGAGGCGTTTCCGAGTTGGACGCAAGCGCGTCCGGACCAGAAGCAGGGCCTTCGAACACGCTCCGGAGCCTACTGTTGCAGGCGTCTACGGGTGACCGGGACGTCCACCCCGGGGCCCGTGCCAGCGTCCCCGGCCTGGCCCCGACGGATGCTGAGCACCACCCGACTGTTCTCCGGTCCCCGGATGCGGTTGATGGAGCCGGCGAAGCCAAGCTCCACCACGGACACACCGTCGATGCGCAGGATGCTGTCACCCACGGCCAGTCCGGCTTCGGCGGCGCCGCCTCCCTCCACCACCTGGCCCAGCACCAGCGCGTCGTCGCGGGCGGCCAGCACCGCGCCGATGCCGACCAGCTCGACTTGCGGCTCCTCGCCGGGCTTCGTCTTTCGCAGGGCGATGACCAGCGGCTCCACCGTGCCCGGGCGCGCCCGGACATTGGAGAGGACGCGGCTGTGGTGGCCCTCCGCGGCGACGTACAGCGAGACCTCCTGCGGAGGCAGGCCGTCGATGGCGAAGTCGCCCTTCGTGTCGGACAGTGCATCGAACCGCACGGAGAGTGCGCCCGTGTCCAGGGTTCCCTCCACGGAGACCCGGGCCTGTGCGATGGGACGCTGGGAGTCGTCGGCCTCCACCACCCGTCCCGTCAGCCGTGCTCCGCGCGAGAGGGCGAAGTCAGCGCGCACCGGGCTGCTGGCGCCGTCGGGCACCTCCACCGGTGCCTCCGCGGGCGCGTAGCCAGGCGCCGCTACCTGGACCACGTAGCTCCCGATGGGCAGGCCGGCCAGCGCGTAGTGACCCTGGGCGTCGATGAACGAGAGCTGCGTGAAGGACTCGCGCTGCAGCGGGCCCACTTTCAGCATGACGCTCACGGAGAAGGAGGAGATCGGAGCGCCCGAGGCCGCGTCCCGTACCGAGCCCACCAGCTTCGTGCCCTCGGCGAGTATCAGGGTGAGGTCCTTGCGGCCCGCGGCGATGTCCTTGAGGCGCGCGGGGGCAAGCCCCATCTGGTGCGCGGTGATGTCGTAGGTGCCTGGCTCCAGTCCTTCTACGGTGAAGCGTCCCTCGCCGTCCGTGAGCGCCTCGTAGCCCATGGGGTCTCCGAAGACGGCGGGATATGCGCGCGCGGCGGTGCGCACGGACACCAGCGCTCCGGGCAGGGGCGCCGAGCGGGAGTCCACCACGCGGCCAGCGAGCCCCTCGGTGCCGGTGGCGCGCGTGCCGCCGTCCTCCAGGGCTCCCGTGCGCCGGCCCAGGGTGAGCTCCATGCGGCGCGAGAGGGCGACAGAGGGCGTCACCTCGGCACGCGCGGAGGTGTACTCCGGGTGCCGGGCCTCCACCTGGGCTCCCTCGGGCGCATGGAAGCGGAACTCGCCCGCACTATCGGAGGTGAAGCCGTCCGCCGTGGGGAAGAGCACCGACTCTCCGGCGCGACCGGTGAGCAGCCGGATGCGGGCTCCGGCCACGGGCTGGCCGTCAGGAGAGAGCACCTTGCCCAGCAGCTCCACCTCCGGCGTGAGGGCCAGCACGAGGTCCGAGATGCGGTGGCCCTCGGTGGCGGTGAGGCGGATGGGGCTCTCACCCCACTCGGGGCCGAAGGGCAGGTAGCCCTGGGCCGTCACCACCGCGAGCTGATAGGTGCCGGGCGCGCCGGGCAGGAAGCGGAAGCGGCCGTCCGCGCCGGTGCGAATGGACGAAGCGCCACCCCTGTCGGAGGAGAACGTCAGCTCCGCGCCCGCGATGCCCTCTCCGGTGGTGGCGGAGACGACGCGCCCCTCGAAGGCCCCATGGGTGGCGCGCATGTCCTCGGAGGATGTGGCCGCGGGCACGAGGCGCAGCGGCGCGGCGTGGCGGGATGGCACGGAGGGCGGCGGAGCAGGCACCGCCGGGGCGGGAGGCTTGGCGACCTGAGCCGTCGGAGCTGGAGGCGAGGGGAGGGAGTGCGTGTCACGGCCTCTCATCAGAAAGAGGCCGACCCCTATCCCCACGAGCAGCAGAACCGCGAGCACTCCTCCTTGCGCGCGCTTGTTCATGAGCGAGGCTCAGCCAAGCACGAGGGGCAGCGACTTGTAGCCGAGGCTCCTCGGCGGACTTCCGGGAAGCGGTCGAGCAGCGCGTTCAGCAGGATGCGCGCCTCGAGCCGGGCCAGCGGAGCGCCCAGGCAGAAGTGAGTGCCCAGCCCGAAGCCCACGTGCTGGTGAAGAGCATCAGGCGTGAGCGGAGCGGGAGCGTACATGCCGATATCTGACCCCACCGGCTGTGTGTGAAACAACTCACGCCGCGAGGAATCCCCCGTCCACCGGCAGGGGCGCCCCCGTCACGTATCCCGCCCCCTCGGAGCACAGCCAGAGCACCGCGCCGGCGATCTCCTCCTCCGTTGCCATGCGCGCCATCGGATGCTGCGCGACCAGCTGGTGGACGAGCTCAGGCACGAACGTCTCGGCCTGGCGCATGGCCGGCGTCCGGGTGACGCCCGCACAGAGGGCGTTCACGCGGATACCCCGCGTCGCGTACTCGAGCGCCACCGAGCGAGTCATTCCGACCACCGCGTGCTTCGAGGCGACATACGCGTGGTGCGCGGGCTTGCCCGCCAGGCCGTAGATGGAACTCAGGTTGACGATGGCGCCTCCTCCCGAGGCGAGCATCGCCGGGATTTCGTAGCGCATCGCCAGCCAGACACCTCGGGCGTTGATGGCCATGACGCTGTCCCAGACCTCCTGGTTCGTGGCCTCCAGCGGGGCCATGTCACCCCCGCTGCCCGCGCTGTTCACCGCGAAGTCGAGCCGGCAGAAGTGCTTCACCGCGCCTTCCACGGCTCGCGCCACCGAGGATTCCTCTCTCACGTCGGTCTGGAGGAAGAGGACCTTCGCGCCCTCGGCCTCCAGCGCCGCGCGGGCCTCTCGCCCAGCCTCTTCGCCTCGGGCGGCGAGGACGACGCTCGCCCCCGCCTTCGCGAAACCCCGCGCCGTGGCGAGACCAATGCCCGAGGTCCCTCCAATGACGAACGCGACCCGCCCGGAGAAGTCGTAGCTGACCATTCGAGTTTCCTTTCGCTAGGGCCTGGATGTGCCCAGGCCATTTCGGATGAAGAGGACCGCTTGTTGAGAGAGCCGGCGGCGGCTCTTGGAGCCCAGCCGCTTGCGGAGCGAGTCCGAGGCCAGCACTTCGTGCAGTTCCGCCCCAAGCTCCTGGAGCACCAGATCGGTCAAACCCGGGCCGATGATGGTGGAGACCAGCCGTGTCGCCACGTCCAGGTCGGGGGCCTTCAAGGCTCCGCTCGCCGCTCCCTCCGCGAGCACCGCCCGAAGCTCCACGAGGCCAGCCTCGCAGATGGCCTTGTGCAGGCCGCGGACTTCCACGTTCGCCGTGGGATCCGCCGCCGCCGCGGAGAGGCGCGCCAGGCGCGGGTGCTCGACGAGGAACGCCATGCCGCGCTCGATGTGCGTCTCCAGCCGCGCCCAGAAGTCACCCTCCCGGCTCGCCGCGCCGATGAACGCGCGCTTGCGTCGCGGCGCCTCCTCCGTGAGCAGCCAGCGGTACAGGTCCAGCTTGTCCTCGAAGTATTGGTACACGCTGCCCTTGGGGATGCGCGCGCGGCGCGCGATCTGTGACAGCGAGGCTTCGATGTAGGGCCGGTCGGAGAACTCGGCGATCGCCTCGTTCACCAGGCGATCCCTCCGCTCCTCGGGGAGGCGAAAGAATGTGCTCGTGGGCATGTGACCGACCGGTCATATGACCGGTCGGTCGCATCTGGCAAGAGGTTTCACCGAGGCTCCGCCCGCTCCTCTCGCGCGTGCGGCGGCACCACCGGCAGCGTGAAGGTGAAGGTGGAGCCCTGGCCCGCCGTGCTCTGCACGGAGATACGGCCTCCATGCGCCTCGATGATGAGCCGGCTGATGTACAGCCCCAGGCCCACGCCCTGCGCGCTGCGGCCCGACTGGGTCCGGTAGAACTTGGTGAAGAGCCGGGGGAGCTCCTCGGGCTTGAGCCCTGGCCCCTGATCTCGCACCGACACCTGGAGCTGCGCGCCCTGCTGCTCCAGGCGCACCACCACGGGCGTGCCGGGTGTGCCGTACTTGAGCGCGTTGGTCAGCAGGTTCACCACCACTCGCTCCAGGCGTGGCGCGTCCACGGGCACCCAGGGCACCGGCGTGGACACCTCCAGCCGCAGTCGCTCGCGCTCATCGGGCGGGACATCCCGCTCGACCACCTCCTCGAGGAAGCGCACCAGGTCCATCGGCTCACGGTGCAGCTCCACCTGCCCCGCCTCCAGGCGCGAGCTCTCCAGCAGCTCCTCCACCATCTCCTTCATCTGCCGCGCGTTGCGCAGCAGGGCCTCCGCGGTGGTGGCCTCCTTCGAGAGGCCCTTCTGCTTGAGCGCGCGCTGCAGCAACTGGGTGCGCAGGGTGATGTTCTGCAGGGGCGTGCGCAGGTCATGGGTGATGAGCCCCACATATTCCTGCCGCAGGCGCTCCAGCTCCTGGCGGGCGGAGATGTCCTGGATGGAGACCACCACGCCTCGCACCTCCCCGTTGGCCCAGCGCACCGGCGCCGCCGACGTGAGCACGGGGATGCGTCGGTCCGGATTCTGGACGAGGTATTCCTCCGGGGGCACCTCCTCACCGGCCAGGGCTCGGGTGGAGGGGAGCTCCTCGAAGCTCACGGGCCGCCCATCCGTGTGGCGGAGGCGCCCGAGGTATTGCCGCCGCCCCGCGGGGGACTCCATGGGCTCGCCCATCAGGGCCTGGAGCGCGGAGTTGAGCCGCACCTCGTCCTTCAAGGGATCCACGAAGAGGATGCCCACCGGGGCGCTGTCCACCACCGTCTGGAGCAGGACGCGCTCACGCTCCGCCTCGGTGCGAGCGGCGTTCAGGCGCTCCAGGTACTGCTCGCGCTCCGTCACATCCCGGATGATGGTGGTGACGGAGAGCCCGTCCTGCGACTGCAAGGGGCTGAGGCTGATGTCCAGCGGAAGCTCGGAGCCGTCCTTGCGCAGGCCCCGCAGCGCCAGCCCCTGGCCCATCTTGCGGATGGTGGGCGCGGCCACGTACGCCTCCCGTTGGCGGCGGTGCGCCTCGCGCAGGCGCTCCGGGACGAGCACCTCGACCTTCTGGCCGAGCAGCTCCTCTCGCGGGTAGCCAAACACCCGCTCCGCCTGGGCGTTGATGAAGATGATCCGCCCGAAGCGGTCTGCGGTGACGACGGCGTCCGGCGCCGACTCCAGCAAGCCGCGGTAGCGCGCCTCGGAGGCCTCGAGCGCGGCGTTGGCCTGGCGGCGCTCGGTGTCGATGCGGTTGAGCGCCACCGCGGCCAGGAAGACCAGCGCCACGCCCCCCAGGCTCATCACGGTGGAGAAGAGGGGAGCCTTCGCCAGCTCGCTGATGAGGCCGGCCCGGTGGAGCAACTCCAGCGCTCCATCCGCCAGCAGGGGACCCAGCAGCCCCACCGGGACCAGACGGCGCGCGAGGAAGCCCCCGAGCGTGTCCCGGGTGAGCAGACCCACCAGCCCCTCCTCCGGTCTCGCGCACAGGATTCCCACCCCGAGCAGCAAAATCGCCAGCGAGGTGTGGAGCCCCATGCCGATGAAGGGGATGAGCTGCGGTGCGTCCGCGAACCGGAGGGCCCCGTGGATGTAGCCATTGAGGGCGCGCAGCGCGCCGATGAATGCCAGGAGGACGAGCGTGGTCGCCCACTTGGGGGAGGTCGGAGCGCGGCGCCCGAGCAGGAGCAGCGCGGAGCCGAGCAGGACGAAGCAGGCCGCGGTGTTGGCCGAGGTCAGGTGCGGCGGAGTCCTCGAGGCCCAGTCCGTCCACCGGAACAAGAGGACCTGGACGCCCAGGTCCCTGCCGCTGAGGAGCTGGAGCAGGGTGGCGGCACCGATGAGGATGAGTCCCCAGGCCGCCACGAGCCCCGCCGCGCGGCGGAGCCGTCCCGGAGTGAGGGCGTGGAGCAGCCCCAGGGCCATGCCGCCGAGGATGAGGCCGAGGGCGGAGTTGGGGCTCATCTTCGGCAGGCCGGGCACCATCGACGTCAGTGAGGGCAACGTCCGGATCCAGCCCACCATGACGATGACGCCGACACAGGGGGGAATGATCGCCGCGCTCCAGATCAGGAGTCGGATGAGCGAGAAGCCATGGAGCTGGGTGCGGCCCGCCATTTCGCCTCCCCCCGGAGCGCAAGGCACTGGCTCTCAACCATCATTCCTGAGGCGTGCCAGTCAAGCGAGGGGGGGAGGGGAAAGCCTGGGTATCCAACCTGTGGCGCGTGCGTTGGTCACCCTTGCACGCGCCCGCGTCTAGAATCCCGTGGTGCCATGCCCCGTGGGGTGACGCGGGTGGGTCGTCTTCACCCCGCTCACCAGACGATGCTCTGGCAGCCCCGCGCGACCATCTTCTGACAGTCGTTGGGCCCGTACTCGCAGGGGGCCACGCGCACCGCCTGCACGAGGTACGTCTTGCCGGCCACGAGCGGGCGGGGCGCATAGGCCTTGCGGTCGCTCCCCGGCGTCACCCCGTACTGGAGGGGAGAGGCGATGAAGGGCTCCGCGAGCGCCACCTCGTGGAACTTCTCGGTCTCGCCGGCGCCCAGTCCCCACACGAGCGAGCCATTGCAGGCGCAGTGCTCCTGCAGCGGGGCCGACTCGCACTGGATGACGTCGACGCGGTGGACCATGTCGCCGTCCCAGGAGAAGCGCAGCGCGTCCTGCGTGCGCTCCATGTGAAGGGGGATCTGCTCGATCTCGGTCTCCCGAGCGGCTTCCTCGGAGGGGAAACATCCCGTCGCCAAGGAGAGGGTGAACAGCGCGGCGAGGCTTCGCGGGGAGAAGAGCGGCAGAGGGGGCCGGGCGGTCATCGTGGGGTCCTCGTAAGTGTTGTGCCGCTTCAAAACCGAGGACCCCCAAATCTGTTACTTCCTCTTCAGTAAGTCTAAAAGTGTGGATAGCAGGTAAAAGCTGTACCTATCCTCTCCGGCGTTGGACATCTCACCCGAGAGAGGAAGTTCATGAAGCTGAAGGCTCTTCAGAAGCTGTTCTTCGCGCTGCCCCTGGCCCTGTACGCGGTCCCGGCCCACGCGACCACCTGGTACACCAGCGCCAACCTCGACTTCACCTCCATCGCGACGGTTGGCCACTACTCGAAGTACATCACCAGCACGCCGTACTTCAGCATCGTCGGCACGGCCTACGGTGCCAGCTCGGGCATCCAGGGCGTCTACGCCAGCCAGGATCAGGTCGTGCTGCAGCGCTGCCTGGCCCTGGCCGAGCAGGTCAACCTGAGCCGCGGGACCGGCAGCAGCCCCATGCTGCGCATCCAGGTTCAGCCCGACCCCGCCCACGCCGGGTTCGCGCAGATCCAGTACTGCTCGCTGCACCAGTAGAGGCGCTCAGCCGGTCGCCTTGATGCCGGCGTCCTTGCCCTCGGGCGCTCCCGAGAGCCGGCGGGTGAGCCGCCGGCGCACGACGTCGATGTGCTCGCGGAAGTAGTAGAGGTTCTCGGCGTACGAGAGGGGGAGCGGAATCCGGTTCACCTCTCGCTCCGCCTCATCGAGCCGCCGCAGCATGTCCTCGAGCATCTCCCGCCCGGGGTTCTCCTCGAGCTGGAGTTCGATCTCCTTCAGCCGCGCGTACCAGCGGAAGATGCGCGAGCGAACCCGCCACAGGAACACGGCGGGCACGGCGCGCGCCAGCGGCACCACCACGGCGATGATGGGCACCAGCATCACCCAGAGCCGGTCCACCAGGTTGGCGGCCCAGAAGGGCAGGTAGCGCTGCAGCAGGGGGACGCCGGCCTCGTAGTAGCGACGGGCCTCGCTGCTCAGCGGAAAGCCCGCCTCCAGCGGCGCCGGGAACTCACCCGTGCGGTCGAGCATGCCCGCGCTGCCGTGGACCTCGCTCGCCGCGCGCATGAGCAGGTACGCCAGCGCCGGGTGCAGCGAGTCGCGCGCCACGAGGTTCGCCGTGGGCGCCACCAGCAGCACGTCCCGCTCCGGGACGTCCGCCGCGAGATCGAACACGCCTCGGGGCAGCACGTGCTTGGACAGGTACGGGAACTTGCGGGCGTAGGCCTCGGCGCGCGTGAAGCTCAGCAGCCGGATGCCGGGCACCGCGGTGAGCTTCTTGATGGCCGGGGTCTCCGCCGGGGAGACCAGGAACACCGCGTCGAGGGTGCCCTGCTTGAGCTGCTCGATGGCCGCGTCCCGTTCGAGGGGCAGTAGCTCCGTGGGAGCCTTGGCCACGCCGTTGGCTTCCAGGATGGTGAGGGCCAGGGCGCGCGTACCGCTCTCGGCGGGCCCCACCGCGATGCGCCGGCCCTGGAGCTGGCGCACGTCCTCGACGGGCTCGCCCCGGTAGAAGACCCACAGGGGCACGTACGAGAGGCTGCCGAGCGAGACGACGTTCGGCGCCTTCTCTCCGGTGGTCGCGCCGCTCTGCACGAACGCGACGTCCACCCCGCTGTCCTCCTGCGTCAGCAGCTCGACGCTGGTGACCGAGCCCTTCGTCGGGCGGATCTCCAGGGTGATGCCGTGCTTCTTGAGGATCTCCTGGTAGCGCCGCGCGAAGTACCGGAAGCCGCCCTCGTCCTGCGCCGTGGCGATCACGAGCGTCTTGGGCGGGGCGGGCTTGACGAAGACGAACGTCACCGCGAACGCGGCGCCGATGACGAGCAGCGCCGGTCCGAGCGCCAGCCACAAGTCCCGGCGCAGCGTGCGCCGGAGCTGTTCCTTGATCTTGTCCGTCTTCATTCCGCGAAGCCTAGGGCGTTCAGCGCGTGGCAGTCTGCCCCGGGCCGGGCTTCAGCACCACCTTGCGCCCGAAGGCCCGGTCCACCCGGCCGAGGAACTCGCGGAACGGGTGGTAGTCGTCCACCTTGATGCGCGCCTTGCTCAGCACCAGCTCGCCGTCCGCGATGAGCTTGCCGCCCTCCTCGCGGTAGGTGAGCCGTACCTTGCCCCACGGCGTCTGCTCGTCCAGGGTCTGCGGCAGCTCCGCCACCGTGTAGCCCGCCGGCAGCGTGTAGCGCAGCGTGAAGCGGTTCATCCACGGGCCCTGCATCTGCAAGTCGTAGCGGCGCTCGGCCAGCGCGGCGTACACCTGCTGGTAGGTGCGCCCGGTGCCGAAGGGCAGGAAGCGCAGCGCCCCGCCGTTGAGCACCTCCGCGTAGCGCGGGATGCTCATGTTGAAGTCCACCGCCACGTCCTCGTCCAGCCGCGTGGTGTCGTTGAGCTTCACCTCGTTCACCGTCAGCCCTGGGAAGCTCTGCGCCCAGGCGCGCTCAAAGGTGGACTTGCGCGTGGCCACCGCCCGGTACGCCCGGCGGTACTCCGGCGCCGTTTGTCCCGTCACCGTGCTCGCGCCCGCCACCACCGCGCTGCCGTCCGGCTTGAGCGTCACGTCCATCGTCAGCAGCGTGGCGTTGTCCTCCGCCTTCGCCTCGGGCGTGGTGAGGAAGGTGCTCGAGCCGTCCGTCGCGACGATGAGGACGTTGGCCACCCGGTCCGCGCTGGGCAGCTCGCGCGAGCCGTGGAACTCCGCCGTCCCGTCCAGGTAGAGCTGGAACTTGGGCACGTAGACGATGGCGTGGTTGAAGGCCGCCAGGCTCGCCGGCTCCTCGCCGATGCCTCCCAGCGTGCGCATGCGCAACAGCACCATGCGGCTCTCCACCCCCGCCAGCGTCAGCATGGTGTGGATGAGGCTCGCCTTGTCCTTGCAGTCGCCGAAACGCCGCGCCAGCACCCGGTCCACCCGGTAGGGCTTGTAGCCGTGGATGCCGAACTCCAGCGCCACGTAGCGCGTGTTGGTCACCACGAAGTTGTAGATGGCGTTCACCACCGCCCGCTCATCCTTGCGGTCCACGCCCTTGAGCACCTGCTCGACGGTCTGCTTCACCTCGTCGTTGGGCTTGAGCTGGTCGCGCACCAGGCCCCACCAGTAGCGGCCCACCTGGTCCCACGTCTTGTACGTGGACACGTGCAGCGGGGTGACGTTGTCCGTCCACCCCGGCATGCCCGGCTCCGGCACCACCTTGGGCACGCCCTTGCCCGTCCACCGGTACAGCGTACGCCCACCCTCCAGCTCCTCCTTCGTGGCGGCCAGCCCCGGCAGCTTCGAGGAGTTGGAGAACAGGGGCCGCTCCTTCGGCATGTCCACGAGGAACTGGTAGTGGACCTTCGGGTACATGCCCTGCATGTGCTCCACGTCGCCGTAGTAGTCCGAGAGCAGGTTCTCCTGCGCCGTGTCCTCCAGCCGGTACTGCAGCTCCAGCACGTCGCCGGGCGCCAGCGCCGGGAAGTTCAGCATCTTGTAGCGGGCGTCGTAGTACATGCCCGTCCACGGCTCGTTCATGTTGCGCTCGGTCTCGCCGTAGCTCTCCACCACCGAGCCGTCCGGCTTGGTCACGCGGGCACGGAGGATCTTCACCTCCTGCCGGTCCGGGGAGTACGCCACTGGCCAGGTGCGGAACGTCTCCACCCCGCGCATGTTGAGCACCTTCACCGCCATCTGGTGCAGCCGGCTCTGCAGGCCGCTCTTCTGCACGCGCACGTAGGTGCTCTCCACCAGGTACACCGCGTCCTCGGTGGGGTAGGCCTCGCCCTCCTTCATGAGCGGCGCCGCGTCCACCAGGTAGCGGGTGCCCGTGCTGGACTCACCCTTGAGGGTGCGCACCGTCTCCTTCAGGCCCGGGTTCTGCGGGCGCAGCGCCAGCGAGCGCTCGAAGGCCACCAGCGCCTCGTCCCGCTGCCCAGCGGCCAGCAACGCGCGGCCCTCGCGCTCGTACACCTCGGGCTCATCCGGCGAGAGCGCCTGGGCCTCGGAGAACAGGGTCTTGGCCGCGTCGGGCTGCCCGTTGGCGGCCTTGAGCTCCGCCAGCCGCACGCGCGAGTCGTTGTCGAAGGGGTTGAGCACCAGCTGCCGGGCGTACTCGCTCGCCGCCTCGTTCACCTGGCCCATGTCCGCCAGCGACGAGGCCAGCAAGCGACGGCTGGAGGAGTCGTCGTAGCGCAGCGCCAGCAGCACGCGCAGTCGATCCAGCACCTCCTGCGAGCGCTCCAGCTTGCGCGAGGCCATGGTGGCCGCGCGCACCACGCGGGGCACGCCGGGCAGCCGGCGGAACAGCTCCTCCACCTGGGTATAGGCACGCACCTGCTCGCCCAGCGCCTCGTAGGCGCGGGCCAGCGTCAGCGCCGCCGCGGCCGCCTCGGGCGTCTTCTTCACCACGGGCTCGAGCAGCGCGGGCACGCGCTCGGGGTGGCCCCGGTCCAGCTCGTGCTCGGCCAGCGCCACGCGCGCCGCGGCCGAGTCCGGCGCCGCCTTCAGCGCCGCTTCGAGGAACTGGCGCCGCAGGTTCAGGTCGTCCCGGTGGTTGGTGGCGGCCAGCAGCTGCAGGCTCTCGTCCGCCGGGGCCGCCCGCGCCGCGCGCTCGGCCTCCACCGTGGCGGTGTGCTCGCGCTCGTCATACGCGCGGAAGAAGGAGAGCACCGTGGCGTACTCGCCGCGCAGCGTCGCGTCCTCGGGCTTCTTGGCCACCAGCTCCTTGAGGGCCGAAGTCACCGTGGGCAGCGGCTGGGGCGTCGGCGCCGGAGCGCGCTCCAGGCCCGGGGGCGTAGCGGGCAGCACCGCGCGCACCGGTCCGCGCCCGCCGCTCACCGGCTCCTGGCGCAGGTAGAAGCCCAGCGGGCCTGACTCCTGGCACACCTTGAGCAGCACCCGGTTGAGGCCCTTGCGCAGGCGCACGGACACGCGCGACTGGTCCGGTCGGGGCAGGTTGTAGCGCTCCTCGCGCGCCGCCGGCTGGCCGTTCACCCACAGCCGGTACGCTCCGGAGGTGCCCAGGGCGAGCGCCACCCGCGTCTCCTCGGGCGCCTCCAGCCACGTGAGCGCGTAGGCCACCGCCTCGCGGTTGGGCCGCACCGCCGTGGCCAGGTCCACGTACCCATCCGTCGGCGTCACCGAGAGCCGACGCCAGGACACCTCGCGGCCCTTGGCGCCCGCGAACTTCGCGGACAGGTCCAACGCCGCCGCCTCCGGGCCGAAGTCGGTGTCACAGCCCGCCTTGCCCTCGTTCTCGAAGCCGCCGACGACATAGAAGTCGCCGAGGAAACCCAGCGCGCGGTGGACCTCGGCGGCGCGCACGGTGCGGCCGCGGCTGCGCTCCAGGTCCATCAACAGCATGGTGGCCGTGGCGCGCGTGCCCGGGTCCGCGGTGCGCTTGCTCGCAATCTGCGCGTAGGTGCTGACGAGCGGCGTGAGGTCCTCCAGCTCATCCACCAGGCCATGCATGCGGATGAGGTAGGCGGTCCCGCGGGGAGAGGAGGCGAGCTCGAGGGCCCGCGTCGCGGACGCTTGTGCCGACTCGGCGGCGGGGCCGGCGGCCTTCGCGGGCGCCAGGAGCGGGCAGGTGAGCACCAAGAGTGCGGCGAGCCATGTGAAACGCGACATCCGTCGTATTCCTCGTCCGTCGGTGGGTGGAAGCATCGGGCCCTGGGGGGAGCCGACGCCCATGAACAGGCGCCACGAGAACTGCCTTCCCCTGCATGCGGCCCCGGACGGCAGTCAGGCAACCGAAAACGTCACCGAGCGTGGAAAAGACGTCGCCCCGGGACACCCATCCTTCTAGAGGGACAGGCGCCAGCCGGGGCGTGAGGAGGCGGGGTTCAAGCCCGCCCAGGAGCAGAGCAGCCGAGCGTCAGACCGGGTGCAGGCCCTTCCGGGGAGCAGGGCGGTGCGACACCTCGGCGCAGGCGGCGAACTCGTCGGCCGCCAGCAACTCGGAAGAGGAGAGGATGCGGTCCACGTCCAGGAGCAGGACGAGCCCCTCGCCATGGCGGCCCATGCCGGCGATGAAGGAGTCCATGTAGCTGGTGACTCCGAAGGAGGGCGCCGACACCACCTCGCGCGGGCTCAGGTGTACCGGCGCGCCGAAGGTGTCCACCGTGAGGCCCAGCAGCATGGGCTGGCCGTCACGGTGGACCTCGACGACGAGCACGCCCGTGCGCGCGGCGGTGGAGCAGAACGCCTGGCCCAGCCGCGAGCCCAGGTCCACCACGGGGACCTTGTGTCCGGAGAAGCCGAGGGCCCCGCGCATGAAGCGAGGCGCGGCGGCCACATGGGTGACCGCGACATCCTCGAGGGCCTGGCGAACACAGCCCGAGGGAATGGCGTAGTGCTCCCCGCCCAGCAGGAAGGTGGAGTACCGCTCAGCCTCATCCGGCACCAGTGCCAGCGTCATGTGTCACCTCGGTCGCGAAGAGGATGCTGACCGGTCGTGAGTAACAGTGTAGCTGTGAAAATGTATACGCCTTGTAAACTCAGAAAACAAGATAAGGCCCGAAAGAGCGTCCAAAACTACCCGAGTTACTGGGTGGGACAAAGTAAGTGGACACCCGCCTCACGTAAGGCGGTAGGCGCGGGCGAGGGTGAGCACCTCGATGGCGGAGGCGCCAGCGGCCCTGAGGGCCTCAGCGGCGGCGCGGGTGGTGGCGCCAGTGGTGAAGACGTCGTCGATGAGCAGCAGGCCCTGGCCGGCGACGGCGGGGGAGGCGACGAAGGCCTCGGCCACGTTCTGGGAGCGCTCCACCTCGGAGAGCCCCACCTGGCGCTGCGTCTCACGGGCGCGGGTGAGGAGGCCCACGGGGGCCTGGCGCGAGGTGGCCTTGGCGAGAGCGCCCGCGAGCAGCTGCGTCTGGTCGAAGCGGCGCTCTCGGAAGCGGCGCGTGTGCAGCGGCAGCGCCACGAGCAGCGCGGGAGCCCGGGAGAGGAAGTTACGGGCCTCCTCCGCGAGCAGCTCCGCGAGGGGGCGGGCCAGCTCGGGGTGGTCCTCATATTTGAAGCGGTGGATGGCGCGAGCCACGGGGCCTTCATGAGCGAAGGGCGCCCAGGC
Source organism: Hyalangium ruber (assembly GCF_034259325.1). Classification (NCBI taxonomy): domain Bacteria; kingdom Pseudomonadati; phylum Myxococcota; class Myxococcia; order Myxococcales; family Archangiaceae; genus Hyalangium; species Hyalangium rubrum. The sequence continues at coordinate 237,162 of NZ_JAXIVS010000003.1, read as the reverse complement.
CCGCGAGAAGGGCGGCGGGTGGAGGTGGCAGCGAGGGCACTTGTTGGAGGGAAATGCACCCGGCTCCGCGCACGTGCGACAGCAGGTCGGAGGCACGCGCTCCAGGGCGGTGTCACACGTCTCGCAGAAGGCGGCGCTGACAGGCAGTACCCGCGCGCAGGCCAGGCACGCGGGTGGGTACACCAACTCCAGCAGCCCTCGGAGGAGCGATGAGTCTCGGAAGCGCATCTCCGGCCGGAGAAGCATTCCGTGGGCCAGCGGGCTGCTGCTCAGGGGACTCCCACGGCGGGCGCTGACACCGTCCACGCCGTGGGACGCGGGTCCACCTTCTGAACCCGAATCAGAAGAGGCCCTGGCGGTTCATCTCCTTGGGCTGAGGCAACCCCATCACCTTGCAGAGCGTGGGGGCGATGTCCGCCAGCACGCCGGGGCGCAGCTTCTGCCCGCGGAAGGCCGGGTGGATGAGATAGAAGGGCACCGGGTTGAGCGTGTGCGCGGTGTGCGGCTCGCCTGTTACCAGGTCCTTCATCTGCTCGCAGTTGCCATGGTCGGCGGAGATGGCGAGCACCCAGCCGTTGCGCGCGCACGCGTCCCCGAGCTGCCCCAGGCACTCATCCACCGCCTTCACGGCCTTCATGGCGGCGTCCAGGTTTCCGCTGTGGCCCACCATGTCCGGGTTGGCGAAGTTCACCAGGGCGAAGTCGTACTTGCCCGAGTCGATGCGCCGCACGAGCTCGGACGTCACCTCGTGCGCCGCCATCTCCGGCTTCAAGTCATACGTCTTCACGTCGCGCGGCGAGGGCACCAGGTGCCGCTCCTCGCCGGGGTAGACCACCTCGCGGCCGCCGTTGAAGAAGAACGTCACGTGCGCGTACTTCTCCGTCTCCGCGGTGCGGAACTGCTTGAGGCCCTCGCGCGCCAGCACCTCGGGGAAGATCTCCTGCGGCTGCTCCGGCCCGTAGGCCACGGGCAGGTCGAACGTCTCGTCGTACTGGGTCATGCAGACGTAGCGCCCCAGCTTGAGCCCACCCCGGTCGAACTCCTTGAAGTCCGAGTAGGCCAGCGCACGCGTCATCTCTCGGGCGCGGTCCGCGCGGAAGTTGAAGAACATCACCACGTCGCCATCCTGGATGCGGCCCACGGGGGTGCCGTCGCCCTGGCTGATGATGGTGGGTTTGACGAACTCGTCGGTCACCTTCTCCGCGTACGAGGCGCGGATGGCCGACAGCGCGTCGGGCGCCTTGGGGCCCTGCCCGAACACCAGGGCGTCATAGGCCAGCTTCACGCGGTCCCACCGCTTGTCGCGGTCCATGCCGTAGTAGCGCCCGCCCACGGTGGCGATGCGCGCGGCGTGCGTCTCCTTGAGGAAGCGCTCCAGCTCCTCCACGTAGCCCAGCGCGCTCTGGGGCGGCGTGTCGCGCCCGTCCAGGAAGGCGTGGATGTAGACCTGGGGCAGGCCCCGCTCGCGCGCCGCCTTGAGCAGCGCGTACAGGTGTTCCATCGAGGAGTGGACCCCGCCCGGAGAGACGAGCCCCAGCAGGTGGAAGGCCTTGCCCTCGGACTTGGCCTTGTCCATGGCGGCGCGGATGACGGGGTTGCTGCCCAGCTCCCCCGAGGCGGCGGCCCGGTTGATGCGCACCAGGTCCTGGTAGACGATCCGGCCGGCGCCGATGTTGGTGTGGCCGACCTCCGAGTTGCCCATCTGCCCTTCGGGCAGGCCCACCGCGAGGCCGGCGGTCTGTAGCTCGGTGAAGGGGTAGCCGTGCGAGATGCGTTCGAGCTGAGGGGTTCCGGCCAGGAGGATCGCGTTGTCCTCGCGCTCCTTGCGGATGCCCCATCCATCCAGGATGCAGAGCAGGACCTTGTGCGCTGGTTTCATGGGAGGCAAACCTAACCACCCTGGCGCGTGCTGGGGGCGAAAAGTGCATGCTCCTCAGCCGGGCAGTCGTTCTCCGAACGGCGAAAGTTCCAAGCCCCTCTCGGCGCCGGGGCTAGAGTCCGCCCCCCATGCCTCGCCTCCACCGCGTTGTCCTCGCCCTGGCCCTCGCCGGGTTGCTTCCTCACTGTGCGACGTCCTCGGGAGCCGAGGGCTCGCCAGCACCCTCAGGTGACGCGGTGGGCCTGCGCTTCGCATGGCCGGCGGGTTTCACGGCGCAGGTGACTTCCACCACCGTGGAGGCCCAGGGCACCCAGCCCCCGGAGCGCAAGGAGCGACGGTTCCAGCTCCGGATGGAGGGGATGGGGGAGGAGCGAAAGGTCGTCACCGTGCCTGTTCCCGGTGAGGCGAGCACCTCAGCCACACCCGCCCAGCCGATGCTGACGCCCACCATGGTGGTGGGGGACTCGGGAGAGTTCAAGCGTGTCGAGGGCGTGGATCAGGCGCTGGGGGAGATGTTCAAGGACGCCGAGAGCCAGGGCGTTCCTCCCGAGCAACAGAAGGAGCTGCGGGGGCTGGTGGGCGGCGCGCTGGAGCAGGCCTCTCGGGACCGGTGGGACGAGCTGGTGGGCAAGTGGAACGGGCTCGCGCTCGAGCCGGGGAAGCCTGTCGAGCGCAAGGGGCGGATGACGGTGCCCTTCTTCGGCAACAGCCTGGACACCGTGGAGCGCCTGACGCTGAAGGAGCGCGTCCCCTGCGCCGAGGGCGAGTCGGAGAAGCGCTGCGTGCTGCTGACGCTGGAGGCCTCCCTGGATCCGGAGGGCACCCAGCGGGGAGGGCTCGAGCTGGTGAAGCGGATGAAGGCCTTCATGAAGGCCAACGCGGGCCTGCCGGAATCCGCGCTGCCAGAGATGACGGTGGAGCGGATGCAGCTCAACGGCATCTTCGAGCTCGTCACCGAGCCGGACACGCTGGTGCCGCACCGCCTCCGCCACCAGGGGCAGTCCCTCGTCGTGCTGAAGAGCGAGGAGGAGGGGACGCAGGACTTCCGGCTCCAGGGCGAGCGCATCGAGGTCTTCACTCCCGGCGCTCGCTGAGTCCCCCGTCGACTCCGTTACGAGCGCGCGTGGGCGCGTGTCTTGTACGTGAGCACGGGGGCCAGCGTGGCCACCACCCGGACGAGGCCCGCCTCCACCAGGTCCGTCACCACGCGGTCGATGGGCTTGTACGCGGGCGGCGCCTCCTCGAAGAGCAGGTCGCGGTCCTCGCAGATGACGTGACTCTTGAAGGAGGTGCGGGTGAGGGACTCGGCGCTGAAGCGCTCGCGCATCCGCTCACGCGCGTTGGTGCGGTTCCACTTGCGGCCGGCGCCGTGCGCCAGGCTGTACGCGCTCGCGGAGCCATCTCCCACCGGAAGCACCAGGTAGCTCAGCGAGCCGCGGCTGCCGGGAATCACCACCGGTCCCTGGTCCCAGGGCGCCGCGCCCTTGCGGTGCAGCCAGCAGGCACAGCCCTCCAGCTTCAACGGGGTGACGCTGTTGTGGCACACATCCAAGACGCGCCGGCCAGTGGCGCCAATCCCATCCAACATCCGCCGGGCCACCAGCGCGCGATTCGCTCGGCCCCATTCCACCGCGTGGTCATGCCGCGTCAGGTACTTCCGCGCATCCGCCGAGTCCTGCGCCAGCCCTCCCGCACCGTGCCGGTCCACATGGGCTCTCAGCGTCGCCTCGCCCAGGCCGCGTGAGCCGGAATGCACCAGCAGCAGCAACCGCTCCCCCTTCAGCCCCAGCGCATCGAACGTCTTCCCGTCATGCACCGCGTCCACCCGCTGTATCTCCGCGAAGTGGTTGCCCCCGCCCACCGTGCCCAGCGCCATCTCGAATCCCGAGGCCTTCACCCCGTGCTCGGCCAGGAAGCCATCCGTGTCCCCGTCCCACGGCCCCTCCAGGTCCAGCCTCGCTGCCCACCGCTCTGCTTTCGCCTTGCGCGCCAGCAGATCCACGTCCCACAGCCCCATCCCACAGCCGATGTCATTGCCCACCAGGTACGGATAGAGCAGACCCTCGGAGGCAAACGCGGCGCCCACCGGTGCTCCCTTGCCTGGGTGGAGGTCTGGCAAGCCCACCGCCAGGCGCATTCCGGGAGATCGCGCCACGGCTTCGAGCTGTCGGACGGCTTCGCCTTCGACCCACGATTGCGAGGAGGCGATGATGCGGACTTGGGCACTCGGGGGAGTCGAAGTGGGCGCGGTCATCATGACGCGCCCGACGCTCCGGTTTCGCGCGGCCTGACGGGGCCACCCCGCGCGTCACTTGTGGTACGGCTCACCTTTGAGGAGGGTGAACGCCCGGTAGATCTGTTCGATGAGCACCAGCCGGGCCATCCGGTGCGGCAGCGTCATCCGCGACAGGGAGAGCGTGAGGTGCGCGGCCTGGCGCACCGTGTCGTCCAGCCCCTCGTCCCCGCCGATGACGAAGTACAGGTCCTTGGCGCCATCCTGCGCCTTGGCCACGTAGCGGCTGAGCTCCACCGAGTCGAGCTGCTTGCCGCGCTCGTCCATCGCCACCAGCCAGTCCTGGGGCTTGCGGCGGCTCAGGATGGCCTCGGCCTCGGCCGCCTTCGCATCTCCCGGCTTGAGCTTCTTGCCGCTCGCCTCCGGCAATTCCACCAGCTCGAAGCGGGTGTAGTGGGCAAGGCGCGAGGCGTACTCGCGCACCCCGGGCTCGAACAGGCCCGAGCGGTCCTTGCCCACCGACAGCAGCCTTACCTTCAGGCGAGCTTCTCCCGAGGCGCGTCCGCCCAGAGGCCCTCGAGGTCATAGAAGGCGCGCGTCTCGGCGAGGAACAGGTGCGCCACCACCTCGCCGTAGTCGAGCAGCACCCACTGGCCCGTCTCCCAGCCCTCGGTGCCCGTGGGGTGCAGCGCGTCCTCTTCCTTCACCTTGGTGCGGACGCTCTCCGCCATGGCGCTCACCTGGCGGTCGCTCTCGCCCGAGGCCAGGACGATGTAGTCGGCGTACGAGGCCATGCCGCGCACGTCCAGCACCAGCACCTCGGTGGCCTTCTTGTCGAGCAGCAGCCGGGCCACCTTGTGCGCCAGCGCCTTGGCCTGAGGGTTCTCGGCGGGAGCCTCGACCTCGGGTGCCGCCTTGAGGAGCGCCTTCTTCCTGCGCGGTGGCTTCAGGGGGCTGGTCTTCTTGCGCGCCGCCGGCTTCTTCGCCGCCGGGGCCTTGCGCGCGCCCGTCGCCTTCTTCGCGCCACTCTTCGCCTTGGGCGAACTCGTCTTCTTCTTCTTCAGTGCCATGTGTGGAGCGCCACCCTAGCGCACCTGCCCCTTGCCGTGGACGACGTACTTTTGACTCGTCAATTCTCTCAGCCCCATCGGTCCAAAGGCGTGCAATCGGCTGGTGGAGATTCCAATCTCCGCTCCCAGTCCTAGCTCGCCCCCGTCATTGAAGCGCGTGGAGGCGTTCCACATCACCCCGCTGGCCGTCACCTCCCGGGTGAAGCGCCCCGCCACCCCCTCGTCCTCGGTGACGATGGCCTCGGTGTGCTCGCTGCCATAGCGGGCGATGTGTCCCAGCGCCGCGTCCAGGTCCTTCACCACCCGCACCGCGAGGATGAGGTCCAGGAACTCGTGCCCGTAGTCCCCTTCGGTGGCCGGCGTCACCGGCACTCCGGCGCGGGTGAGCACCGCCACCGTGGTGGGGCAGCCGCGCAATTCCACCTTCTTGTCCACCAGGGCACGTCCCACCTCGGGCAGGAACTGCTCGGCCACCCCGCGGTCCACCAGCAGGCACTCGGCCGCGTTGCACACGCCGGGGCGGCTCGCCTTCGCGTTGACGGTGATGCGCGTGGCCATGTCCAGGTCCGCCGCCTCATGCACGTAGACGTGGCAGACGCCCTGGTAGTGCTTCACCACGGGGATGCGGGCGTTCTCCGCCACGAAGCGGATGAGCCCCTCGCCGCCCCGGGGGATGCACAGGTCGATGAGGCCCTCCAGCTTCAGCAACTCCAGCAGGGACTCGCGCTCGCCCGCCGGCACCACCTGGACGCTGTGCGCCGGCAGCCCCGCCTCCTGGAGCCCCGCCGAGAGCGCCTCGGCGATGGCCTGGTTGGAGCGCGCCGACTCGCTGCCGCCGCGCAGCAGCACCGCGTTGCCGCTCTTGAGGCACAGCGCCGCCGCGTCGCTCGTCACGTTGGGCCGCGACTCGTAGATCATCAGCACCACGCCCAGCGGCAGCCGCACCTTGGCCACCTTCAGCCCGTTGGGGCGCTTCCACGTCTCCGTCACCTCGCCCACCGGGTCCTTCAGGTCCGCCACGGCTTCCACGGCGCGGGCCATGGACTCCAGGCGGCCCGTGTCCAGCAGGAGCCGGTCCAGGAAGGCCGCGTTCTTGCCCGCCGTGCGCGCGGCGGCCACGTCCTCGGCGTTGGCGGCGAGCAGGGTGGGGGCGGCCTTGCGCAGGTGGCGGGCCATGGCGCGCAGGGCGGCGTCCTTCTGTTCGGTAGAGGCGATGGCGAGCGCCCGAGAGGCCTCCCGAGCGGCCTGGGCGAGGGCCCGCACGTCTTCCTTGGCAACCGTCATGACTCTCCTCTATCAGAGGCGCATGAGCGATGCCCGGTTGGAGCAGTTCAAGCAGATGGCGGCCGAGTTCCCTGACTCGCCCATGGCCCACTTCTCCCTCGGCAAGCTGCTGCTGGAGCGCCGGGAGTATGCCGAGGCGGTGAAGAGCCTCGAGGCGGCCACCCGGTTGGACCCCCAGTACGCGGCGGCCCTCGTCTCCCTGGGCGACGCCTACGCCGGGGCAGGGCAGAACCCGCAGGCCCGCGAGGTGCTCACCCGGGCGCGGGAGGTGGCGCTGGCCCAGAGCCACCCCAGCCTCGCCGAGGAGATCGACGAGCGGCTCTCGGACCTGTCGTAGCGGGCCTACCGCGCCGGAGCTGGCTGCGGCAGGAGGTCCTTCGCCTCGCCCCGGAGCACGTCGGCCCGGTGCCGGATGTAGACGTCCGGGTGGGACGCGGCGCGGTGGAGCACATCGCCCAGCCGGGCCTGCAGCCCTGCGTCCATGGCGCGCCAGTCGATCAGCGCCAGCTTCGACAGGGCGTTGCGCTGCACGTCCAGGTCGGACTCGCGGATGAACGCGTCCAGCAGCCAGCGCGCCGTCTCCTTCACGGAGGCCGCGTCCGGCGGCGGGCACCAATAGAGGGCACGCATGGCGCCGGACTTCTCCGCGTCCACGCCCTGGCGCATGTACCAGAGCAGCCGCTCGTGGACGGCCGACTGGCCCACCCCGTGGACAGCCGCTTCCACGAAGTGGCGGTTGCGGCTTGGGTCCTGCTCGTAGATGGCCGCGCACACCAGCGGCTCCAGCAGTGCTTGGGGCAGTGACTCCGTCATCCGCACCAGGCGCACGACGAACCACTTCTTCCGCTCGTCATAGAGCGCGGTGCCCAGCCACTTGAGGTCCTCGGCGGACGCGTGGAGGTAGTGGACCGCCATGGCTGACAGGCGCGCGGCCTCCTCCACCGCTTCGGCCGAAGCCGGGGGCGGCTCTTTCTCGCCGGGGTAGGGGTAGACCGTGTGGAAGCGGCTCAGGCGCAGGAAGCTCTGGCTCCGCGTCTCCCAGTCCCGGGTGTCCGGGTGGCTGCGGGCGATGGCCTCCAGCACGGCGGCGCGCAGGGGCAGGCGCCCGATGCCCAGCATCTCCAGGGCCAGCTCTCCGTGCCCCGGGGTGTCCAGCGGATCCACGGACTCGGAGGCCACCTCCGGTCGGTCCGGCCGGAGCGTCAGCAGCAGCGCGCCCGAGGTCTGCAGGCCCAGCAGGTTGCCCTCGTCCTGGACGTGCAGGGTGGCGGAGACGGTGGGGCCGGACAGCTCCATCACGTTCCGCAGCAGCGGCTCGGGAGCGAGGGCCAGCTCCTCGAGGGCCGACTCCACCCGGGCTGGCTCGAGCCCGAGCGCGGCGCAGGCCGTGCCCGCGTGGCCCGTGTCCCGCACCAGGGCGCGCAGCAGATCTCCCGTTGTCAGCACGGGGCTTCGTGACAGCTGCGCGGCGCGGGCGAGGTTGTCTCCCACCTCGCGACCCAGTCCCTGCTCGCGTGCATAGGCCGACCAGTCCACCGCGATTCCTCCCTTGTCGAAGACCGGGGCTGCCCCCCAACTCGGCCCATGCTCGCACATCCCGGCCCGAATGCCTCGAACGCAGCCCTGCCCGAAAGGACGAGGCGGGGCGCGGGCCTCCTTCCGTTCCCCGCGCGACTCAGCGCACAGAAAATCCCCAATAGCTCCAGGCAGTTGGAGCTGAGTCCGGCCACCGATGCAGCCAGATTTACAGCCTATTGCCAGGGGACAGTCAGTCGCAGCTCTCGCTTGAGGAGACGGTGTCGAGGGGACAAGCTCGCGCGCCGTCCACCCTTCCCGGCAGGTTCCTCACGATGAAGCTCTACTTCAATCCCCAGAGTCGTGCGACCATCACCAAGTGGATGTTGGATGAGTGCGGTGCTCCGTACGAGCTCGTGCCCATCAGCCTCGAGAAGCGCGAGCACAAGACACCCGAGTTCTTGAAGATCAACCCCGCAGGCAAGCTGCCCGCGCTGGTGGATGGAGATGCCAAGCTCTTCGAGAACACGGCGATCTGTCTGTACCTGGCGGACAAGTTCCCCGAGGCCAAGCTGGCACCCCGGATCGGCGACCCTCAGCGCGGGCGCTACCTGTCGCTGATGGTGTACTCGACCTCGCAGCTCGAGCCGGCCATGGGGGACAGCTTGATGAAGCTCGAGACGCCTCCTCAGCGAGGGTGGACCGACTTCAAGACGGCCCTCGACGTCGTCGAAGGCGAGCTGGGCGCGGGTCCCTTCCTGTTCGGCGACTGGTTCACCGCGGCGGATGTGATGATCGGCTCGATGTTCATCTGGGCACGTCGGTTTGGTGGCACGCCGGATCGGCCCAAGCTGGAGGCCTACGTGGATCGCCTCCTGGCGCGTCCGCACGGACTCAAGCTGGGGAAGTGAGCGCCTCAAACGCTTCTCGAATTCTCCCGGGCGATGAAGCGTGTCGTGCGAGAGCGCAACCTACGGCCAGGCAGTCAACCTGCCTGCCAGGGTTGTAATGGCCGCAGTAGCCCGGCACGGTCCAGCAGTTCGTGAACCCGAGCGGCCAGCGTCACATGCTCCGGGTTGGAAGCGGTGAACCGCTCGGGTGTGAGGATGACGAGGGTGCCCTTGTCCTCCACAGGCTCGATGCGCACGGGGGCAGGCAGGGGGGGCACTGTGCCGCGCAGCCGCGAGAAGTACATCACCCAGCCCACGAAGGTGCCTGGATCGGGGAACCCCTTCACGGCCATCTGACGGTGCGCCTCAGAGGTCGCGACTCCCCACTCTGGATCCCAGGCCAGGGCCATGGTGCGCAACACCTCGGTCAAGACCGGGGCAGTCAGCACTCGCTCCCCGAGGCGCCCCTCTTCGTATGGCTTGAGCACGCATACGGATGGGAAATGGGGAGAGGGATGACCGCAACTGCCGTCAACGACGGACGTCTCCTCCAAATTCTCACCCGTCCACAGGTGGAATGAGAAACCAGAAGAGACCCGATTCTCTCTCTGTGCGAACAGCTTCTGGAAGTTCGCGGCGTCTGTCGTGAACTGGCGTTGGCGCGCCTCCTCAAAGGAGTCTGCCTTCTCACACCAGCGGGTCCACGCCGGATCACAGTGCCCCAGCAGGTGGAAGAAACGCTCCGCGCGCTGTGCGCAAGACGGGGCGGCTTCGGGCCGGGCGAGCCAATAGGAGCCAGCGTAATACGTTTCGATCATCCGACGGCTACTCCTCACGGGGTCGGGGGAGTCGGGGGAACATGAAGGACCTCGATCTTGAGGCCGTATCGCTCAAACATCTTCCGGAGTGCGCCTGCGAGTTTCTCCTCGGCGCCGATCCATCGGATGGGCGTTCCACGGGCGACGTCAAGCTGGCGGCGCGCTTGTGCAAGCAGTTTGTCGCGTCCCTGGAAGATCGGCAGAAAGTCCAGCTTCTGGGTGATCCACTGCGCGTAGCCGGGGCCCTTGACCTCGAGAAGCACACCTTGCTCGAAGCCATCGAAGTCCACCTCCTCGTCACCCACCTTGACGCGGTAGGCGTAGCCCTCGAGCGCCCCTGTCCTCTGGGCTTGATAGGTCCGGGCGCTCACGGACATGGACTCGTCCACCTGCACCCATCCCCCTGGGCCCTCGGAGCGGGGCGGCTCTTCGTGCGCACCAGCCTTGCCGCCTGAACTGTCACGCGCTGCCATGGCAACGGCGTTGGGGGCCAACGCAAGGGTGATGCCCTCGGAAGTGATGGCGACCGACTCCACTTGAGCCAGTGCTGGGGCCGTGAAGCGGATGTTCAGCTGGGCTTCGGCCACCACCGCCGCCTGCCCGGCTCCCGGCAACTTCGGGAGCGTTGTCGCCATGCCCGCCGCCGTGTTCCCCAGGGCCACTGTGCCCAGCATGACGAAGGCTCGCGCTGCCTTCTCCCCCATCGTCTCCCCGAACTTCGTTCCGGAGGCGTAGATGCCATCAAAGGTGGTGGCCTGATCCACTTCCTTCATCAGTACTCGCCACCCATCAATGAGGCGCCACACCGTGTCCCAGCCCAGGTAGGCCATGGCCCCCAGCGTCATCAGCGCGGCGATGCCCTTGCTCACCGGCTCGGGGAGTGCGAGCAAGATGGCGTACATGGTCAGACCGCCCACCACGGTGGCCACCACCGCCTGGGGACTCACCATCCGGGCGAGTTCCTCCTTCGTGGCCCCCAGCACCTTGCTGTGAGCAATCGCCATGGCCAGCGCGTACCTGGCATCCCCATCCAGGAAGGGCTTGTCCACCAGTAGCCGCAGGCAATCTCCGCCTCCCCATGCGTGCTCGCACCACAGCAGGTAGCGGCGCTTCAGCTCCTCGTCTTCGGGCAACAGACGCAGGTTCCTGGTGCTCCCCGGTGCCGAGGCCACGAGGCGTTGGCTCCTGCCGTCGTACCGGTACCAGCCGCTTCGCTCGGGCACCCCGAATACCTGCCGGGCGTACTCCAGGGGCCGCTCGACGGAAGGCACAGAGGCAGCATGGTGCGCGACGGCCTTCTTGAACTCCTTTTCGCTCACCGCCGCCAGTTCCACGTCGCGACGCGGGAGGTGGACGCCAGGCTCGCCTCGGCCTGTGTCCAAGCGGACGGCCTTCGTCGTGCTGCCGCTGCACCCGAAGAGGAACACCCAGAGCAGCAGAACTACCGAGCGTGGCATGTGGAGCCTCCAGGCCCCAGCATCTGCTCGCTCGGGGGCATACCTCGAGAACGTCGGCTACAGGCAGCGGGCGCTTTGCTTCCTCTACCCACGAGCAGGGTGCTCGTGGGGGGGGAGAGTCCCCAATAACTCCGGGCGGTTGGCGCTGAGCACAGCTTCACCGTGCAGCCAATTTACAGCCTATCGCCAGGGGAGTGCGCGAAGTGCGGGGCTAGAAGCGTGGTACGCCTCCTGCTGGACGCGGCGCGGCGTGCTACACTCCGCGTGAATGCGGAACCCCCTGCTCCCGCTTCTGCTATGCCTCGCGGCGTCCTCCGCCGTGGGCGCACCCAGCCGGGTTGCCCAGAAGATGCTGGATGATCTCGACTCCCGCGAGGCCCTGCAGGACTCGCTGGAGTCGTTCTTCGACACCCGCCTCTGTGGCCCGCTCAAGCAGGGGCGCTTCACCTGGCCCGAGGAGGTCGCCACTCCCGAAGCCCGCCTGCCCACCGAGTCCTTCGTCTCGCTCGCCTCATGCAGCGTGCGCGCGCTCGGCTTCGAGCCCGGGCCCAAGGACGCCACGGTGCGGATGCTCTTCGAGCTGGACGGGGTGGATCACCAGGGTGGCCGTCGCTCGGTCCGAGGCGAGGCGGCCGCCACCTTGAGCCGCCCGCGCCGGGACGCGTGGCGGTTGGAGCGCCTGGAGCCGGCCTGGAAGCAGGAGGTGGTCCGCCCCGAGCCGCGCTTCGTCGAGCAGGCCGAGAGCGTCGGGCTCGTGCTCCCTCCCGAGGCGGACGGCGAGGCCGCGGGCATGCAGGCGGCCATGAACAGCGGCGCCCTCGCCGTGCGCGACTTCAACGCCGATGGGCGGATGGACGTACTCGTCGCCGACGTGCGCGCCCTCTACCTGCTCCAGGCCACCGCGCCCCTGCGCTATGAGCGCACGCAGCTGAAGGTGTCGCCTCCCAAGGGCGCCTGGTTCTCTTCCCTGGCGGCCGGGGACTTCGACGCCGACGGGGACCCGGACGTCATCGTCACCACGCAGACCGCCTGGAATGCCGACTCCCGCCCGCTCGTGCTCCGCAATGACAAGGGCGTCCTCACGAGCGTCGCGTCGAAGCTGCCCGCCGCCAACACGCACACCTCGTTGACCACGGACTTCAATGGCGACGGCAAGCTGGACCTCGTCCTCATCCACTACCCGATGAAGTCCGAGCCGGACGACATGCTCGATGCGAAGGATGGCCGCCCCCCGCGCTTCTTCCTGGGCAAGGGGGACCTCTCCTTCGAGGAGGTTTCGCCGCCCAAGGCCGAGCGGCACCGGCGCTGGGGCCTGGCCGCCGTCGCGGCCGACCTGCTCGGAGAGGGGCGCCCCCAGGTCTATGTGGCCAATGACTTCGGGGACAATGATCTCTGGCGCATGGAGGCCGAGGGCACTCCGCGTGATGTGACGGACGCCCACGGCCTGAGGGATCCGGGCAACGGCATGAGCGCGGACGTCGGAGACGTGAACGGCGACGGGCGGTTGGACCTCTATGTCGCCAACATGTTCTCCAAGGCCGGCACGCGCGTGCTGGCCGCCGCGGCCCAGGTGCGCCCGGAGCTGAAGGCCCGGCTGGACAAGTTCGCCGCGGGCAACACGCTCTACCTCGCGCGCGAGGGTGGCGGCTTCGAGGAGGTGGCCCTGGCGCGCGGCGTGAACCGCGGCCTGTGGGCCTTTGGCTCCATCTTCCTCGACGCGGATGACGATGGGCGGTTGGACATCGCCGTGGCGAATGGCTTCTACAGCGCGCCAAATCGAAAAGATCTTTGAAGTGTCTACTGGCGCCAGGTCCTGGCGCTCTCACTCGATACCCAGTCGGTCAGCCGCAAGAGCACAGCGGCGACGACCACCCCCTATGTCATGGCGCAGGGGGGACCCTCTCCGCTGCGGCGTGAAGGGCTGACCGGCTACGAGATGTCCTTCTCGGGCTGGGAGCCCAAGAAGCTGTGGCTGCAGCGGCCGGATGGCTCCTTCGAGGAGTGCTCCTACACGGATGGCTTCGCCTCCCGCTTGGATGGCCGGGCGCTGGTGGCGCAGGACCTGGACGGCGACGGAGACCAGGAGCTGCTCATGCTCAACCGGGCCAAGCCGCGCCTCCAGCTCTTCGTGAACGAAGGGGAGGGGGGCCGCGCGATGGAGCTGCGGCTCAAGGCGCTCCAGGGGGATGCCGAGGCGAGCACCGCGACGGTGCGGGTGCGGACGGCGGCGGGCACGCGGGCCTTCCCGGTGCTGCTGACGCGGGGCTACGTGAGCGCGGTGGACCCCTCCGTGCATGTGGGCATGGGCACGGAGGAGCAGGCGGAGGTGGAGGTGACGTGGCGCCCCGGAGTGACGGAGTCCTTCGGCACGCTCCAGGCGGGCCGGCGCTGGGCACTGACGGAGGGTGGGGCGAAGGACTCCACCCCGTTCACCCCCCGCGCGCCCCGCGTGAGCGCGCCGAAGCTGCCGCTGAGCGTGGAGCAGGTGGGCGGTGTGAAGGATGGAAGGCCCACGGCGGTGCAGATCTTCGCCTCGTGGTGCAAGCCGTGCCGCGCGGAGGTGCCCATCCTGTCCAAGCTGGCCCAGGAGGGGCGGTGGCAGGTGCGCGGCCTGGCGGCGCACGCGCCGGAGCAGGTGCAGGCCGAGGCCGCGAAGCTGGCCATCTCCTATCTGGTGGCGGCGCTGCCGGCCGAGGTGGCGGATCCGCTCTCACCGGGTGGACAGCTCGCGCTACCCACGGTGCTGCTCTATGACGCGCAGGGGCGCCTGGTGCGCATCGTCCGCGGCGGCGAGGTGCTGGAGGCGGTGCTCGCCGAGCTCTCCGCCTCCGGAGCACCCGCCGGTGCTCAAGGGGCGCCGGGCGTCGCGACGCCGGGAGCGCCGTTGAAGTAGGCCTGCATCCGAGGCCAGGTGAAGTTCGCCACCTTGCGCCCGAGCGCCAAGCCTTCCACGTTGTCCGCCTGGATGTGGTAGCCGCCCATGACGCGGGAGATGCCCGCCATCTCCGCGGTGGCGCTGAAGGTCGGCAGCTTCAGGGACACCACGCAGCCCTGGCTCGCCCCGGCGGGAGCCTGCCCCAGGCCCTGCTGGATGGCGGTGCATGGGAAGTCCGCCTCCGTGAGCTCGCCCGCGGTGCGCTTCTCCACCTCACCGAAGGTGTCGCTTCCCGTGGACAGCTCCAGCACCTTGGCGCACGCGGCGCTCACGGTGCTGTGCCCCGAGACGTAGCCCGGGAAGGGCGGGGTGATGAAGGTGGAGGGCGAATAGGGGTGCCAGGACTCCGCGGGCAGCTCGATGACGCCCTTGCCGGGCCCTGCCCAGCCCTTGATTTTCCGGCCCGCGTAGTAATGCCGCACCAGCGTCCACGGGCGGGAGGTGTCATAGAAGCGCTTGGCCTCCCAGGAGGCGATGAAGGCATCCATCGCCACGTTGGCCACGGCGAAGTACAGCTTCACGTCCTGCTCGAGCGTATGGCGGTCGCGGCGCGAGACGGCCTGCGCGAACTTCAGCCAGTGCCCGGACTGTCCGGTGGACCGGGGACCGTCGCGCATGAACTCGACGATGGCCTTCTGCTCGGGGGTGAGGCTGGCGTTGTAGGCGATGATTTCATCCACCTCGGCGAGCAGCTGCTTCGAGCCCACGAGGGGCGGCGGGGGCGGGCGGAACTGGTCCGGCCGCTCGAGCGCGAAGGGCTTCACCCGGTACCAGTGCGGCGTGAGGAAGCCGGGGGTGACCTTGCCGCCCTTGCCGTTGTCGAAGGTGATGGGCTGCCAGCGGTCGGCGTCGAGCAGCTCAAGGTGTGAGTTGACGGGGGTGTAATAGGTGTAGTCGGAGTAGGCGCCTCCCTTGGAGCCGCGCTCGTCCCCGAGCTGGTTGGCGCCATCCTGGTGGCGATAGGCGATGACGGCGGCCGCGGCGGCGTTGCCCACGCCCTGCGGCGTGGCGAGGTCCTTCGAGGTGTCATTCGGGTCGAAGCCCATCTTGCGCATCTGCTCGGCGCACCACGCCTGGTCCTGGGGGTACACGTCCACCAGGGCGCGGTAGGTGGCGTAGGCGATGGCCTTCTCTCGATTCGCCAGCGTCCGCTCCGCCGCGGGCCGCCGCAGCGTGGCGCCCAGGCGCGTGCCCACGGCCTTGTCGTCATACGCGGCCCAGGCGTCGTACATGGCCGTCATGGCGATGGCCAGGGTGCGCGAGAGGATGGTGGGCCGCGCGCCGTTGCGATCCACCTCCCGAGCGGTGGCTTCCAGGGAGATGTCCAACCACCGCGAGGCGGCGGATGGCGAGTACCGCGACGCTTCGGCCTTGGCCGGAGCCTGCGCATGGGCAAGCGAGCCCGTGAGGAGGAGCGGCACGAGGCCAGCGATCAAAAGACAGCGTCTCAGCATGGGGGCTTTCGGCAGGGGTGCGGGCGGATGCTATCCCATCCCCCAGAGGCGAGGACTGATGGCGGATTGGAATGGCCAGGCGGTGCTTTAGGATGGGCCCATGCTCCGTTCCGCACCGCGTACGACGCTTCCGTGGCTGGCATTGGCCCTGCTCACCGCTTCCTGTGATTCGCCCAAACCCACGGGCGAATGCACGGGCACCCACTTCGGCCAGCGCGTGAGCTGGCCCATCGCCTTGAACTCCGTGCAGAGCGACGCCCTCGAGGCGGACGGCAGCGAGCACACGTTGGTGGACCTGAACTACAAGCCCGAGGGCGTCCAGGGCCTCCAGAACTTCGGCGTGGACATCCGCTTGATGGGCAAGCCCCAGTTCGAGGCGTCCGGCGCGCGGACCGTGAAGCTCCTGGCCCGAGAGGGCATGCTGGTCCCCGAGGAGACTTCGCTGGTGCGCGCATGGGATGGGAACATGGGCGCGACGAGCGGCTATCTCACGCCGCCCGGAGTTCCGGTGGAGGCCTCGGTGACGCTGAACCGAATGACCCCGGATCACGCGGAGGGCCAGTTCACCTACCGCTACTCGGACGGAGCCACGCTGACGTGTACCTTCGATGTGCCCGACCGCGTCTATGACGTCGATGGAGACATTGGCGGTGGCGGCGGGGGGTTCGACGACGACGATGACGATTGAGTAGTGGGTGCGGTGTGACACCGCACAATCTCAATTCCTAAAATTTTGGTTCTATCCCCTCACGGGTAGAGTCATGTGCGCAACGTGTCCACATGCAGCGTCCCTGCGGAAGGAGCGGTGAATTGCGCACCATGACCCAGTTAGCGGTTGCGGCGGTGTTTGGCCTCTGGCTCGCCGGTTGTGGAGAGGCCCCGGATCTGGGGGGCGACGAGGTCGCCAGCCAGATCGAGCGGGACTTCGGTGGCCCCAGCGCGGTCATGGAGTTCTTCGAGCGCCACACCGAGCAGGAGATTCAGGAGGCGTTGGCGCCCTACGGCGTTGGGTTCCAGCTCCACGGGGACGTCAACGCCGCCCTCATCACCGATTGTCCGCAGTACTTCCCCTCGGGCGACCGGAATGTCTGGCACAGCCTGAACGGCGAGTACTACTTCATCGACAGCGCGGGGCGGCCGAACCGGGCGTACTCGTACCTGCCGCCCATCGCCGCCGAGGCGCGCTCCGACTCCTGTCAGGCGAGCGTGGGGCAGTGGGGCGACGCGGCCAACCCCAGCAACGACTATGACGGGGGACACCTCATCGGCTCGCAGCTCGGGGGCTGGGGCAAGCGGGCGAACCTGGTGCCGCAGGATGCGAACTTCAACCGCGGCAACTGGGTGACGCTCGAGAACAAGATGGCCAAGTGCGCGGCGTTGCCGAACGGCCGGATGCGCTACACCATCGGTGCGAACTATCCGAACAGCACCACGCTCATTCCCAACACCATGACGATGGAGTTCCGCAATCAGTCCTCGGGGGCCAGCGTGCTCCTGTCCTTCACGAACACGGACTACGGCGGCACGAGCGGCACGAGCGAGAAGAACCGCGGCGTGACCTTCCTGACGAACCAGGGGTGCAACTAGGTCAGGTTGCGCCCTCTCACCAGCGCTCCTCCCCCGCCTGCGCGGCTATGCTCGGGCGCATGCCTTCCCAGGAGCGCAAGCCACGCCGCGTTCGCGCGCCTCGTCCACGACTCTCGCGCTCTCTCGTGGTGGCGGCCGGCATCGAGATTGTCCGCGGCGAGGGGCTCCGACAGCTCTCGATGCGGGCCCTGGCCGAGCGGCTCGGGGTCACCCCCATGGCCGTGTACAAGCACGTCGAGAACCGGGACGAGCTCGTGCTGTGGGTCGTCACGGAGATCTTCTCCACCCTTGCGCTCCCCGATGAGCGGTTGGAGCCGTTGGCGTGGCTTCGGGAGCTCGCGGGGCGCGTGAGAGCGCTGGGCCTCGAGAACCGAGGCGTCATGGACTTCCTCCTGGATGAGGGCCCCGTCGTTGCCGGCACCCTCGTGCTTCTGGACCGGACGGTCCGCAAGCTGCACGACGCGGGGGTGCCGTGGGAGGAGGCCGGAGAGCTGCACAACACCTTCTTCTCCTGGCTCGCCGGCGCGGTTCGCCGACAGGAGCAGTGGGAGGCACGGCGCTCGGATGCCTCCCCGCTGTTCCAGCGGTT
Source organism: Hyalangium ruber (assembly GCF_034259325.1). NCBI lineage: Bacteria > Pseudomonadati > Myxococcota > Myxococcia > Myxococcales > Archangiaceae > Hyalangium > Hyalangium rubrum. The sequence continues at coordinate 219,451 of NZ_JAXIVS010000003.1, read as the reverse complement.
CTTCGCGGCGGCCGCGGCGATGTCTCCCTCGGAGTACCCCGGCATTGCCCACTCCCTGCCGCACATGCAGGCCATGGATGTCGAGGCGGAGTTCGAGACCAGCCTGGGCTTCATGCTTGAGGGGATTCAGCGGCGCATCGAGGCGAGCCGGAGCGCATCGCCGAGAGGCCGACGGACACGCCAGACCTGAGCTCCCGCCCGCGCTACCGAGCATCCTTGGCGGGGGTGAGCCCGCTGCCGGTGTCCCAGTGCTTGGTGAGCTCCTCGCGCTCGCTGAGGAGCGTCGCGCTGCCTCCCACGCGCTCGAGCACCGCGTCACGTGCCTCGAGCAGCCTTCGCCGGACCGCCGCCAGGTCGACGTCGAGCAGCGCACCCCGGTGCTTCACCCACCTGCCGCGGACCATCACCGACTCGACATTGCCTGCATGGGCCTGCAGCACGACCGCGTCTCGCGGCCGGTTGAGCGGTGTCATGTTCAGCGCGTCGGCGGCGAGCACGATCAGGTCCGCGTCCTTGCCAGGTCGGATCGAGCCTGTGCGGCGACCCAGCCCGATGGCTTCCGCGGCGTCGCGTGTCACCAGCTCGAGGACCCGAGCGGCCTTGAGTTCGAGTGCCCGTGGCAGCCCCTCGCGGGCGTTCACCTGGGCCCGCTCGACCTGTAGGGCCAGGCGCATCGCGGTGAACAGGTCGCCGCCATTGCTCGACACCACGTCGCAGCCAAGCGTGGTCCGGACGCCGTTGCGCAGGGCCCGTCCGGTGATGGGGAAGCCCATGCCCATCTGCATCTCGGTCTCTGGAGTCACGGAGAGCGAACCCCCGCTGTCCGCGATGCGCTTCAGATCCTCCTCGGGGCTCCACGTGCAGTGGACGAAGAGGACGTCGGGTCCGAGCAAGCCCTCGGCCGCCATCTTCTGGATCTCGCTCGGGCCCTGCACGGGCCACGCCGAGCAGTGCAGGGTGATGGGGACGCCGAGCTCGCGCGCCGAGAGGAGCTCCGCCCGGCTCGATTCCCAGGGGATCTGCATCTCGGTCAGGGCAATGCCCAGCCTGACCAGGCGGTCATCCGAGGACAGGCGCGTGGTCCGCAGGCGGCGGGCCTCCTCCATCCGGCTCGCGGGGGTCGGCAGTGCGGAGCTCTCTCGGGCTCCAGGCGCATAGCCGTAGGAGAAGAGCGCCCGAATCCCAGCGTCCTCGAGCCCCGCGAGCGCGGCATCCGCGTGCTCGGGCGAGTCGATGCAGTGGGAGTAGTCGACGAGCGTCGTAATGCCAGCGTCCAGCGCTTCGAGCGCGCCGGCCAGATTGGCGGCGTAGAGGTCGCGGGCCTGGAAGGCCGGCGCGAGCTTCACGCGCACGGCCGCCAGATAGTCCATGATGGTCCAATCCCCGCCCAGGGCGCGCAAGGGCGTCTGCCACGTGTGCCGATGCGTATCGATGAAGCCGGGCATGAGCAGCTTCCCGTCGAGTTCGAGGATGCGGCAGTTGTCCACGCGCAGGTCGGGCCCGAGCGCGGCGATCACTCCGTCCTCGATCAGCACATCGCCCCGAGGCAGGTCGGCGAAGTCGGGATCGCACGTCAGGATTTGCGCACCACGGAGCAGCCATCGATCGCTCATTCGAATCTCCTCAGAGGCAGGAAGGTATACAGTGTATACCATGAGCGATGAGGCCGGGGTGCGAGGAGCGCCAGGCTCTACGAAGGAAGTGCCTCGCCATGCTAAGGTCCGCGCCCATGCGCGCGAACCTGCTGGGTGACCTCGCGGAGGTGTTGCCGCCCGAGGGACTCATCACCGACGCCGATGTGCTCGAGGCTCACCGTCGGGATCAGGCCACGTGGACGAGCGCTGGCGTACCCCACGTCCTCGCCCGCCCCAGCTCCACGAGCGAGGTCCAGGGCGTTCTTCGGGTTGCCTCCGCCCACCGTGTCCCCGTCGTCGCTCGTGGGGCGGGCTCGGGGCTCTCGGGCGGCGCCAACGCCCTGGATGGCTGCATCGTGCTCTCGCTCACGCGGATGAATCGCATCCTGGAGATCGATCGGCGCGGCCTGTTCGCCGTCGTCCAACCTGGGGTGATCAACGCCGCGCTCAAGACCGCCGTGGCCGAGCAAGGGCTCTGGTACGCGCCAGACCCCGCGAGCTGGGAGTTCTCCACGATTGGCGGCAATCTCGCCACCAACGCTGGAGGCCTGTGCTGCGTGAAGTACGGCGTCACCGGCGATGCCGCGCTCGGGTTGGAGGTCGTCCTGGCGGCGGGCTCCGTTCTCCGCACTGGGGGCCGCACGGTCAAGAACGTCGCCGGTTATGACCTTACCCGGCTGTTCGTCGGCTCCGAGGGCACGCTGGGTGTCATTACCGAGGCCACGCTGCGGCTGCGACCGCGTCCTCCTCCCGCCACGACGCTGGTGGCCTCGTTTCCGACGCTCGTGGGAGCGGGCGCGGCGGTCACGGAGATCATGGCCAGCACCCGGCCCTCGCTCCTGGAGTTGATGGACCGCGCCACCGTCCGAGCCGTCGAGGCCATCCGGCCCATGGGGCTGGACATGGACGCGGCGGCGCTCCTGCTGGCTCGCTCGGACGCGGGGGGAGAGCAGGGCGTGGCGGAGTGCGCGAGGATGGCAGCCGCCTGCGAGGCCTCCGGAGCCACCTTCGTCGCGCAGTCCGCGGATGAGGCCGAAGGGGAGCTGCTGCTGGGCGCGCGCCGGTTCGCCTACCCCGCGCTGGAGAAGCAGGGGACGACGCTGCTGGATGATGTCGGCGTGCCGCTCTCGCGCATCGCGGATCTGCTCTCGGCCGTCGAGCGCATCGCCGAGCAGCGCGGCGTGCTCATCGGCACGTTCGGGCATGCGGGGGATGGGAACATGCACCCCACGCTCGTCTTCGATCGGAACGACCCGGAGGCCGTGGCACGGGCTCAGGCGGCCTTCGAGGACATCCTCGTCGTGGTGGGAGAGCTGGGGGGAACCATCACCGGAGAGCATGGCGTCGGCGTGCTCAAGCGCGCGTACCTGTCCCGGCAGCTCGGCTCCGAGGCGACGCGGGTCCACCTCGCCATCAAGGCCTCCCTCGACCCGCTCGGCATCCTCAACCCCGGCAAGATGCTCTGAGCGCGCCTTGCCCGGAGCTCACCTGGGGCTGACGGCTTAGAGGAACCGGGCGTAGCCGAGCTCGGCCGCGTTCTTCGTGAGCTCGACGTTGGCCCAGGGTCCACACCTCCACGTGGCTGCCGACTGTTCCAGAGTCGGCGCCGGGCATGTGCAAGGCATCGGACAATGTGGTGCGTTCTTCGTATGCGCGCGGATGGGGCGGTGTCTCTACTGGCATTCGCCTATGGCTGATACGAACAATCCGGCCGTGCCCACGCCGAGCCCCTCGGACGCCGCCGCAGTCCGGCCCATGACCACCGAGGAGAAGCGCGTCATCTTCGCCTCGTCCCTCGGCACGGTCTTCGAGTGGTACGACTTCTATCTCTACGGCTCGCTCAGCGCGATCATCGCCAAGCAGTTCTTCTCCGGCGTCAACCCCACCGCGGCCTTCATCTTCGCCCTGCTCGCGTTCGCGGCGGGCTTCGCGGTGCGGCCCTTTGGCGCGCTGGTGTTCGGACGGCTCGGAGACCTGGTGGGTCGTAAGTACACCTTCCTCGTCACCATCCTCATCATGGGCATCTCGACGTTCATCGTCGGCCTGCTGCCCGGGTACGCGACGCTGGGCATCATCGCGCCCATCATCCTCATCGTGCTGCGGCTCCTGCAGGGACTTGCGCTGGGCGGCGAGTATGGCGGAGCAGCCACCTACGTGGCCGAGCACGCGCCCAACGGCAAGCGCGGCCGCTACACGGCGTGGATCCAGACCACGGCCACCCTGGGCCTGTTCCTCTCGCTGCTGGTCATCCTCGGCTGCCGCGTGTCCATGAGCGCCGAGGCGTTCGAGTCCTGGGGCTGGCGTATCCCGTTCCTCATCTCGGTGCTCCTGCTGGGCATCTCCATCTGGATTCGCCTCATGCTCAGCGAGTCGCCGGCCTTCCAGCGGATGAAGGCCGAGGGCAAGACGTCCAAGGCGCCGCTGCGCGAGGCGTTCGCCGTGTGGGGCAACCTGAAGATCGTCCTGCTCGCGCTCTTTGGCGTCGTCGCCGGTCAGGCGGTGGTCTGGTACACGGGCCAGTTCTACGCGCTGTTCTTCCTCACGCAGACGCTCAAGGTGGAAGCGCAGACGGCCAACCTGATGATCGCCGCGGCGCTGCTGCTCGCCACGCCCTTCTTCGTCATCTTCGGCGCGCTGTCGGACCGCATCGGCCGCAAGCCCATCATCATGGTGGGGCTGGCCCTGGCCATCCTCACCTACTTCCCCCTCTTCCGAGGCATCACCCACTTCGCCAACCCAGCGCTCGAGGAGGCCATCGCACGCGCGCCGGTGGTGGTGAGCGCCGACCCGAACGAGTGCAGCTTCCAGTTCAACCCGGTGGGCACCTCGAGCTTCACCAGCTCGTGTGACATCGCGAAGTCGGCCCTGGTCCGGCGCGGCATCCCTTACTCCAATGCGGTGCTCTCCTCGGGGCAGCCGGCCACGGTGCGCGTGGGGGAGACGGCCATCGCCTCGTACGCGGCGGACCCCGCGGCCTCGGGCAAGACGGAGGTGTCGCTCGGACACGGGCCCTCGGCGCCCCATGGCCCCAGCGGAGGAGGGGATGTGAAGAGCGAGGCGGCACGCTTCGATCGCGAACTCAACGCGGCCATCCAGGCGGCGGGCTACCCCAGCAAGGCGGACCCCAACCGCGTGAACCACCTGGCGGTCATTCTCCTGCTCTCGGTGTTGGTGCTTTACGTCACCATGGTCTACGGCCCCATCGCCGCGATGCTCGTGGAGATGTTCCCCACGCGCATCCGCTACACGTCGATGTCGCTTCCGTACCACATCGGCAACGGGTGGTTCGGCGGGTTCCTGCCCACCACCGCGTTCGCCATCGTGGCGGCCACCGGTGATATCTACTCGGGGCTCTGGTACCCCATCGTCATCGCCGTCCTGACGCTCGTCATCGGCTTGCTGTTCGTGCGCGAGACGAAGGACAGCGCCATCTACCACACGCACTGACGCCCCGAGCCGTTGCGCGCGTCGCCTTCGCTCGGTGCGCACTTCTGGAGATTGTATGGTCGCGTTGCGTCTTGTCGCAGTGCTCGTCCTATTCACCGTGAGCGGGGCCCAGGCCTCCGCGCTCGCTCAGCCGGCGCCAGACGCCAGTGAGCAGCCGGCGCCCACCGCGCCGCCGCCCGCTCCTCCGGCGCCGCCCGGCCCTCCCGCGCCGCCTGCGCCTCCCGCGCCGCCCGCGCCGCCTGCTCCCCCCGCGTCGCCCGCGCCGCCGCCTGCCCCCGCGCCGCCTGCGTCGGACAACGTGCTGCGGCTCTACGGCACCGTCAACGCACGCGTGGTGGTGTCCTCGGCCGCGGTGGAGTCCTTCAACCAGCCCAACGCCGTGGCCCCCACCGCCGCGGGCAACCCGGTGTTCGCCACCTTGCCGGACGAGGCGCGCTTCTCGCTCCAGGTGGCCCAGTCCCGCTTCGGGCTGTGGGTGAATGAGAAGGGGACGCTGCGCGGCCAGGTGGAGGTGGACTTCGTCGACTTCGCCAAGGCCACCCCCACGGTGCAGGCCCTGCCGCGCCTGCGCATCGCACGGGTGGATTGGGTACCCGCCCCCGGCCATACGCTCTCACTCGGGCAGGACTGGGACCTCGCGTCTCCACTCAACGCGCATGGCATCAACCTGGTGGGAACGCTGTTCGTTGCTGGCAACACGGGCTTCATGCGCCAGCAACTCAAGTACCTTCACACGCAGGACAGCTATGAGGTGGGGGTGGCGCTCGGCTTTCCCGCCGCCAACGCCACGGCCAAGGATGCCGCGTTCGAGCTAGGCGTCACGCCCACCTTCGCCGCGCGCGGCGCCTACAAGTTCGGCGCGAGCCGCGTGGGAGCGACCGTGATCGCCTCTCGCCTGACCTATGCGCTGGGCACGCCCCAGGAGCGCCGGGGCACCTCGTACGAGGGCGCGCTCTTCGCGGAGCTGATCCCCGTGCCGACCACTACCGTGAGGGTGGAGCTCAACCTGGGCCAGAACACCTCCAACCTGGGCATGCTGTCGCTGTCGCAGGGGCGTACGGACAAGGACATCCGGGATATGGGCGGCTTCATCTCGGCGCGACAGGCCCTCTCGTCCCAGCACGCGGTCTACGCCATGGCAGGGCTGCAGCGCGTGCGCAATCCGGGTGATGTGGTGCCCGCCTACGCGTACCCGGCGACGGCGCCGGGGGGCGAGCGGCCCGCTGTCTCCACCGCGGCGCTGAGTGGCACCGGGCCGGGCATGCGCCGCAACGGCGCGGCGCGTCTGGGCTACGAGTTCAAGCCTGGCTCCGCGCTCTCCCTGGCGGTGGAAGGCTTCCTCTACCAGTCCCACCACGTGCTGCAGGCGCCCGACGTCGTGGATCTCGGCGCCGACGGAGGAAGGCGCACCACCGTGGGGCTCGAGACGGGGATGCTCTTCACGTTCTAGCGCCCAGCGCCGCGCCTGCTCATGGCGCGGGGACGAAGCCGAGCAGGGTCCTGGGGAACTTGTCGGTCACCAGCAGAAAGCCCCGGTCCTCCAGCCGCACCACGCCCTCCCAGTTCCGCGCCGCCTCGTCGGAGAGCTGGAACTGGAGGGGGGGCCGCTCGGTGAGCACGATGCCGGATGGCCGCACCTGGAGCTCGATGAGCCGCTCCACCTGTGGCTTCTGTGCATGGGTCGGTCCGGTGCCGTACCGGGCCATGAGGGGATCCGGCGCCGGCTTGTAGGCCTTGGAGGTCCCAGGGAAGTTGTAGTTCATCACCCAGAACCGGCCCTCCGCGTCCAGGGACGTCGCATCGGTGACGCGGTATTCGATCGAGGGCAGGGAGAGCTTCCCGGTGGGGACGAGCGCTCGATCGAAGCTTTCGGCGGCGGGCGCGGGGTTCACCTGGGACCCGTTGGCCTCGTACAAGGCCAGCAGGCGGTCCTCGCCCGCCACCAGTGTCTCGAAGCCCGCGTTCGACACGTCGGCCGGCGGGGAGAGCTGGGCCTGGGGCGCGGCCTCGAGCTTCAGCACGCTCAGATCCGGCGCGATGCGGCCGGTGACGATGAAGCCCTTTCCGGTGCGCCGGTGGGTCTCCACGGTCAGATACGCCTGGTCCCCGGCGAAGCCGATGGACTCATAGCCCTCGAAGCCGGGGATGCGCTTCTCGAGGCCGCCGCTGTCGAACGGAATGCAGCGAGGCTCGAGGGGCCCCGAGGCGGTGTGCTCGAGCCGCGCGAGGATGTCCGCCTTCGGGACGGTGTAGAGGCAGGGCGCGTCGTCATCCGCCCAGTTGGGATACTGCGGCAGCATGACGAGGTGCTCTCCGTACCAGGTCAAGCCGGAGAGCTCGGCGCGATCGCTCTGAAGCGGGCCGCCGAGCGGCAGGAGGGTGACGGCCCCCTCGGGCGCGGTCCCCCGTAGCGCTGGGGGCACTTCCGCCAGCGGAACCTGCTGGGAGGATTTCGAGGAACAGCCGGCCAATCCCAGCGGGAGCAGGATGGCTCGAACCATCCACCTCCCCAGACGCTTGTCTCCCCGCACGTTCCGCTCCTGTCCGCTCACGGTCCGCGAGAGCATAGAGCGGATGGGAGCCTCGCGACCCCTGAATGCTCTCAGGGCCGGAACATCACGTCCGTGCGCAGCACGTACTTGCATCCGCTGCGCACCGGCGCGCCCTGGTGTACCAGCGAGTGCTCGAACAGCAGCAGCATGCCCCGGCGCGGGGTGACGGTCGGCCCGAACTGGAAGTCCGTCGTCCCGCCCTCGAAGTCCTCGTTGAGGTACACCATCGCCGTGAACAGGCTCACCTCCTGCTGCGAGCGGATGAAGGGGCCATCGCTGTGCCACTTGAAGTACTGGCCTCCGGTGTAGCGGTAGAAGCGGAAGCGCTCGTTGAGGTTATGCGGATGCCAGGAGCCGATGCGCCGGTGCGTGGTGGGCACCCAGCCCTGCATCCGCTCCCAGAGCCGGTCCGCCAGCTCCCGGTCGTCCCTGATCACCCGGGTGTTGTTGCGGATGTCGGGCCGCATCACGAAGCCCCGGAAGGTGGTGATGGGCGCCTCCTCGTAGCCCGTGGCCAGCGTCAGCCGGATGTACTCCTCGCACTCCTCCGGGGACAGGAAGTTCGAGACGGTGACGATGGACTCATCCTCCTCCAGCACCGTCCGCTGGGGCAGGGGCATCGCGGTCTGCGTCGTGTCGGTGAGGTTCATGCCCTCAAACTGCGCCGAAGGGGCTCTCTCCTCCAGGGCAGGACCGGGCAGAACCGGGCAGAACTCCCATGCCCTCGTGACAGGGCGGGGGGGCCTCTTGCACCATGGCCCCGTGGCTCGCTTCTTCCACCATGCCCTGCTGCTCCAGGCCCGCCTGGACCTGAACCTGACCCAGGAGCAGGCTGCTTCAGCGGTAGGGGTGGATGTGCGCACCTACCGCCGGTACGAGTCCGGCGCCGTCAACGATGCGCGCGGGGGCTTCTCGGTCCGTCACCCCACGCGCCGGCGCATGCTCGAACGGCTCGCCGCGGAGTTCGGCCTGGCCGAGGAGGACCTGCTCGTCGAGGCCCTTCCGCCTGGCGCTCCCGCGCCGCCCGAGGCCTCCGGGCCCTCTTCGGAGGAGCCGGAGCAGGGGCTTCGTCCCCACTTCGCCCACACCCTCCAGCGGGCGCGCCACTTCGTGGGTCGTGGCGAGGTGCTTGCGTTCCTGTCGGCCTGGGCCGCGGCGGACGCACCAGCGGAGCGGGTGGTGACCCTGGTGGCGCTCGGCGGCACGGGGAAGACGGCGGTGGCGGAGCGGCTCGTGGCCAGCCTGGGGGAAGGGCCACGGCCGGGAGGAACCTTCGTCTGGAGCTTCTATGAGGACCCGCGCATCGAAGGCTTCCTCTCGCGGGCCCTGCGCTACTTCGCGCGGGAGGAAGAGGTCGCGCCGGGCGAGCGCCTCGAGCGACTCCAGGACGTGCTCGGAGGAGGGCCGCCGCACCTGCTCGTGCTGGATGGGCTGGAGGTGGTGCAGTCCGACGGCGGAGACGGGCGCTCGCGGGGCGAACTGCTGGACCCGTCCCTGCGGCGGTTGCTCGTGGCGCTCGCACGAGGGCTTGGGGGCGCGCGGGCGCTAATGACCTCGCGCTTTCCGGTGGCCGATCTCGGCGCCTGGGAGGGCAATGGCCTTCGGACCCTGGCGCTCGCGCCGCTCTCCGAGGACGAGGGGGTGGACCTGTTGCGCCTCTGGGGCCTGCGCGGCGGCGGCGGCGCCCTGCGCGAGCTCTCCGCGAGCACGGGCGGGCACGCCCTCTCCGTGTCGATGATTGGCTCCTACGTGGGGGGCTTCCTGGGTGGGGACGCGCGGCGCTTCGAGGAGGTGCCGCTCGCCGAGGCCGCGCGCGACGACGCCCTGGCACGCCGGCTCCAGGCAGTGCTCTCGGCCTACGCGCGGGCGCTGCCCGAGCAGGAGCGCGATCTGCTCGCTCGCCTTTGCGTGCTTGGAGGAGGGGTGGATCCGGAAGCCCTTCAGGCCATCGCCCAGGCTGGAGGCGCCCTGGCCGGCAGCCTCGCGGGGATGGGGTGGCCAGAGCTGCGGCGCACCCTGGCGCGGCTGGAGCGGCTCGGCCTCGTCTTCGCCGCGCGCGAGGGGCAGGCGCGCTACTCCACCCACCCCTTCCTGCGGGACTACTTCAAGTCGCTGCTCGGCGTCGCACCCGAGCGTATCCACACCCTGGAGCGCGAGCGCCTCGCCGCCCGGCTCGACACCCGCCTGCACGAGCCACCCCGGGAGAGCGCGCGGTTGGATGACTACGAGGCGCTGCTGCTGCACACGCTGCGCTCGGGGCATGCGCACGAGGCCTACGCGATTTATGCCCGAAGCCTGGGCGGCTTCACGCACCTGGGCCTACGGCTGGGAGACATGAGCCGGGGCGCACGCGTGACGGCGATCTTCGCGCCGGAGGGAGACCCCCGGCGGCTGTCCGAGGCGCTGGGCGAGAGCACTCGCAAGGAGCTGGTCTATGACTGGGGCCTCTACATGGGGGCGCTGGGCCAGCTGGACTTCGCGGTGCGCTGCTATGAGGCGTCGGTAGCGCTGTCCGAGCGCACGCAGGATGCGGCGGGGATCGTCACGGGGCTGCGGACGCTGGGCTACACGGAGCGGCTGCGCGGCCGGCTCACGAGCGCGCGGCGGCTGCTCGAGCGCTCGGTGGAGGTGGCGGGGGAGTACCAGGCGCGCTCCCACATCGCGCGGTCCGCCGCGCTGCTGGGCCTGGTGCTGCATGAGCTGGGCGAGGCCGAGGCGGCGGACATGCACTTCAGCCAGGCTCGCACGCTGGACGGGACGCCCATGGCCCGCCGCGCGCTGTGGCAGGCGGAGCATGACCTGGCCCTGGGCCGTCGCGAGCGAGCGCGCGCGGCGACGCGGAAGAACCTGAGGGTGTGCGAGCACCTGGGCTGGCATGGCCATGTGGCGCACTGCCACACCGTGTTGGGGCTCATCGCGGTGGAGGACGACGTGGCGGCGGCGGGCGAGCACCTCGTCCAGGCTCGGGTGTGGGCTCGCGCCTCCAACGAGGTGGAGATGCTGCTGCGCTGCCACGAGCTGGCGGCCCGGCTCGCACTCGCGGAGGGGCGGCCGGAGCAGGCGCGGCGCGAGGCGGAGGAGGGCCTGTCGCTGGCCACGGCCTGCGGGTTCGGCCTGTTCCGGAGCCGGCTGGCGTGCCTGGTGGCGCGGAGCGTGCTGGCCCGCGAGCCCCAAGGCGGCGTGGACGTGGCGCTCGCGGCGCTGGAGGCCACCGTCAGCGAGGATGCGTGGGGGCAAGCGGAGGCGCTGGAGCTCGCGGAGAAGGCGCTGGAGGCCACGGGACAGCAGGCGCGGGCCCGTGAGCTGCGCGCTGCCCGCGCCCCGAGGGCTCGGTGACGTTCGCTCACCGCGCCAGCTCGAGGGCGCGGGCGAGTCGGGACACGGCATCGCGGGCCCGCGTCGCGGGCAGCGTGGCGAACCCGAGCACCAGTCCATCGAGCCGGCGCACGGCGGGGCTGAACTGATAGCCCGACAGCGCGTTGAGCCCGAGCCCGAGTCCCTCCGCGTGAGTGACGACGGCCTCGTCGCGGATGCCGCTCAAGCGCGCGAGCAGGTGCAACCCACCCGGTGGCGCCTCGACCTGGAGGTGCGGAGAGGAAAGCTCGGTGAGGGCGCGAAGCAGCGCGGCGCGGCGCTCCCCATAGAGGGTGCGCATGCGCCGCACGTGACGTGCGTAGTGTCCTTCATCCAGGAAATCGGCGACCGCGCGCTGCACGGCGAGGGGCGGGGCGGGGTGCAGCAGGTTGGCGGCACGACCAAGCGCCTCCCGCGCCCGGTCCGGCACCACGAGGAAGCCGAGCCGCAAGGTGGGGAACATCGATTTGCTGAAGGTGCCCGCGTAGAGCACCAGCCCCTTGTCATCGAGGCTCTTGAGGGCCGGGAGCGGCGCCGAGGCATAGTGGAACTCGCCGTCATAGTCGTCCTCGACGATCCACGCGTCCGCGCTTCGGGCCCAGTCCAGGAGCGCGAGCCGGCGAGCCAGCGAGAGAGCCATCCCCAGCGGCATCTGGTGGCTCGGGGTCACGAACGCGAACCGGGCGCGCGGGGCGAGGGCAACGCCCCGGGAGACCTCGAGTCCCTCGGCATCCACCGGCACGGCCACGGGTCGCAACCCCGCGAGGGAGAGTGCGGCCCGCGCCCGGTGGTAGCCCGGGTCTTCCATCCAGACAGGGTCCCCCGGCTTCGAGAGCGCATGCGCCAACAGGCCGAGCGCTGAGTGATAGCCACCGGTGACCATGACGTCCTCCGCATGGGCGATGACGCCGCGCGAGACGGCCAGGTGTGCGGCGATGGCCTCGCGCAGGGAGGCATCACCACGGGTGTCGGAGTGCGCGAGCTCACTCGCTCGGGCTCGCCGGGAGTGCCGCCCCAGCACCCGAGACCAGGTCGCGATGGGGAATGCGTCGACCGCGGGAACGCCCACCTGGAATGGCCAGAGGACCGTGCGGGCTCGCGGCTCGACCTGTCTCGGCTTCGGCGGAACGGGCGCGCCTTCGCGGGGAGAGAGCGGCAGGGGACTCGCGACGAACGTGCCGGCCGCGCCACGGGTCACGAGGAATCCCTCGACGGTGAGCCGCGCATACGCGACGTCCACCGTTCCACGCGCGACGCGCGTCTCCAACGCCATGGCCCGCGCCGAGGGAAGGCGAGCGCCCGGTGGGAGGGTGCCCGCCAGGATGGCCTGACGGATCCGGTCATACAGCTGCACGTGCAGGGGAGGGTGGCTCCCCTGGCGGCGAATCGACGGCTGAAACCTGGGTCGGCGAGAGGTCATGATGGCCCAGTCCAATTTACGCTTCTTGGCCCTTTTCGTGGTCCATCGCGAACCTATCCTCTCGCGCCATGACCCCTGAACCCGTGCGCCTCGACCCTGTTGCTGTCCAACGTCTCGCCCCTGAAACCTGGCGTGCCCTGATCGCGATCTCGACCGCTGCGAAGAAGAGTGGCCTTGGCGACGAGCTCATCGAGCTCGTCAAGCTGCGCGCCTCGCTGCTGAATGGCTGCCACTACTGCATCGCGATGCATACGGGCATCTCCCGCGGGCTCGGCGTCTCGGAGCAGCGAATCCAGGCGGTCGAGCACTGGCGAGACTCAGACCTCTTCTCGCCACGTGAGCGCGCGGCGTTCGCCTGGACGGATGGTCTCACGCACCTGGCGAAGGGGGGCGTGCCCAACTCGGTCTACCGGGAGGCGTCCGAAGCCTTCTCCGAGACCGACCTGGCGGCGCTGACCTCGGTCGTGGTGTCCATCAACGCCTGGAATCGCATCGCCCTGGCCTATGGGTTTCAGCCCGAGACCGAGGCGGGAGGCCGTCGATGAGCCCGGCCCCTGCCGACACCGCTCAGTTTCGAGCGCTCCATGCGCAGGGCCAGCTCCTCATCCTCGCGAACGCGTGGGATGCGCTCAGCGCCCGGCTGGTCGAGTCCGTGGGCGGGGCCGCCATCGCCACCAGCAGCGCCGCGGTGGCCTGGGCCCAAGGGGTGCCCGATGGCGAGCGCCTCTCGTTCGATCGGCTGCTCACCGCCACCCAGGACATCGTCCGGGCGGTGCGAGTGCCCGTGAGCGTCGACTTCGAGCGCGGCTATGGCGCGAGCGCGGCGGAGGTGGCCGCCAACATCTGCCGGCTCGCGGAGGTGGGGGTGGTCGGCGTCAACCTCGAGGACGGTTCCGAGCCTCCCGAGGTGCTCGCCGAGAAGCTGGCGGCCTCGCGGGAGGCGCTCCGGCGCGAAGGGCGGGACATGTTCCTGAACGCGCGCACCGACGTCGTCTTGCGCCACATCCACGAGGGGAAGCAGGCCCTCGACGAAATCGTGCGGCGCGGGAAGCGCTACGTGGACGCGGGCTGTGATGGCGTCTTCGTGCCAGGGCTCTCGAAGGCCGAGGAGCTGGCCCACGTCGTCGAGCAACTCCCCGTCCCGCTCAATGTCTGGGCCGCGCCGACGTTGCCCTCCCCCGAGCAGCTCCGGGCGCTGGGGGTGCGCCGGGTGAGCGTGGGGCCCCGGCTCGCGCTGACGGCGTTCTCGGCGGCGAGGCGCGACGCGGAGCATGTGCTGGCCGGGCGGTGGGGGCCGACGTTCGAGGGGAAGCCCCTGACCTACCCCGAGCTCAACGCCTGGTTCGCGAGTGGCGGGGCGTAGGCCCGTCCCAAAAAAGGGCGCTGCACGGCAACATTTCACGGGAGGTGCGGAGAATGGAGACATGGTGGTTACCACCGGTCCCTACACCGGTGAGGAGAATCTCGATGTTGCTCAGCACTCGCTCGGCGCCCGCCCCCTCTCGGCCGACCCCCTCCGCTCCCTCGACGAACCCCAACACCTACTTCTCGGCGTTCAAGCAGGGGGGGACCGGCAACTGCGTCAGCGTCGCCGCCATCAAGGCGGCCATGGCGAAGTTCGGGCCGGACAATGTCTTCAAGAGCGTGACGCGCAGCGGCAATGGCTACGACGTCACGATGCGCGACGGGGTGAAGGTGCGGGTCAGCGATGCGGAGCTGAACACCGCCAGCCGCCTCTCCCGCTTCTCGGGGAAGGACTCGGGGCTGCTGCGCAAGGCGAACCTGATGTACGCGGCCATGGCCAACCGCGCCCAGCTTCAGGGCAACGATGGCCGCAAGAACATGACCTTCGAGCGGGCGTGCCAGAGCCTGAACGATGGGGAGAGCTACCTCGAGGGGGCCCGCTGGCTGGGGCTCCAGAAGCACGTGAAGAAGATCAACCCGCGCGACCTCGATGAGTACAGCGCGGTGGTCACCGCCTCCTCCAAGCACGCGATGTTCGCCTCGGGCGGGAACATCGACCACTACGGCCGCAAGCAGGACGGCACGCGCAACGGTGGCGCGTACGATGGCCGGGGAAGAGTGCTCCAAGGCGCCTACGCGTTGGTTTGAGCCGGGAGCCTGCGACAGCCGGGTGGTCACAACCGTTACCAGGTGATCACCGGGGTTGCCGTGGCTCTCAGCCCAGACAGTATGTAAGTCCCAGTAAACAGGGGAAGGCGCGGCGAAGACCTCGGGAGCCATGAGCGCTTCCGGCATGGCACGCGGGACGCAATGGGTCGGGACATCCCCCACGGGACAACCCTGGAGCCCCCCATGTCCATCGCCCCCATCTCTCGGAAGGCCGTTGCTCATACTCCCGCTCCTGTCGAGCAGAAGCCCGCCGAGACCAAGGCTCAGCCGGGCGCGAAGCCGGAGCAGAAGCCGGCCCCCCAGGTTGCCTCCCTGCACAAGGCGGACACCTTCGAGGCCTCGGCGCCCAAGGACAAGAAACCCACCGCCGGGGTGGCGAAGGAGACCCCTCCCAAGCTGTCGGGCGAGGACGTCGCCAAGGAGGAGGTGAAGCTCAAGACCGTGAAGACGATGCGGGAGGGGGTCGAGAAGTCGCAGGAGACGCTGAAGAAGGAGACGCAGAAAGAGGTGGATGACCTCTTCGCCATGGCCAACGGCAAGAAGCCCGTGCCGGAGGGAATGGAGGTCAAGAAGGTCGGCGACGACCGCGTGGAAGTGCGCCGCAAGGATGACAAGGGCAACCCGAGCGAGTTCACGGTCGCCACCCGTGGCAAGGACGGGGAGCTCACGCTGAACGCGGCCTCCTTCAAGGACGGCGTCAACGCGCGCGACCGCATCGAGCTCAAGAAGGACGGCTCCACCCTGGTGGAGAACGCTCAGTGGAAGAGCGACAAGAGCGAGGCTGGGAGCTTGAAGTCCCTGGCGGAGCTCAAGGACTCGCGCGACCCCAACGTCTCCTACTCGTCCGAGCTGGTTCGCAAGGAGGGAGAGAAGCTCCACCACGACACGGTCCTGATGAAGGACGGTGGCGTGGCGGGAAGCAGCACCCTCTACGAGCAGCAGCCCGACAAGAAGCGCAAGGAGTGGATCGACAAGAAGCTCCACGGCCCCTTCGACTGGAAGAAGGAGGTCGATCGCACGACGACCATGTCCTACGCCATCCCGCCGCCGGGGAAGGATGGGAAGCAGGAGCCGCCCACCTTCAGCAAGGTGCATCACTTCTCCCAGGACAACGTGACGGCCACCTCCTACGTCGACCGCGTCCTGGATGGGCACACCCGGTTCGCGGGCAAGGGCGCCCACACCGTGGCGGACTTCGAGAAGGTGCGTGACGAGTACAAGAAGGGCGGCGGCGAGAAGTGGGACGCCAACGAGACGAGCGAGACGGCTCCGCCGAAGCGCTGGACGGTGGATCTCCAGACGGACAACAACACGCTCAAGAACCAGACCTTCGTGGAGGGCTACCCCGACGCCACCGTCTCCACCACGAAGACGCGCAAGGGCAACGAGGTGAAGGAGACGTACGAGGGCAAGACCTTCAACCCGAACTCCGGGGACAAGGATGCCTCGAAGCTGTACGACGTGAAGGGCGAGACGACCAAGGTCTACGACGCGAAGCACGGCACGCTGGCGAAGCTGGACTCGAAGATCACCGAGCCGGACGGCGCTCAGGTGGAGCAGCGCCTGGAGGCCAGCTCCAAGGAGACCGAGCGGGGCCTGGAGACGAGCCAGAAGCTGACGGCCAAGCGCACCAAGGACGGCAAGAGCGAGAGCACCGAGCTGCAGGAGAAGTGGCTCACGTCCGACGCGGGCGAGCAGTTGCTCCACGCCTCCGGCAAGGTCATTGACGACAAGGGACGCGAGGCCATCCACGAGATCGGCGAGGACGGCGAGAAGATGCGCATCAAGTCGCCGGGACAGGACGCGCGGGACGTGACGGACCCGGAGAAGCTCGGCGACGTGGAGAAGGAGCTGATGGCGACGGCCGCGGCGACCAACGCCGATCGGGTCGCCTCCTCCCTGGCCAACGGGGGCGCCAAGTCCCTGGAGCTCCTCAAGGGCGTGAAGGAGCACCGGACCGGGAAGAACCCCAAGCCCGGGAACGGCTCGCCGATGCCCGCCGCGAACAAGCTGGGGGGCCAGGGCCTCGAGAAGCTCAAGAAGTTCGGAGGCCCGGGACTGCTGGGCGCCGGAGGTGTGGTGGGGGTGGTAGCGGGTGCCATGGGACTGGCCCAGGCCGTGCGTCAGGGCAATGGCCTCGCGACAGGCAAGGGCATCACGGACATGGTGGGCGGCCTGGCCACTTTGGGCGAGGCGGGGGCGCAGGTTCGCGAGGCCCTGAAGAACGTCAACCCGGACCTGAAGGGGTTGTCGGTGGTGGATCGGGTGAAGACCAACCTCTTCAAGGCCTCGGGCGTGGCCGGCATCGTGGGCGCGGGGGCCGGCATCGCGGGAGGCATCATCGACGTCATCGAGGGCACGAACTCCAAGGACAAGTGGCAGAAGGTCAAGGGAGGGGTGGCCATCGGTGCGGCCGTGGGCGGACTCGTCGCCGCCGCGGCGGGAGGGCCCATCGGCCTGGCCGTGGGCGGCCTCCTCGCGGTGGGCTCGTTCGTCGTCGGCAAGATCATGGACGCCATCAGCGACAAGCCGCACAAGATCGCCGAGCTGACGATCGACGACTGAGCGTGAGCCCGGCCCCACGTGGCGGAGTGAGGGGGCAGGCGATGTTCAAGATGCGGAAGATCGACATCTCCGCACTTGAGCGTGCCTGCCTACCGGGGATGCTGGGTTCGAACCTCACACCCCCCACGACCTATGCACATCATTCTTGGAGCCACGGGGCATGTCGGCTCGGCGGTAGCACACGCGTTGCTCGACCGAGGAGAGCCCGTCACCGCCGTCACCCGTGATGGACGCAAAGCCGAGGCATTGGCACGAAGGGGAGCGGAGGTCGCGGTCGTGGACGTGCGCGACGTCGGTGCTTTGCGTGAGGTCTTCCGCCGAGGGACACGGGCGTTCCTCCTCAACCCTCCCGCCGATCCATCGACGGACACCGTCACCGAGGAGCGGCGGACCGTGGCTGCCATTGCCCAGGCTGTTGCCGGCTCCGGGTTGCGGAAGGTCGTGGTCCAGTCCACCTACGGCGCTCAACCGGGCGATGGGTTGGGGGATCTCGGGGTGCTGTACGAGCTGGAGCAGGCCCTGGCCGCCCAGCCGGTGGCGGTCAGTGTCATCCGCGCGGCGTACTACATGAGCAACTGGGACATGTCGCTCGAGAGCGCCCGCTCCGAGGGGAAGCTCCATACGTTCTACCCACCCCAGTTCAAGTTGCCCATGGTGGCACCGAGTGACTTGGGAGCGGCCGCCGCCCGATTGCTCACCGAGGAGGTCGGTCATACCGGCATTCGGTACGTCGAGGGGCCGGCGCGGTACTCGGCGGCGGACGTCGCCTCGGAGTTCGCGGCTGCGCTCGGCCGGACCGTCGAGGCGGTCGAGATCCCGAGAACGCAATGGGAAGAGACCATGCGCTCCATCGGGTTCTCGCCGGGGGCCGCCGCGTCGTACGCGCGAATGACGGCCGTGACGATCGACGAAGCGGAGAAGCTGCCTCAGGCTCCCGAGCGCTGCCCGACCACCCTGGGCGACTATGTCCGAGCGCTGATAGCAGGTCGTTGATGGCCAGGAGGTAGGATGCGCGCCGCCCTCTCAGGAGCCCATCCAGCCGCATGCAGGCCATACCGGGATACCGCATCGAGGAGAAGTTGCACCAGGGCTCGGGCCTGGTCACCCACCGCGCCTACTCGGAGCGGGAGGGACACTTCGTCATCCTCAAAACCCCGGTGGCCCCCTATCCGCTGCCAGCGGAGCTGGCGATGCTCGAGCGAGAGCACGAGATCGGCCGCATGCTGGAGGGGGAGGGCATCGTCAGGCACCTCGCGCTCGTTCCGCATGGGCGCTCCTGCACCCTGGTCCTGGAAGACTTCGGCGCGTCCTCGCTCGCGGTCTACCTGGCGAAGAATGGGCCGTTCGAGGTGGGGCGCTTCCTGGAGGTGGCGCAGGCACTCACTCGCGCCGTGGAGACCCTTCACCGGCATGAGATCATCCACAAGGACATCTGCCCCGCCAACGTCTTCTACAACCCGCGAAGCGGGCAGGTGAAGCTGGGAAACCTGGGCCTGGCCTCCGTGCTCTCCCGGGGGCGGCAACAGGTCCGCAACCCCTCTCTTATCGAGGGAACGCTGGCCTACATCTCTCCCGAGCAGACCGGGCGGATGAACCGCGCCGTCGATCATCGCGCTGATCTGTACGCGCTGGGCGCCACCTTCTATCACCTGCTGGTCGGAGCTCCTCCCTTCGAGGCCCAGGAGGCCGTGGAGCTCATCTCCTGCCACATCGCCCGGGCACCCCAGCCCCCGCACCTGCGGCGGCCCTCCATCCCCGAGCCACTCTCCGCCATCGTCTGCAAGCTGCTGGAGAAGAACGCGGAGGATCGCTACCAGAGCGCCGCGGGGGTGCTGGCGGATCTCTCCGAGTGTACTCGCCAACTCGAGGCAACCGGGCACGTCGCCGCGTTCACGTTGGGCGAGCAGGATGTTCGCCGGACGCTGCTCCTCTCCGAGAAGCTCTATGGCCGGGAGGAGGCCCTGGCCACCCTCATGGAGGCTTTCGAGCGCGCTGCTGCGGGTCGGGTCGAGGTGTTGACCGTAGAGGGGCCCTCCGGGGTGGGCAAGTCCGCCTTGGTGCGGGAGATCCACAAGCCCATCGTCGCCCGGCGCGGCTACTTCGCCTCCGGCAAGTGCGACCAGGTCGGGCAGACGCCGTTGTCCATCTTCACCCAGGTGGCCGCGGAGCTGGCCCGCCAGCTGCTCACGGAGAGCGAGGCGCGGCTGGAGCACTGCCGGGCCGTCCTGCTCGATGCGGTGGAGGGCAACGGGCAGCTGCTCATCGAGCAGGTTCCCGAGCTCGTGCATGTCCTCTCCGAGCAGCCTCCCTTACCCGCGCTTAGCGCTGAGGAGGCCCGTAGCCGGTTCGGGAGCGCCCTGATGGGCTTCCTGCTGGCGTTCGCCGCGGAGGAGCACCCGCTGGTCATCTTCCTGGATGATCTGCAGTGGGTCGAACCTGCCTCCCTGAACTTCCTCACCGAGCTCGCGACGAGCCCCTCCGCCTCGCACCTGCTGATCGTCGGTGCGTACCGTGACGACGAAGTCCTTCCGACGGATCCGCTGGCGCTGGCGCTCGCCGAGCTGGAGCAGCGCACCCCTCGGCCCACGCGGCTCTCCCTGGCCTCCCTGCGGTTGGAGCACGTGGCGGCGATGGTGGCGGACACCCTGGGCTGTCAGCGGGCCGCCGGGCTCCCCCTGGCGGAGCTCATCATGGAGAAGACGGGGGGCAATCCGTTCTTCATCACCCAGTTCTTCGACACCCTGCAACAGGAGGGGCTCCTGCGCTTCGACGCCCAGGAGCGGCGCTGGACGTGGAGCCTGGGGCGGCTTCAACGGCTGAGGGTCAGCGACAACGTCGTTGAGCTCATGGTCAAGAAGATCCAGCGCTACCCCCAGGAGACGCAGCGGGCGCTCATGCTGGCCAGCAGCCTGGGCAGTACCTTCGATCTGGACTCTGTCTCCATCATCCTCGACGCCCCGCTCCGGAGCGTGGCCCAATGGCTGTGGGAGCCGGCTCGGGATGGGCTCCTGCTGCTGCACGACCATCGCCCCCACTACTACCGCTTCGCCCATGACCGGGTGCAGGCGGCGGCGCGCTCCCAGCTTCCACCGGAGGAGCAGGAGGCGCTCAGCCTGAGCATCGGGCAGCGCCTGCTCGAGAAGCTCACCCCGGAGCAGCGGAGCGAACGCATCTTCGAGCTGGTCAAGCACCTCAACCGTGGCAGCGGGAAGATGGCCTCAGCGGAGGAGCGGCCCGCCTATGCCCGGCTGAACCTGCAGGCCGCGCAGCGCGCCAAGGCCGACACGGCCCATCAGGCCGCGGTCGGCTACCTGCGGCAAGGCATTCAACTGCTCTCGGAGGAGGCCTGGAACAGCCACTCCGAGCTGATGTTCGTGCTCCACCGAGAGCTGATCGAGTGCGAGTTCCTCTGCGGACATCTCGAGCGGGCCGAGGCGCTGTTCGAGCTCGCCGCGAAGCGGGCGAAGACCCGCGAGCAACTCGGTGACATCTACCCGCTCATGTGCCGCATCTTCCAGAGCGCGGCGAAGCTCCACGAGGGGCTCCGGCTGGGCCGGGAAGGCCTTCGGCTCCTGGGCCTGGAGCTGCCGACGGAGCCGGACGTGGCCCGGGCGTTGATCGAGGCCAGGACCGAGGAGATCCATCGCCTCCTGGGTGGACGAGACCTCCAGGAGCTCGTGGAGTTGCCTGCGATGCAGGACGCGGAGAAGGCCCGGTGCCTCGTCCTGTTGCACGAGACGTGGACGTGCGCGCTGCTGATGGGAGAGGCCCTGGCGGTGCAGCTGGCGGCGCTGCACATGACGGCGCTGTCGCTGGTGTACGGCAACGCGGAGTACTCGGCGTGTGGCTACGCGGACTACGGCAGGGTGCTGGCCCTGAGGGGGGACTACACCCGTGCCTATGCCTTCGGGCAGTTGGCGAGGAGCGTCAGCCAGAAGTTCAAACACCCACGGGTCATCTCGAAGGTGAACAACACGTTCGCCACCTTCATCAACCCCTTCGTCAACCCCTTCGGGAGCAACATCTCCCTCTATGAGGAGTCCTTTCAGTCCGCGCTGAAGTCGGGAGATCGCTGGTGGGGCGCTTGGGCCGCGGTGTGGATCTGGATCGCGAAGTTCATCAAGGGCAGCCCGCTCTCCGAGGTCTACTCGACGGGGCGAAGGTACCAGGACTATGTCCGCTCCTCCGGTTATGCCCCCCTCCAAGAGGCGTTGGGGGGGATGCAGCGCCTCGTCCTGGAGCTGCGGGGCGACGCGGAGCACGAGGGCTCGGCGCAGGAGGAGTTCCAGGAGGAGGCCGTCGTCCAGCGGCTCTCGCGGCTCCAGGCGGAGTTCGCCATTCACTGGTACTACCTGCTCCTGTCCCTGGTCCGCTATCTCCAGGGCGACTTCGAGGGAGCGCTTCGGGCCAGTGATGAGGCGGACAAGCGCCGGGAGCTCATCCCCAAGGCGATACACTCCTCCAGCCACTTCTTGTACCGCGCGCTCATCCTCGCCGCGCGGTGCGCGAAGGTGGGCCCCCCGCAGCGGCAGGAGTATCTGCGAGAGATCGCCGCGCATCGCGAGCAGCTTGGTGCGTGGGCGGAGCAGTGCCCCGCCAACTACCGGCACGCGTTCCTGCTCATCTCCGCCGAGCATGCACGCTTGATGGGGGAGCCCGAGCAGGCGGCGAGGTTGTATGAGGAGTCCCTCTCGTCCGCGCGGGAGGCAGGGCACCTGCACCACGAGGCGCTCGCCCACGAGCTCGCTGGCAAGCACTACCTCGAGCTGGGGAGGCCCAAGGCCGCCAGGGGTTATCTGCTGGAGGCGCACCTGCTGTACTCCCGCTGGGGGGCGGCCACCCAGGTGGCGCGCATGGAAGCAAGCCACCCCGAGCTCTTTGGCCCCTTGAAGCCCCAGACGCCCGCGCGAGCGATGGGGGACAGCTCGGGGCTGCACGCAGAGCGCATCGATCTGGCCACCGTCATGAAGGCAGCGCAGGTGCTCTCGGGAGAGATCGTCCTTGGCCGGCTGATGGAGCGCATCGTCCGCATCGGCATGGAGAACGCGGGGGCGCGCCGTGGAATCCTGATCCTGGAGCGTGAAGGGCGGTTGCTGGTCGAGGCCACCGTCTCCCTGGATGCGGACACGGTCCAGGTGCAGCAGTCGCTTCCGCTGGAGCGCAGCTCCGATGTTCCTCGCAGCATCATCCAGTTCGTCCAGAGGACGGGGAAGACCGTCGTGCTCGACGATGCCTTGAATGCCCCCGCCTTCCGGAGCGATCCCGATGTCGTCTCTCGCCGGGTCCGGTCGGTGCTCTGCCTCGCGGTAGGGCAAGCCTGGCGACGGGGCATCCTCTACCTGGAGAACAGCCTGACGCTGGGCGCTTTCTCACCGGAGCGCACCCACACCCTGCAACTGCTGGCGACCCAGGCAGCCATCTCGCTGGAGAACGCCGTGCTCTACGAGACGCTGGAGCAGCGGGTCAAGGCGCGGACGCGTGAGCTGACGGAGAAGAACGAGACGCTGGCGGCCACCCTCCACGCGCTGCGGGAGACCCAGGATCAGCTCATCACCCAGAGCCGGCTGGCGGCGCTCGGCTCGCTCACGGCGGGCATCGCCCACGAGATCCGCAATCCGCTGAACTTCATCCACAACTTCTCCGAGCACACGATGGAGCTCTGCGACGAGCTTGTCAGTGAGCTCCCGCGCCTCTCCCCGCGTCTCGAGCCGGCGCAGGCGGAGTCGTTGCAGGAACTCGGGGAGGGCATGAAGACCAGCCTGGCCAAGGTGGTCGAGCATGGGGACCGTGCCTCCCGCATCATCGGCTCGATGTTGCAGCACGCGCGAGGCATCTCCAGTGAGCGGACGGAGACGGACATCAACCTCCTGCTCCGGGAGTCCGCGAGTCTGGCGATCCAGGCTGCACGAGCGGGCGATCCGACCTTCAGCGTTCAGCTCCAGCTGGAGCTGGACGAGTCACTGGGACATCTGAAGGTGTCACAGCAAGAGATGGGGCAGGTGCTGCTGAACCTCTTGAACAACGCGTGCTTCGCGGTCAATGCGAAGCGGAAGGCGAGAGCCGGGCAGGAGTATGCGCCCGAGATCCTGCTCAAGAGCCGCGGCCTGGGGAACTCCGTGGAGCTTCGCATCCGCGACAACGGCACGGGCATCCCTGTGGCCGTTCAGGATCGGATCTTCGAGCCCTTCTTCACGACGAAGTCCGCGGGAGAGGGGACCGGGCTCGGGCTCTCCCTCAGCCGGCAGATCATCGAGCAGGGCAACAAAGGGACCCTCCGGTTCGAGACGCAGGAGGGGGAGTACACGGAGTTCATCCTCACGCTCCTGCGGCAGTGAGCCCTCCGCGAGGTGCCGCGTTTTTGACACACGGCATGTCCGCTTCGGCGCCGTGCTTCCACTGGAACTCAATCCACCCTCCAGGCGAACGATGGTGAAAGCGGACACCCGGAGGCCTGAGCGGCCTGCTCGACCCTGGCGAACGCCTCGGGTGTGCGCGCGGCAAAGCCCCATTCACTCACAGCAAAGACATCCTCACCCATGAAAGGGGTGTACCCGCCTGGGAAGGCGAACATCGCCCGGAGCTCGAAGTCGATCCCGAGGATCTCGGGGAAATGCGCCCCGCAAACGCCAGCGCGGAGGAGAGAGGACGGACCCGTGCGAATCGTGATTTGCCGGGCGGCGACCCCCAGGAGAAAGTCCGAAAGCTTGTCGCACACTTGAATGAAGTGCCCATCGACGAGCTCCGGTGTGTAGTCCAGGTCCAGGTCGCTGACGGGCATCGCGCGCGAGTCGAAATAGACGGGCGGGTCGGGCAGCGCCAGGTGCTCATTGAGGACACCGCAGTACCAACCGTCCTGGTTTTCCCCGTAGACGCGCAGATAGCGAGCCGATCCCCAGACACGCTCGAGGGGCACCTCGTAGTCGGTGCTCTCCTCGCCGCAGAAGCTCTTGTGCCTGCCGAACAGGAGATACCACTCCCGCAGCAGGACCGGCAGCGGTCGGCGGGATGCGTGTTCCCGCTCCTCCACTTCGTCGGCGGGAATGCCCGTCTCCGCGGAGAGAGGTTGGCGGAACCATCCGTTGATCAGATGGATGAAGGGCTGCCAGTGCGGGGCGGAGCGGAGCGCCTCGAACTGCCCGCTACGGTCACGAGGAGGGGGAGCCGCGATGGTCGTCACCCTGGGGGGGAGCTCTTTCGCGGGCTCAGCCAGCTCCTCCGGTGGGAGCTCTTGATGATCCATCCCGCGTTCCAAGGACTGGAGCCAATAGGGCGGCACCTCCTGGAGGCTGGGATCCAGCTCCGCTGCCCGCTCGCGCCGGTGGGGCACATGTTCGGGCACTGGCAACCGTTCGTGCTGGGGATGACGGAAGTGGTAGGCCGCGTCTCCCGTGGGCTCGGCTCCTAGCAGCCGCAGGGCATGGTGGATGAGGGGGCGGAAGGCTTGGGCCTCCATCGACCATTCGGGGCCCAGCGCGGCCTCCCAGAACCGGAGCAATGGCAGGCACTCCTGGAGGCGATACTGGCCCACCAGTTGGAAGGCGATCGGCACGCGCCAGAGCTTGACGCGGAGGGGATGGTTTCTCTCGTCCGCGACATCCGCGCGGCGTGCCAGGACCTCCTGGACCTCGTACAACTGGGCCGTCAGGTTCGAGAGCAAGCGGTATGCTCCGCGCTTCTCCTCCTCGGCCATCCTGAGGGTGAGGGCGGTCTGCGCCGGGCTGTCATCCGGCAGCAGGGCTCCGTGGGTGAGGTCGAGGATGAGCCGCTGGCCCAAAGACGTCCGCCAGACGAAGAGGGCCGTGCCCTCCATCTGGAAGAAGTAGGGCCACGAGTTCAACCACTCCCATCCACGGCCTCCCGTCAAATAGCCGCGAGTCCTTACCGGCCACTTGTACCGCCGCGCCTTGTGGGGGTTCGACGCCTCTGGCGAGCCATCCTCGGGAGGGCGTTGATTGCCGACGAGCACCCGGACCACTTCGTGCCCAGCCGGGGACACGGCGATCACCTCGGGGTTGTAGCCGTGGGTGCGGAGGATCGACCAGCCCTCGTCCGATACCAGCACCTCGTGCGGCCCGTCCTCGCCTTCGCTTTGCCACCGCTCCCAGACGACCGAGGGCGAGGAGCCAGCACCTCCCAGATTGTCGAGCAGCCGGTAGCGGGAGGTTCGCTGGGCGCGGGCCTCCAGGGTGAATCGGCCATTGGGCGAGGTCGCCTCGCAATCCTGGTCGTAGGAATCGGTCATGCACGCTCTCCCAAGGGGCCTTCCGACCGAGTTCCGAGTCTCGACCAAGGCGTTCATGCTATCTCGGTCATATCTCCCGTGGTTCGGCAGGCGACTGGAGCAGGAGGATGGATCTTGGCTGCGAAGCTCGCCTTCACGACAGGAACGCTCGGAGCGCTCGCCATCCTCCTGCTGACGGTGCTGGGCGGCGCGGCCTTCCCGAACTACAGCCATCTCTCCCAGTTCATCAGTGAGCTGGGGGCGCGCGAGGCGCCACATGGGAAGCTCGTCAGCTTCGCTGGGTTCCTCCCTGCCGGCGTGTTGCTCTGCGCGTTTGCCTTCTTTGCGTCCAGGGCACTGCCCAGGTCTCCCGTGACGCTGTTGGGGTTGATGGGAGTCGCCTTCTTCGCGCTCGGCTACGGGGTCGCGGCCTTCCTCCCCTGTGAGCAGGCTTGTCGCCCGGTCGAGCCGAGTCTCTCGCAGGCGATTCACAACCTCGTGGGCGCAACGGGCTACTTCTCCGGAGGCGTTGGGCTGATCCTCCTCGGGACTCAAGCTCGGAGCTGGCCCGAAGCCCGGCACCTGTGGGTGCTCGGTGTGAGCGGCGGCGTTCTCTCTCTGGTCTCCCTTCTGTTCCTATCGCCCGCCTTCCCATTCGTGGGCCTGGTGCAGCGGGTGATCGAGACGTGCATGCTGCTGTGGATCGTGGCCTGTGGCGTCTACCTCAGGCGGATGGCGCGCTGAGGCAGACGGTTCAGGTCTTCCGGCCCACCAGATAGCCCAGGCTGGAGCCCAGAATGGTCATCAGCGCGCCGAGAGCCCACTCCTGTTGCTTGGCGTCCCCCCAGACCGCGAGGCTGAGGGCGAGCATGAGCAGAGCCACGTACGTGAGCGCGAGCAACCTCAGGGTGGTCCGGGTCTGCCATCGCCGTTCCCGAGCATCCTGGGTGGCTTCCTCCAGGCGGTGCTCCAACTCCGGCTTGCTCTCTTGCTTGGAGAGCTCTACCCGGTAGGTCGAGAGGAGCTCGGCGAGCACGGCGGGCCATAGAAGGGGTGGCGAGCCAGTGCCGCCTTCCTGACTCGCTCCGGTAGTGGGAGGTGGGTGTCCCTCCTCCAGCCCAGCGCTCTCATGGCCTGAGGGGGGCGGTAGAAGCAAGCGTCTGGGCGTGAGGGGGGTAGCACCTGAGGGGTGTTGTCCTCGGGGGGCATGGATGGTCCTCCTGATGAGAGACTCTTCATCCAGAAAGAGGCCCAGGAACTTCCCCTGTGATGGGAGGGAGACCGTGCCCGCGCAGCTACTCCTGATAGAAGGGCCACCCTGGGTGACGACTTTGCCTAATGTCCCTGTGCTCTATCGAGGTGGATCGATGCGATGTTGGCTCACCATGACCGCCCTCCTGGCTCTGGGCGCCGGGTGCGCGACATCTCGAGATGCCCGCCGGACCTTGCTGGAGCGCACGAGCGCCGAGGTCACCTACTCCCTGCCCGCCGAGCAGGTCATGGAGGCGGCGCGGGCCGTCCTGAATGAGCAGGGCTATGTGATTGCCCCCGGCGGCGGGCCCCTCTCCGTTCGGACCCATTGGAAGCTCGAGGGAGACCTCGACACCCTCACGCGCTGGAGCAAGGTCCTCGTCATTGGGCAGCACCAGTCGGATGGCCACTTCGTGGTGCGCGCGCAGCAGGTGGTCTGGGTGACCGGGGGACGCACGGCCCCACACCCAGGCATGGGCGGCAGCTCTGGCGATGCGGGCAAGCGCGGCAGCGATGGTGCCACCCACTACGTCCAGGGCGATCCCCACTCCGCCTCCAAGCCCGTCTTCAGCCGGGCGCTGGGCGTGGAGTGGGAGATCCTCAAGCACCTCGACCCCCAGCTCGCCGCCAACGTGGAGCAGCAGGTGGACATCTATCTCGCCAACAACCCCCAGTCGGGGCAGCTCCGAGATTGATCGGCGGATGTCGTCGCCAACGAGAGCAAGCGCGTGGGCTCGATGTCTACTCCGTGCGAGAGTTGCCGGAGGTGGAGCCGGCTTCCCAGGCGATGTAGCCCGTAGTGAATGAAAGGCGGCTCCGCGCTCTGCTTCATTGGAGCGCAGAGCCGCCCATTTCGTATTCCCTGCTACGGCGTCTCTGAGGTTGGGGGCCGTGGCGGGGAGAGGGTAGGCACGTAGCAACGCCCCTTCCACTCGTAGATCTCATCTCCGCACGGGGGTTTCACATTGGGGGCTTCAATCCAGCAGCCTCCGTTGATGTTGACCTCCACGGATGGATGACACCGGGGCGCGCGCCGCTGGCCCTTGAAGGGCTTCTCGGGCACGGGCAGCCCCAGGTTTTTTTCGTGGCTGGAAGGCACCTCTTCCTGGGAGTCGCTCGCAGGCCGTGTGGTGTCTCCGAGCCCTACCGGATGGGGCGCATGGTCTGCACTGGGCCTGACCACCTGTTCCCGCACGTGACCCAGCGCCCACCAGATGGCCACCGCCACGAGGGCTCCGCCGAGCACCGCGCACACGAACTTCCAG
This sequence comes from Hyalangium ruber, assembly GCF_034259325.1. Classification (NCBI taxonomy): domain Bacteria; kingdom Pseudomonadati; phylum Myxococcota; class Myxococcia; order Myxococcales; family Archangiaceae; genus Hyalangium; species Hyalangium rubrum. Next base: position 191,609 of record NZ_JAXIVS010000003.1, on the reverse strand, counting down.
GCGGGTTCACGCTCTTGCCCGCGCGCCCACTCGGCGGCGTCGGCACGCGCCTGCTCCAGGTGCGCGAAGAGGGGGCGGTCCGCTCCTGGACTTGGATTCCTGGCGGCTTTCTCCAGCAACTCGGCCAGCTCGCCCGCGGTGGGGCGGTCCTCGGGCTTCTCCGCCACCATGCGCTGGATGAGCGCGGCGAGTTCTGGAGACACACGGGCGTTGAGCTCCCGGGGCGGTCGGGGCGCCGTCCACACCAGGCGAGACGCGCCTGTCTCGTCCTCGCGCACGTCTATCGAGGGCGGGTACGCGTTCGTCACCAGGTGAAAGGCGCTTACTCCCAGGGCGTACACATCATCGGAGGGACGGGCCTGGTAGCTGACCATGGCGTTGCGGGGCCGGTGCAGCGCGAACTCCCACGCCTCGGGGGAGCGGTACGTGTCCGTCCCGGGAGGGAAGCCATCGTGGGTCAGCGGCTGCGCGTCCCTGTAGTTCCCAGCGCCAAAGTCCGTGAGGAAGGCGCGGCGCCCCACCAGGATGTTACCGCCTTTGACGTCTCGGTGCAGCCCGCCCGCCGCGTGTGTCGCCTCCAGCGCCCGCGCCACTTGCGCCAGCACCCGGCACGCCTCCTGGGAGGAGGGGTTGTACCTTCCGGCCCACTCCTCCAGCGGCAGTCCCTCCACCCACTCCATGACCAGATAGGGGTAGGCCACGCCGTCCTCGGACTTCCACTCCCCATGGCCCATCAGCTGGGGCACGTTGCCGTGGCGCAGACGCGAGAGCAGCTCCACCTCTCGCTGGAAGCGCGGATCCGAGGGGTACCAGGCCACCTTGAGCGCCACCAGCCCGCGATGCTCGCGCCCCACCAGCACCGCCCGGAACACCGCTCCGAAGGAGCCCCCGGCGTGGAAGGCCTTCACCTTCCACGGCCCTACCTCCGTTCCCGCCCGCAGCCAGTACGGATCCAGCTTCCGCAAGCGCGTCATCTTTCGCGACTCCCCCTTGAGTTACAGCCGCCAGGTGAGCCCCAGGCCCACCACCTGCCGGAAATAGGAGAGCTCATTGCGCTGCAGGGTGGTGCTGTAGAGCCCGTAGGACAGCTCCACGTCCATGTGCTCATTCACCGGCCGCGCCAGCTTGAGTGATAGCGAGTTCTGCCCCTCATCCTCCTCCACGAGGATGATCTCCGGCGAGAGGTAGATGCCGTCCGGATAGCGGCTCAGCCCTACCGCTCCCTGCGCCAGCAGCGTCAGGCGCCAGGGCAGCCTCAGCCCCGCGCTCCCGCTCAGCCGGTGCCGCAGCACCGTCTCTCCGAAGCTGTTGGAGCTGACCTCCTGGTACGTGTACGTCAGCCCCAGCGCCCACGCGCCCCGGTACGTGTAGCCCGCTCCCGCCGACAGCGCCCCGTCCTGGCGCCGCCCCAGGCTCGGGCCCTCTCGCCCTGGCGGCAGCCGCGCCTCCACCCCGTAGCGGCGCGCGCCGTAGTCGCCGAAGACGCTCAGCGCATGCCGGCGGTTGAAGCGATAGCGCCCCAGGAAACCTCCCTCGGGGCCTCCGAAGTTCGCCCGGCCATCCGGGCGGTACACGAAGCGGTGCGCCCCCGCCCGCACCCGCAGCGCCAGGCGCACCTCCGGGGCGTACTCCAGGAAGGCGCCCGCCCCCAGGTCCGAGTAGTCCCGGCTGCCGCCCCGCCGGTCCTTGCCGCGCCCCTCCACGCCCACGGCCAGCTGGGTGCCCAGCACCGTCGAGCCCTCCACCGCCGCGGCCTGTACCAGCACGTCCTCGTCCGCGTAACTCAGGTACTTCCGGCCCCCAAGCTCGTAGCGGCCCACCAACTGCAAGCGCTCGCCCGTCACCCGGGCCTCTGCCGCGCCCAGCAAGCTGAAGGCCATGTCCGGCGACGGGTCGCCGCCGGGCTGGTCATCCGAGAAGTCCCGCGGCGCGTTCGAGTCCACCAGCATCCGGCCGGTGACGCGCAAGGAGCCCTCCACGTCGGCCGCGTGGGCGCCACTGGCGAGCACGAGGGGGGCGAGCAGGAGCGCGGAGAGGAGGCGGGACACGCCCAGGCACCATACCGTGGGCAGTGTTCGCACGCCTTGTTCACGAGAGGCCAGGGCTCCCAGCGCTGGCGGTGACGCGGCCCCGCCTCCCCGTTACAGTCACCCCATGCGTCTCGCGTTGCTCTTGTCCGCCTGGGCCTGTCTCGGCCTCGTTGCCTGCGCCCCCGTCTCCTTCGACTCGGAGCTCAAAGGCGAGACCACCGTCGCCAAGGGCCCTCCCGGCGTCACCACCCTGCTCAACGCCTTCCCCGCCATTGGCAGCTTCGCCGGGCTCGACTTCGACCAGAACCCGGACTTCCGCAACCAGGGCGTCTCCAAGGACGAGGTCAGCTCCGTGAAGCCCAAGGCCATCGAGCTGCGCCTGCTCAGCCCGGATGACGCCGACTTCGGTTTCCTGGACACCCTCGAGTTCTTCGCCAAGGCCGGCGACCAGGAGAAGCGCTTCGCCCGAAAGCAGGACATCTCCCGGCTCGGCCTGCAGGCTCCCAACCCCGTGCTGAGGATGGAGGTGGAGGACGTGGAGCTGCAGCCCTTCGTCGCCGCCCCCTCCATGAGCATCATCGTTCGCGGCAAGGGGCGCATGCCTGAGCAGGAGGTGCGCCTCCAGGCCGTTGTCACCCTGAGCGCTCAGGTGGATCTGCTCTGAGCCCCGCCGCGGGCTGGCTACTCCAGCTCGCGCACCTTGCGCTCGAGCGTGCTGGCGCGGGAATCCAGCTCGCGTGCCAGGGACTCCAGCCGCTTCGCCTCGGCCTCCAGCGAGCCCAGGTCATCGAAGTCCCCCGTGGCGAGCTGCTGTGCGCGCAGGGCCTCCACCTGAGGCCGCGTGTCGCTCGCGCGGGCGGAGGGCGTGCTGGGTGCCGGATCCGACGGGGTGGGCAGGGTCGGAGGGGAGGTGCCCGGAGGCGTCCCGATGGGCGCACCCCCCTCGGGTGGCCGATCCGACCCAGGGGCAGCCGGAGGGTTCTGTATGTGGCCCACCTCGGCATCGTCCGCGAGGTACGGATCGCGGCGGGGCGAGGGCGTCGCGTCCACCTCGAAATCCTGGCTGGCGTTGAGGCGCAGCCGCAGGCGCCGGTCCTGCTCGTCGAACATCGACTCCTCACCGAGGAAGTCGTTCATCCGCCGCTCGAGCGCCTTCTCCTCGCGCACCTCGGTGATGCGGGCCTTGAGCACGGTGAGCCGCTGGCGCACCTTGTCCTCGGAGTCGCGCAGCGCGTCGGCCTGCTCCAGCAAGTCCTCCGGGTCATCGCTCGCCTCGGCCCGGCTCAGCGCCGGCACCCGCGAGGTGGGCAGCGCCGAGCGCACCGCGTCGCGCTCGGTGCGCAGCTCGCGCATCCGCGACAGCAGCCGGTTCCGCTCCTCGCGCGCGGTGGCCGAGTCCCACGCCGCGCGCACCCGCGAGAGCTCCTCGGACAGCGTCGTGTACAGCGCCAGGTGCGAGCGCTCCGACTCACCCTCCGCGCCCGACACCGCCTGGGCCAGCCCCGTCAGCTCGCCGCTCAGCTCCTGCGAGCGCCGCAGCGCCTGCTCCAGCTCCGGGCCCGCCGTCAGCTTGCCCTGGCGCTCCGCCTTGAGGGTTTCAATCCGCCCGGCCACCCCGTTGAGCTCCAGCCGCAACGCCTGCTGGCGCTCGCGCAGGGTGCGAACCTGGCTGCGTGCCACCTGGGCCTTGGCGCGCACCGCCTCCAGCTCGGAGGCCGCCCACGCGGGGGCGCCGAGCAGCAGGCACAGCAGCAAGGAGGGGAGGTGGCGCTTCATGACGTCCTACCTTAGAGCAAGGGCGATGCCAGCCCGAACGCGCCCCCCGCGCTTTTGTTCACGACAAAAATCGAGGATTTCCAGGGGGTTCGGCGCCTGGGGGACACCGGAGGCGGGCCGGGGAGTGGTGGAAAGTCACGGCAGGGCGGCCAGGGGGTGGTGGATTTTCGAGGGGATCAACCCTCCTCCGGGGGGCGCTCGCCCTTGGAGATGAAGCCGTACTTTTCCAGCTTGTAGTACAGCGCGGACGTCTTGATGCCCAACAGGCGTGCCGTCTCCGTCTTCACCCCGCCTGCCTTCTCATAGGCCCGGGCGATGAGCTGGCGCTCGATGTCCTCGAGGATGTCGGGCAGGGGACGGTCCCCGTGGGGGATGGGCAGGCCGGTGGCGTCCGTGCGCGGCGCGCTCGTGCTCAGGTGCGAGGGCAGGTCCGCCTCGGTGAGCAGCTCGCCCTCGGCGAACACGAGCGACTGCTCCACCACGTTCTCCAGCTCGCGCACGTTGCCCGGCCAGGCGTGGCGGGCCAGGGCGCGCAGGGCGCTGTCCTCCATCCCCTTCACCCGCCGGTTCACCTTCGCGGAGTGCTTGGCCACGAAGTGGCGCGCCAGGGCGGCGATGTCCTCGGGCCGCTCGCGCAGCGGGGGCAGGTTCAGCGGGACGATGTGCAGCCGGTAGTAGAGGTCCTCTCGAAAGCGGCCCGCCTTCACCTCGGCCTGCAAGTCGCGGTGGGTGGCGCTCACCACGCGCACGTCCACCTTGAGCGTCTCCTCGCCGCCCACGCGCTGAATCTCCTTCTCCTGGAGCACGCGCAGCAGCTTGGTCTGCACCGAGGCCGGAATCTCTCCAATCTCATCGAGGAAGAGCGTGCCGCCGTCAGCCAGCTCGAAGCGGCCCAGCTTGCGCTTCACCGCGCCGGTGAAGGCCCCGCGCTCGTGGCCGAACAGCTCGCTCTCCAGCAGCGTCTCCGCCAGGGCCGCGCAATGCACCACCACGAAGGGGCCCTCCTTGCGCGGGGAGAGCTGGTGGAGCATGCGGGCCACCAGCTCCTTGCCGGTGCCGCTCTCGCCGCGCACCAGCACCGTGGCGTCGCTGGCGGCCGCCTTGCGCACCTGCGTGAGCAGCTTCTGCATGGGCTCGCTGTCGCCCACCAGGCTGCCGTGGGTGAGCGCCGCGTCCGCCTCGTGCGCCGCCGTGCGCGCCGAGAGCTTCTCCACCTGCCGCCGCGCGGTCGACAGCTCCAGCCCCTTGTCCACCTTGGCCCGCAGCACGTCGGGCGGGAAGGGCTTGGTGATGAAGTCGTAGGCCCCCTCCTGCATCGCCTGCACCGCCGTCTCGATGGTGCCAAAGGCCGTCACCACCATCACCACCGCCGTCGCGTCCAGCGCCTTGAGCGCCTTGGTCACCGCGATGCCGTCCATCCCGTCCATCTTCAGGTCCGTGACGACCAGGTCGAACGGCGCCTTCTTGTAGGCCGCCAGCCCGTCGGCCCCCGAGCGCGCCGCGGACACGGTGTGCCCCGAGCGCGTGAGGGTGACGGTCATCCCCTCGCGGAGGGTGTCGTGGTCATCGATGACGAGGATGCGAGCCATGAGGGGAGCCTTCTCCTCCAATAAGGGGGCGGGTGTCACTAGCCGCCACAAGCCCACCAAAGTGGACTGGCATCGCGGGGCCACATGCGATTTACCCTTTCCATGCCCATGACGGAGTCGGACTCCTCCCTGGCCGGGCTGCTGGCCCGCCACGTGCCCACGGATGCCAAGGAGCGCGAGGACCTGGAGCGCATGCGCGCCTTCGCCGCCCGGCTCTCGCGCCCCTTCTCCCGCGCCCAGCCCGAGGCCCACTTCACCGGCAGCGCCGTGGTGGTGGACCCCACGGGCAACCGCGTGGTGCTGCTCCACCATGGAAAGCTCAAGCGGTGGCTCCAGCCCGGAGGCCACGCGGACGAGGCGGACGCCGGCAGCATGGAGGCCACCGCCCTGCGCGAGGCCCAGGAGGAGACGGGGTGTCGGGTGAAGCTCCACCCTTCCGCACCTCGCCCGCTGGATGTCGACATTCACACCATTCCGGCGCGCAAGGACGAGCCCGAGCACCTCCACCTGGATGTGCGCTACCTCGTCGTCGCCGAGGACCCGGAGGCCCTGGCGCATGACCCGGCCGAGTCCTTTGGGGCGCAGTGGCTGGAGTGGGGCGCGGCGCTGGAACGTGCCGATGAACCGCCCCTGCGCAGGTTGCTAGAAAAAGCGCGTTCTGCTTTCCACCCGACGAGCCGTTGAGGTGCGTATTAACCCACCTTCTCTAGCAGTGAACACAGCTCTCATGAACCGGAGCCTTAGGCTGTTCAGTTGCCAACGTGCCTGTGAGAAGAGGGCTTGGACGGAAGCCGGGCGCTGCACAACCTACAGGTAGGCCGGTTCGGCTCCGTTTGGAGCAAGCTGGCACGCAACTTTTTCCGGTTCGGCTAGAAAAATAGAACGTAATTCGACTCTTTTTTTCCAGAGTCCCAGAAAAATTCCCGTCAGCTTGCTTTCCTCCCCCCTAAGCGGGTAAGATTCCGTCTCACATAGAAACTCAGGAGTTCACTATGTCGACCGTCGCCCTGGACACTGCGGCCCCCCAGAAGACCCAGCCCCTGCCCCTGGCGAAGCGCTCTGCCACCGAGGCCCCCGCGCGGCGTTACAACCCGCCGGCGCTGGCCACCACCCCGCACCCGGAGTGGATTACGGCGATGGTGGAGACGGTGAAGACCGAGTGGGAGGCGGCGTGCTGGCCGCGCCTGTTCAAGGAGACGGCCGAGGGCAAGCGCCCCCCCCTGCGCGTGTGGCAGCGGATGCTGACCGAGTGCTTCTTCATCGTGGAGAACTTCCCCAAGTACATGGGGCTGTCCCTGGCGAAGACCACCTACGGCAAGCGCCCGGGTGACTCCAGCGCCCGCCGCTGGCTGCTGCAGAACATGGCGGTGGAGGCCAAGCACTCCGAGTGGTGGCTGGACTGGGCGGCCGGTACGGGGATTGATCCGGAGCAGCTCTTCAACCACACGCCGATGCCGGAGGTGATGGAGCTGCACACCTACCTCATGGAGCTGTGCGCCAAGGGCACCCTGGCCGAGGGCGTGGCGGCTTCCAACTGGGCCGTCGAGGGCGTGACGGGCGTATGGACGCACGGCGTCGAGAAGCACTTCCGCGAGTACGCGGCCGAGGGCGCCCGCATCGACGGCGTGTCGATGATGTGGCTCAAGGCGCACGCCCGCTATGACGATGCGCACCCGCACGAGGCGCTGGAGATCATCAAGGCGGCCACCAACCCGCTGAGCGAGGAGCCGGCCCGGGTGACCGAGGCTGCTCGCAAGTCCCTCGAGCTGCTGGCCAAGGTGTGGGAGGCCTGCTACGCCGCCGAGATTCCCGAAGCGGGGTAGTTCACAGCGGCAGGATTCTCGGGTTGAATGCGGCCCGTGGATCCAACCCTTCTCACGTCCAAGCGTGTGGTGAGCACACCACCCGCTGCCTCACGTCCTTCAGCGTGAGCCCGGAACGGGGGGGGCAGCCGCCATGACCAACGACGATCAGCTCATCAAAGATTTTGCCCGCCGCGGGAGCACGCTGTTCCTGAAGTGGGTGTTCGCCCCCGCGCTCATCTGCGCCTACCTCATCGCGATGGTGGTGGGCCTGGCGAGCGACGACGCCACGCAGATGGTGGTGGTCATCATGCCGATCATCATCGGCGTGTACGGCTTCGTGTATCCGTACGTGGCCATCCGGACGCTGAGCTCGCGCGCGCTGCGCCACCGGCCCGGAGACGCGCCGGGAGAGCGCCTGGCCCGAATCCTCCGGCTGCCGTGGCGCGCCAGCCTCTTCACCACCTATGTGGCGTGGACGCTGGGCGGCTTCAGCTTCGCCCTGCCGGTGTGCCTGGCGTACGGCAAGGAGCCGATCCGCATCTTCCTGGGCACGGCGGTGGCCTTCTGCTTCGGCGTGGTGGTGTCCTTCCCCTTCGGCATCAGCCTGGAGAAGCTCTGCCTGCCGCACGCGATGGAGGAGCGCAAGGCGCACCCCACCATCGAGCTCAAGGGCAGCGGCATCTTCTGGCCGCGCCAGTCCTGGTTCCTGCCCTACACGTTCGTCGCCTCCATCATCGCCACGCTGGTGCTCAGCAGCTGCGTGGTGGTGGTGAAGTTGATTGGCGTGCGCGGCGGCCTCGACCAGGTCCAGGGGATGATCAAGGCAGGCGACCCGAAGTCCGCCGAAGAGGTGGCCAAGCTGAGCGCCTCGCTGTTCGTGGACCTGGCCTACGCGCTGCCCTGGGTGGCGGTGCTCGTCATCGTCCTGCCGACCATCACCACGTACCTGCTGGCGCGCCGCCAGGCGCTGGGCGCCACGGCGGTGGGCAGCGCGATTACCGGCCTGGCCTCCGGGCGCATCTCCTCGCCGGAGTGGGTGTCCACGGACGAGATTGGGGACCTGGCGTCCGCGCTGAACGCGGTGCTCTCCAAGCTGCGGCAGATCCCCGAGACGCTGGCCTCGTCGGCCAGCCGGCTGGTGACGGCGGGCAATGACCTGGGCGAGGCGAACAACGAGCAGCAGCAGAGCCTCAACCAGCAGGCGGCTGCCATCCAGCAGACGCAGGTGACGTCGCAGGAGATCAAGCAGACCTCGCAGATGACGGCCGAGCGCGCCGAGGCGATGCTCCGGGTGGCGCGTCGCGCCGAGGACCTGGGCCACGAGGGCGAGGCCGCCATCGAGCAGAGCATGCAGGGCCTCTCCACGATTCAGCAGTTCGTGGACGCCATGCAGGTGAAGCTCAACCGCCTGGCCGAGAGCGCCACGCAGATCGGCGAAATCACCGAGGCCGTGAAGGACATGGCGGACCAGTCGAACCTGCTGGCCGTCAACGCCGCCATCGAGGCGGCGCGCGCGGGCGAGAACGGCAAGGGCTTCGCGGTGCTGGCGCGCGAGATTCGCGCCCTGGCCGACCAGTCGGTGAAGAGCACCACGCGCATCCGCGGCATCCTCGGCGAAGTCATCGGCGCCATCCGGGCGGCGGCCACCATGGTGGAGCAGGGCTCGCGCGACATCGCCGGCGGTCTGGAGCGCATGCGCGCCTCGTCCGACAGCCTGCGTGAGCTGTCGCGGCTGTCGCAGGAGAACTCGGCGGCGATGCGGCAGATCGTCGCGGCGGTGAACCAGCAGAACGCCGGTATCTCGCAGATCTTCAGCGCCATCGCGGACCTGTCGCAGATCATGGACGCGACGCTGCGCCGGCTCGAGTCGACGCAGCAGGCGACCGAGACGCTGCAGGCGGTGTCCACGGAAGTGGGCCAGATGGCCAGCCAGTTCACCGTGAACTGAGGCCGAGGTTTGGGGGGCCCTACGAGGGGCTCCCCTGTTGGAGCGGCAGCGTCAGGGTGAAGGTGGTGTCCCCGGGCGTGGAGGTGAAGGCCAGCTCCCCGCCGTGGGCCCGGACGATCTTTCGCGCCAGCGGCAGCCCCAGGCCGGTGCCCTTCTCCCGGGTGGTGAAGAAGGGCTCGAAGATGCGCTCGCGCTCCGGCTCGGGCACTCCGGGTCCGGAGTCCTTCACCTGGATGGCGTAGCGCCCGGCCTCCACCCGGCCCACGACGCGCACCGGCTGCCCCGAGGGCGAGGCCTGCACGGCGTTCTTCACCAGGTTCACCAGCGCCGCGGTCAGCAGGCTCCCGTCCGCCTCCAGCAGGGCGGGCGCCGCCTCCACCTGGACTTGGATGCCCTTGGCTTCTGCTTCCACGGCGAGCAATTCGCACGCGCTGGAGAGCAGGGCAGGGGCCTCCACAGGGGCGCGGTGCAGCGGCTGCTCCCGCGCGAAGGCCAGGAAGTCCTCGACGATGCGCTGCAGGTAGCCCACCTCGCGCTGGATGCGCCCCACGTGGCTGGCGGCCTCGGTGGTGCTGCCCTCCTTCAAGTCCTCGGCGAGCAGGCCGGAGAACAATTCAATCCCGCCCAGGGGGTTGCGCACCTCGTGGGCCACGCCCGCGAGCATCAGCTTGAGCTGCCGGTCCCGGCTCTCCAGCGCCCCGCGCATCTCCTCCAATTCGCGGGCGAGCACGCCAATCTCCTGGGTGGGCTCGGGCGGCACGGGCGTCGTCAGGTCTCCCCGGCCGATGCGCAGCGCCGAGTCCATCAACCGCCGCAGCGGTCGGGCGAGCCCTCGCGCGGTGAGCACCGCCACCGCCGCGAGTACCGCCAGGGCCAGGACGCTGGCCACGGTGAAGGTGCGCGAGAGCCGGGCCAGCGGGCCGAAGAAGACGGCGCTGCCCTCCACGGCCACCGCGCCCACCACCGCGCCCTCCTGGCGCACCGGCGCATAGCCCGTCTTGTAGAGCCGCCCGTCCGAGCCGGTGAAGAGCACCTGGCTGGCGGCGCGCTCCCCGGCGAAGACCAAGGAGAGCTCGCGCCGGTCCCGGGCCAGCTCCGGCACCTCGGCGCCCACGGGCAGCGAGCCGCCCACGTCCGCTCGCACCCGTCCCTGCACATCCACCACGTACACGCGGCGCATGCCGCTGGCCTGCCGCACCTCCTCCAGGAGCCGGGTGAGGTTGCGCCAGGTGCGCGTGCCCTGCACGTCGTCCCCCGGCTCGATGGTGAGCATGCGCTCGCCGCTCACCTGGCTGGCGGTGGCGGCGGCGATGGCCGACAGGCTCTGCCCCAGCTCGTCCTCGAGGATGGAGCGCGCCAGGGCGTAGCCCACCGTGCCGATGAGCCCGAAGAAGCCGAGCGTGGGCAGCAGGAACGCGAGCAGCAACCGCGCCGAGAGCGAGTTGAGCCTCATGGCGGAGTCCTTACGAGGCCTTCTGCTCGGCGTCCTTCTCGAAGAGGCTCTCCAGCTCCTGGCGGGCCTTGGCCGCCATCTCGGTCAGCTTCTTCTCGTCCTTGTGGAAGGGGTAGACGGACTGCAGCAGCTTCTCGTCGTGCTCCCGGAAGCGCTCGATCGTCTTGTGGCTCTCGGAGTACGTCAGCCCCATCTCCTCGAGCAGCTCGCCGGCCATCTCCAGGCTGGAGCTCCACGTCTCGCGCGTCACGTGTTTGATGCCCAGGTTCAGCAGTTGGTAGGCGTGCTGGCGGTTGCGGGCCCGGGCGAAGATGGTGAGGTGGGGGAAGTGCTGGAGCACCGTCTCCGCCGTGCGGACGGAGGCCGCCACGTCATCGATGGCGAGCACGAAGAATTGCGCCTTCTCCGCGCGCGCGGCCCGCAGCAGGTCCAGCCGCGAGGCGTCGCCGTAGTAGATCATGTTGCCGAAGCGCTTGAGGAAGTCGATGTTCTCCGGGCTGGAGTCCAGGGCGGTAAAGCCGATGCGCTTGGCGCGCAGCAGGCGGGCGATGACCTGCCCCACGCGCCCCATGCCGGCGATGATGACGGGGTTGTCCTCCGAGGGAGCCACGTCGAACTCGCGCTTCGCCTTCTTGTTGAAGCGGGGGCGGCCCCACCGCGTGTAGGCGGTGAACAGCAGCGGCGTGGTGACCATGGAGAGGCTCACCACCACCACGAGCAGCTCCGACAGCGGCTTGTCCATCACGTGGAACTGCACCGCGAGCCCGAACAGCACGAAGGCGAACTCGCCGCCCTGGGAGATGACGATGCCCAGGCTGAGGGCGGACTCGGTGCCGCGCAGGCTCCACTTGCCGATGGCGAACAGCACCGCGGCCTTGATGGCCACCAGCGCGAGCACCAGGGCCAGCACCAGCAGGGGGCTGGTCCGCACCAGGCCGATGTTCACCGACATGCCCACGGCGATGAAGAACAGGCCCAGCAGCAGGCCCTTGAAGGGCTCGATGTCGGCCTCCAGCTCGTGGCGGAACTCGGACTCGGCCAGGAGCACGCCGGCCAGGAAGGCGCCCAGGGCCATGGAGAGGCCCACCGCGCTCACCAGCGCCGCGGTGCCGACGACGAGCAGCAGGGCGGTGGCGGTGAACAGCTCCTGGCTGTGGAAGGAGGCCACCGCCTTGAACACCGGGCGCATGACATAGCGGCCGGCGAGGACGACTCCGATCAGCACGCCCACCGCCTTGAGCGTCGAGAGCCACCCGGGCTCGGTGGAGGGCATGTCGGAGGTGCCCAGCAGCGGCAGCAGCGCCAGCAGGGGAATGACGGCCAGGTCCTGGAACAGGAGGACGCCGAAGGCGACGCGCCCGTGGTCGGACGTCAGCTCGTTCTTCTCGGCGAGCAATTGCAAGGCAAAGGCGGTGGAGGACAGGGACAGGCCCATGCCGGCGATGAGGGCGGTGGTTGGCTTGAGCCCCAACAATATGCCCACCCCCGCCAGGAGCGCGCCGGAGCCCACCACCTGGAGGCCGCCCAGGCCGAACACCGTCTTGCGCAGCTCCCACAGGCGCGAGGGCTGCAATTCCAGGCCGATGAGGAACAGCAGGAGCACCACGCCGAACTCGGCGAAGTGGAGGATGCTCTCGACGTCCGAGACGGCGCCGACCCCCCAGGGACCGATGACCATGCCCGCGGCCAGGTAGCCCAGGACGGAGCCCAGCCCGAGCCGTTTGAAGAGGGGAACAGCCACGACGGTGGCCGCCAGGAAGACGAGGGCCTGGTGGAGGAGGGACATGTCCTCCTCATTGCACAGCCCCGCGTCGGGGAACAATCTCCCCCCATCGCTCGGGTAGAGTGGCCGCGCCCATGCCTTCGACGGAGCCGCTGCCTACCGCCTTCCTGCTGCTGCTCTCCGGCGTGTTGTTGGCGCTCAGCGTGCTGTTCAGTCGCGCCTCGGGACGCTTCGGGATTCCGGTGGCGCTGCTCTTCCTGGTCATCGGCATGGTGGCCGGCTCGGATGGGCCGGGGGGCATTGCCTTCGAGGATTACGGCTTTTCCTTCCGCCTGGGCACGGTGGCGCTCGTGCTCATCCTCTTCGACGGCGGCCTCAACACGCCCTTGTCCGCGGTGCGCTCCGCCATCCGCCCGGCGGCCGTGCTCGCCACGCTGGGGGTGGTGGCCACGGCGGTGTTGGTGGGTGTGGCCGCGCACCTGCTGTTCCGCTTTCCCTGGACGGAGTCCCTGCTGCTGGGAGCCATCGTCTCCTCCACGGACGCGGCGGCCGTCTTCTCGGTGCTGCGCGGCAGCGGGCTGCACCTCAAGCGTCGGGTGGGCACCACGCTGGAGCTGGAGTCCGGCCTCAACGACCCGATGGCCGTCATCCTCACCGTGGCCCTTACCCACAGCCTCGCGAAGGGCGAGAACCCAGGCTGGGAGCTGGCGCTGGAGGCCGTGGTCCAGATGGTGGTGGGCGGAGGCATGGGGCTGGCCATCGGCTGGGCGGGCCGCCTGCTCGTCAAGCGCCTGCGGCTCCAGGCGGCGGGCCTCTACCCGGTGCTGACGCTGGCGCTGGCCTTCATCGCCTTCGGGCTACCGACGCTCTTCCATGGCAGCGGCTTCCTGTCCGTCTACGCGGTGGGGGTGCTGCTGGGCAACGAGACGCTGCGCTACCGCACCGGCCTGCTGCGGGTGCATGACGCGCTGGCGTGGCTGTCCCAGGTGGCCATGTTCCTGGTGCTGGGGCTGCTGGTCTTCCCCGGGGAGCTGCTCGGGGTCGCGGGGGTGGGGCTGGTCCTGAGCCTCTTCCTGGCCTTCATCGCCCGGCCCCTGGCCGTCATGTTGTGCCTGCTGCCGTTCCGCTTCCCGGCGGGGGAGATCGTCTATACCGGCTGGGTGGGGCTGCGCGGCGCGGTGCCCATCATCCTCGCCACCTTCCCGGTGCTGGCGGGGGCGCCCGGGGCCAAGAACCTCTTCAACATCGTCTTCTTCATCGTGGTGGTGAACGGCCTCATCCCCGGAGCCACGGTGCCCTGGGTGACGCGCAAGCTGGGGCTGGCGGCCAACGTGCCCGCCGCGCCGCCGGCGGTGCTGGAGATCGCCTCCACCCAGTTGCTCAACGGCGAGCTGAGCGCCTTCTACATCAACACGGCCTCGGCCTCGGTGGGCGCCCGCATCTCGGAGCTGCCCTTTCCCCCCGGGTCGGCCGCCATGCTCATCGTCCGAGGCCTGGAGCTGGTGGCTCCCAAGGGCGACACCCTCCTCCAGGCGGGGGACCATGTGTATGTCTTCTCGCATTCGGAGGACCTGCCCTTCCTGCGGCTCATGTTCGGCCAGCAAGAGGACGAGTAGGGCGCGGGCAACGCTTTACTTGTCCAACACCCGCGTAGTACTCGCATCCTCGTGCGCTCGCCCGGCTCGACAGATTGCAACGCTGGCCTCGGGCGTGGGGTGCTGCTGGTGCTCGCCGCCGTGGCGGCGCTCGTGCTGGCGTCGCTCGCCAGTGGCCTGGAGGAGGGGGCCAAGGCGTCCCGGGAGCGTGAGCGGGTGTCCTTGGCGGACGCCCGGTTCGAGCAGGGCGCGTGGGGCCTTGGCGGGAGCGTCGAGCTGGGACAGCCGCTCACGCAGGACCGCGCCACTTCCCAGGGCGAGCTGAGCGCGGGCGCGTGGGATGCGAGCGCGCTGCAGCTCCACCGCCCGCTGGGCTCGGCGCGGGGGCGAGCGGGCTTCTCGTCGGATGTCCAAGCCGGGCAACGCGCGCTGCGCGCTCGGCAGGACGCCATCATCGCGGCCCTGGTGCGGCGGATACGGCGCCTGGCGGTGCCTGTCACAGATGGCTATGGGGCGGATCGCCCGACCATCGTCACGCGGCCGCTGCGAGGACCTCCCCTCCGGGGTTGATGCCGTCCAGACAGCGCACGGGCAGCTCCTCTGCTCCGTGTGTACCGCGAAGTCCTGGCGTGAACCCGCCGGGTGCATCGCGATGGCGGGCGCGTTCGAGCCCACGGCTCGCACCGGGCACGGGTCCGGAGCGCCCTCGAAAATCCATCTTGCTGAGGTGAAGAGATGCACGGCGCACACGAGTTCCTGAAGGCCCTGACGCTGGTCCTGTGCGTGGCGGCGGTGACGACGGTGTTGTTCCAGCGGCTGCGCCAGCCGGTGGTGCTGGGCTACATCATCGCCGGGCTCATCGTCGGTCCCTATATCGCCATCCCCCTGTTCGCGGACATGGGTGTGGTCCAGACGCTCTCGGAAGTGGGCGTCATCCTCCTCATGTTCTCGCTGGGGCTGGAGTTCAGCCTGCGCAAGCTGTTCTCGGTGGGGCCGACGGCGGGGCTTACGGCCGTCATCCAATGCAGCATCATGGTGTGGCTGGGCTTCGTGGTGGGCCGCGCGTTCGGGTGGACGCCCATCGAGGGCCTCTTCACCGGCGCGCTCATCGCCATCTCGAGCACCACCATCATCGCCAAGGCGTTCGACGAGCAGAACATCCGCGGCCGGCTGCGGGAACTCGTCGTCGGCGTGCTCATCGTCGAGGACCTCATCGCGGTGCTGCTGATGGCGACGCTCACGGCGGTGTCCACGGGCACGGGGCTGTCGGCGGGAGAGCTGGCGCTCACCACGGGCCGGCTCGTGGCGTTCCTGGTGGGGTTGGTGGTGGTGGGCCTGCTGGTCATCCCCCGGGCGGTGCGCGCGGTCATCCGGCTCAACCGCCCGGAGACGACGCTGGTGGCCAGCGTGGGCATCTGCTTCGCGGTGGCGCTGCTGGCGCAGACGTTTGGTTACTCGGTGGCGCTGGGCGCCTTCCTGGCCGGCTCGCTGGTGGCCGAGTCGGGCGAGGAGAAGCAGGTGGAGCACCTCGTGCAGCCGGTGCGGGACATGTTCGCCGCCATCTTCTTCGTGTCGGTGGGCATGCTCATCGACCCGGCGCTCATCGCCGAGCACTGGGTGGCCATCGCGGTGCTGACGGTGGTGGTGGTGGTGGGCAAGGTGGTCAGCGTCTCGCTGGGGGCCTTCCTCACCGGCAATGGCACGCGCACCTCCGTCCAGGCGGGCATGAGCCTGGCGCAGATCGGCGAGTTCTCGTTCATCATCGCGGGGCTGGGGCTGTCGCTGAAGGCGACCGGGCAGTTCCTCTACCCGGTGGCGGTGGCGGTCTCGGCCATCACCACGCTCACCACGCCGATGTTGATCCGCACCGCGGGGCCGGTGGCCAACTACGTGGACCGTAAGCTGCCCAAGCCGCTGCAGACGTTCGTGGCGCTCTACGGCACCTGGCTCGAAGGGCTGCGAGAGGCCTCGCCCCGGCAGACGCGGGGAGCGAACGTCCGGAGGCTGGTGGGCCTGCTGTTGCTGGATGCGGCGCTGCTGGTGGGGCTGATCATCGGTACCTCGCTGGCGTTGGAGAGCATGGCCCTCGTCATCGAGGAGAAGACCGGCATGGGCCGGGTGTGGGCCGAGCGGCTCGTGGTGGCAGGCGCCGTGCTGATCAGCCTCCCGTTCCTGGCGGGCGTGGTCCAGGTCGCGCGGCGGCTGGGGACGGTGCTGGCGGAGGTGGCGCTGCCGCCCCGGCCGGGCGGGAAGGTGGATCTCGCGGCGGCTCCTCGACGCGCGCTGCTGGTGACGTTGCAGGGCGTCATCGTCCTGCTGGTGGCGGCGCCGCTCATCGCCATCACCCAGCCGTTCGTGCAGGGCTTCACCAGCGCGCTGCTGGTGCTGCTGCTGCTGGGGGTGCTGGCGGTCGCCTTCTGGCGCAGCGCCATGAACCTGGAGGGGCACGTGCGCGCGGGAGCCCAGGTCATCGTGGACGCGCTCGCCGCGCAGTCCCGCGCGAAGGAGCCGGGCTCGGAGGAGATGGACCTGGAGCAGGTGCAGGGGATGCTGCCCGGCCTGGGCGCTCCCACGCCTGTTCGGCTGGAGGCCAGGAGCCCTGCCGTGGGCCGGACGCTGGCGGAGCTGAACCTGCGCGGGCTGACGGGGGCCACGGTGCTGGCCATCCACCGAGGCGAGGAGGGCATCTCCTTCCCCACGGCCCGGGAAGCGCTCCAGGAGGGCGACGTCCTGGCACTGGCGGGGACACACGAGGCGGTGGAGGCGGCTCGGAGCCTGCTGCTGCCCGCGCCGGGGTAGGGGGCCCGTGGCGGCTCCAATTGTCTCGGGGGTAACATTCCGGGACATGCGGAGACTGATGCGGCTCGTGACGAGCGGGGTGGTGGCGCTGTGCCTGGCTGGCTGTCCGGGAGAGGAGCCGGGCGAGGGCGACGAGGACACGCTGATTCCGGGCACCCTCAGCGGCGCGGTCACGGCGCCCAACGGAGGCACCATCGCCGGCACGCAGGTGCTGGTCTGCTTCGTCGTCGGTGGCCGGTGCGACACCGCCTCGCCCAACACCAAGTCACTCACGCTGCAGGGCACGGGCGTGAGCGCTCCGTATAGCGTCGCGAACCTGGCCAGCGGTCAGTACCTCGTGGTGGCCGCCAAGGACACCAACACGAACGACGAGCTGGACAGCGGCGACTACGAGGGTGTCTACGGCAACGGCCAGGGCGCGGTCGCGGTGACTCCGCCCGCCCGTAACATCAACATCACCATGGCGGTGAGCTCCAACCAGACGATTCGCGGCACGGTCACGGCGCCCGCGAACGGCGACGTCGCTGGCACCCAGGTGACGGCGTGCTTCATCAGCGCAGGCCAGTGCGTCTCCACCCACGCCAACACCCGGAAGATGACGGTGAGCGGCAGCGGCGCCTCGGCGAGCTTCTCCTTCTCGTTGCCGCCGGGGCAGTACGCCGTCACCGCGACCAAGGACGTCAACGGCAACAGCCTGGCCGACTCGGGAGACTACGAGGGCGCCTACACCACGGGGGGCGTGGACCCGACGCCCGTCATTCCTCCCATGCAGAACCTCGGCATCCTCTTGAGGGTGAAGGGCAACACCGTGCCCCTGCCGTCCAACGTGCAGTACCTGCGCCCCACGGACTTCACGGGCGGCTCGGCCACGGTGACGCTGCAGGGGCTGTCGGCCACCGAGCGGGTGGCGGTCATCCCCGTGCATGCCAGCCAGTCGCTGACGGTGGACGGGCTGAACTACACCGTCAACACCACGGGCGTGCTGGCGCAGGACGTGTCCTCGCCCGAGGCCGAGGCGTTTTCCCCCGTGCCGCTGGCCCCGCTGGCGCTCCAGGCGCGGACGGGAATGCGGGCCCACCAGGAGGCCCACCTGGCGAAGATGGAGAAGGACCTGAGAGACGTGCGGGCGCTGCGCCAGGCCGGCGCGGCGACGCTGGGAGCGCCGGGGACGGTGAGCTCGCTGGCGATCGACAACTGCGCGGGGCCGTACACGGTGGACACGAAGACGTGCCGGTTCTGGATCGACACCAGCACGGGGCAGACGCAGATCACTGCCACGCTCAAGCGCGTGAGCACCAACGCCTACTGGTTCGTGCAGAACGAGGACCTGAGTGACTTCAGCAGCGCCGAGCTGCAGAGCCTGGCCAACGACTTCGAGACGCGCGTCGTGCCTCCGGACCGGCAGTACTTCGGCAACTTCGCCGACGTGGACGGCAACCAGAAGATCCTCATCGTGTTCAGCCGGCTGCTGGCGCCACAGGGGCTGCTGGGCTACGTGAAGCCGCTGGATCTGTTCGATGACGCCGTGGCGTTCCCGGAGACGGGGGTCCACAGCAACGAGGGCGACATCTTCTACGCGGCCACGCCGGGCAGCTTCGGCGGGCAGATTCCGCGCACCAGCTACTTCAGCGTGGTGATGCCGGCGACGATGGTGCATGAGCTCAAGCACCTGATCGCCACGGGGCGGCGGCTGACGTCCGACCAGTTCCCGGAGGAGCTGTGGATCGAAGAGGGCAGCGCGATGGCGGCCCAGCAGCTCGCGGGGCTGGGCAGCCAGGTGGACGAGATTCAAGGCTACGCGGAGCCGTGCCTGAGCTCGCCGCAGAGCGTGCGCGTGGTGTACGAGAGCCGCCCGAGCGGGGCGCTCGAGGGCCAGTGCATCTACGGCTACAACTTCCTGCTGGTGTGGCGCGCGGCGCAGAAGAAGGGCCACGCGAACTTCTGGAAGAACTGGGTCATGGGGCCGGGCTCGGGCATCGCCAACCTGGAGGCGCACACGGGCACGCCCTTCTCCGAGCTGATGATGGACTGGGCGGCCACGCTGGCGCTGGACCACGCCAACTACGCCACGGGCTACGACTACGACTCCTTCAACCTGCGGGATGGGAGCTGGGGGCGGCTGGGAGCGGTCGGGCTACAGAGCGGCACGAGCGGCCGGGCGCGCTCCATGTCCTACCTGGTAGGCCGGGGCACGGGCGGCAACGCGAACATCACCATCAACGTCACCAATGGCGCGGCGCCGCACGTGGTGATCCTCCGGTTGCCGGGCGTGCTGCCGTGACCCTTGAAGCGCTGACGCGGCGGCCCAGGGCAGCGGCGTTCGGGGCTACTCCTCATCCCAGAGGAAGGCCAGCGCCAGCTCGATGGCATCAAAGGGCTCGGCGCGCACGCGAGCCGAGCCTGCGTGGGTCACGAGCAGGGTGTAGCGCTCACCGTCGAGCCGGAACACCTCCAGCGTGCGGGCCACCGGGTCTACCAGCCAGACGTGCCGCACTCGCTCGCGCGCATACACCGGCAGCTTGACCGCTCGATCCAGGGCCATGGTCGAGGGCGAGAGCACCTCGCACACCCAGTCTGGCGCGAGCGTGAAGGCTGCTGTGTGGGGCGGTCTTGGCATCCGTTCGCGCCGCCAGCCGGCCACATCTGGCACCAGTACGTCCTCGCCCAGGTGCAGTTCCGGCTTAAAGAGCACGACCCAGCCACCGGGCCCTCCACGCCCCTGGTCGAAGGGGCCGCCCAATGCAATGCCCAGCCGCGAGGTGGCGAACGTGTGCCGAGCCGCTGGCCGTGGACTGGCATACAGCGTTCCAGCAACGAGCTCCCCGATGACATTGTCGGGCAGCGCCTCCAGATCCGCGTAGGTGGCCGGTTTCCGTTCCATTCCATCCCCATACTCCCAACGCCCGCCATCATATCCATGCAGTGGAGGCATAGCGCTCCGGTCTGACACAGGACGTCGCGCGGATGACACCCCCTCTCCTGGGTAGGGTCGAGCAGCACTGGGCAAACCTGTCTGACAACCAGACAGCTTTGGCAGGAGCGCCGCCGGGGGCCTCGAATCGGGGCTGCACCTCGAAAGCCATGCCGTGGCACGCTCTGGCGCTGCTTGCCGGCCGCACGGAAGAGGGTGTGCGCGAGGCAGTACCCTGTCCGACGCGCTGACGCAGCTCTCCCGCGGCATCAGTGCTGGCGACTCCTTCGCGCGATGATGAGTTCACCGCCCAGCAGACCTTCGTCCTTGCCGAGGTGGACGTGGTAGCCGTCGGGGCGGGCATTCGCGACGGCGAGGGCCTTTTCGGCCAGCCACCGGAGCCCTGCTTCATTGCCCTGGATCTCGATGGAGGCAGGACGGCCTGGCTCGACGGGAGCGCAGCGGCATTCGAGGAGTGCCTCCGGAGGGCGCTCGACAAAGGGAATGCCCGACGCGTTGAGTTCCAATTCAATGGTGATTCGGGTCTTCATTGCCCACCTTCACTCCAGCCGATGCTGCAATGTCCGCATCTCGTCTGTCACCTGGTGCCCCCGCGCGCGGTGCTGCTCCAGATGTATCAGCATCTCGGAGGTGCAGTCGGGACTTTGGTTGGCCTGAGGAAGGATGTTTCCTGGCAACCCTTGAGGTAGGATGGCTCCAGGTGAACGCGTGGGTACTCCTACCTGGAAGGAACTCGTGGATGCGCTGCCGATGGCGCAGGAAACTGGCCCGGAGGCCTTGCCGAGGGGCACCCGCCTTGGGCGATGGCAGGTCGTCAGCCTTCGCGGCCGAGGCACCTATGGCGCGGTATACCGGGCGGTGCGAGAGGGTCAGGCAGAAGCCGAGTCCGTAGCCCTCAAGCTGTCCCTCTACCCCAGAGATCCGCGCTTCGCGCGTGAAGCGGAGTTGCTCTCGCGCATCCATCATCCCAGCGTACCGAGCCTGCTCGACGCGGGAGTGTGGCGGCACCCTTCCGGCCGCGCCCATCCCTTCCTTGTCATGGAATGGGTGGAAGGAGGGCCGCTGTATGCGTGGGCCGCGCGCCGCAACCCCTCGTCGCGCCAGGTCCTGCGTTTGCTTGCCCAGGCCGCCCGCGCGCTTCAAGCCACCCACACGGTGAGCGGAGTGCATCGGGACGTCAAGGGCGACAACACGTTGGTTCGGTCGGCGGATGGCTGCCTGTTCCTCACGGACTTCGGGGCAGGGCACTACTCGGGCGCGGTGCGGCTGACGCCCTTGCCCATGCTTCCAGGCACTCCGGCCTACCGCAGCCCTGAAGCCTGGGAGTACCTCCAGCGTCTCGGTCCATCCTCGACGGAGCCCTATGTGGCCCGGCCTGCCGATGATGTGTTCGCCTTGGGTGTCATGGCCTACCGGTTGGTGACGGACGAGTACCCACCCTTCACGAACCCCAGCCTGGAGGAGGGGCGGTGCTGGCGGCCGGAGGGAGGAGGCCCACGGCCTCCGAGGCAGCTCAACCCTCGGATGGACCCGCAGCTCAACGCGCTCATCCTGCGCATGCTGTCGCGGCGGCCCGAGGAGCGTGGTCACCCGGGCGAGCTGGCCGAGGCGATGGAGCAGGGCGTAGCGAATGCCGGACCCATGGCGGACGTGCCCCTGTTCGAGTGGGAGACGCTCGAGCGCTCGCAGTGGCCAGAAGGAGATGTGGCTGAAGCCGAGCTGCTGGGCCACCGCCCGCGCCGCCGGGATCGGGAGGAAGTCCGCGAGGCCGAGCAATCGGATGCGGCTCTGCGAGTTCGAGCGGAGCCGCGGGAAGCTCAGCAGCTCCCCCGTGCCGCGGCACCCGCCGTGCGACGCATTCCCCGCACGCGGTCCCGGCGATGGCTGCCCTGGCTCATGGCAGTGGGCACCTTGGCACTCCTGCCAGGGAGGTCAGAGCCTGGGCGTGCCGGCGAGGATTCCACCGTGGCGAGGAGTGCATCCGACGCGGAGGAGGCTGTCGCTCTTGGAGACACAACACTGAGCGCTTCCGCTGTTCTCAAAGCTCCCACAGGGAGAGGGATAGCCTTGGAGATGCCAAAGCAGCCGCTACCAGGGCAGCTCAGGCCCGATTCGAAGGGGCGCTGTCACAAGGGACAGAGTGCAATCAACGGAGGCTGCTGGTTGAAGGTGGACGTCGAGCTCGAGGACTGTCCCGGGAACGGCTTCGTGCATCGGGGCGGCTGTTACGCTCCCATCTTCCCGCCGGACCGCGAGCCAGCCTCTGCACCTGCGACGGGGGAACCCCGGTAGCGCTAATCCTCGCCCCAGAGGAAGGCCAGCGCCAGCTCGATGGCATCAAAGGGCTCGGCACGCACCCGAGTCGCGCCTGTGTGGGTCACGAGCAGCGTATAGCGCTCCCCCTCGAGCCGGAACACCTCCAGCGTGCGCGCCACCGGGTCTACCAGCCAGACGTGCCGCACGCGCTCGCGCGCATATACCGGCAGCTTGACCGCTCGATCCAAGGCCATGGTGGATGGCGAGAGCACCTCGCACACCCAATCTGGCGCGAGCGTGTAAGCAGCGGCGCTGGGAGACCGAGGCATCCGCTCGCGTCGCCAGCCGGCCAGATCCGGTACCAGCACATCCTCACCCAGGTGTAGCTCCGGCTCGAAGAGGACGTGCCAGCCTCCAGGGCCACCCCGTCCTTGGTCGAACGGTCCTCCCAAAGCAGTTCCCAACTTGGAGGCCGCATGCGTGTGCGGCCCCGCCGGCCGTGGACTGGCATACAGCGCTCCAGCGACGAGCTCCCCGATGACATTGTCGGGCAGCGCCTCCAGATCCGCGTAGGTGGCCGATTTCCGTTCCATTCCGTCCCCATGCTCCCCAACGCCCGCCATCATATCCATGCGGTGAAGGCATAGCGTTCCGGTCTGACACAGGACGTCTCACCGATGACACCCTCCCTTCAGGGTAGGGAGGACCCGCTTTCGGCAAACCTGTCTGACAACCAGACAGCTTTGGCGGGAGCGCCGCCGGAGGGCCCTCGAATTGGCTCCTCAGTTCGAGGCATGGCCTGGCGCCGCGCGCCGGAATGTGTCCGCTGTTGACGCTGCCGCCCAAGGCCGCCCCCGAGTCCCTTGCGACGGTGGCTACAGGCCCCTACCTTCCGCTGGCCGCGACCGCTTGCCCTCTCCGAAGCTCGGATGGACCGCCCGGTCGTTCTCAGATCCGGTCGCGCGCCACCCTTCACGCAACGGATGCAGGCGGTGCTGGACAGGAGAGGACATGCTCGAGCTTGGCCCGGACAACATCCGCCTCGGCAGTACCGCCAGAGACAAGGATGAGGCCATCACGCTCGTGGGCCGAGCCATGGTGGAGAGCGGCTTCATCTCCCCCGCATATATTGACGCGATGCGTGGCCGGGAGCAGCTGGCCAGCACCTTCCTCGGCAACGGAATCGCCATCCCCCACGGTCTGCCCGAGGCGCGGGAGCAGGTGCTCCGCACCGGCATCGTGGTGGTGCAGTTCCCCGCCGGTGTCCCCTGGGGCGACAGCGGGCTGGCGCACCTCGCCGTCGGCATCGCCGCCAGGTCCGACGAGCACATCCAGGTGCTCGCCAACCTCACGGGCGTGCTGGGCGACGCGGCCACCGCGGCCCGGCTGGCCGTCACCACGGACCGCGAGGAGATCGCCGCCCACCTGAACGGCAAGAGGGCCGCCGTCGCTACGCCCGAGACGGTGGCCGTGCGCGGCGCCTCCATCACCGTGGTCGCGCCGTCGCCGCATGGGCTGCACGCCCGCCCGGCCACGGAGCTCGTCGAGACCGCCAAGCGTTTCACGTCGAACATCGCCGTGCGCCGGGGGGACAAGAGCGCCAACGCCAAGAGCCTCATCTCCCTGTTGGGTCTGGGCGCCAGCGGGGGGACGGAGCTGACGGTCCTCGCCGAGGGGCCGGATGCCGGGGCGGCTCTGTCCGCCATCGCCGCCGCCTTCGCGCGAGGGCTCGGGGAGGGCCAACCCGAGGCGCCTGCCGCCGAGGCCGCACCGGCGCCCGTGCGGCCCGCCCTGGCCTACGGTGGCCGCATGCTGGCGGGAGTCTCGGCCTCGCCGGGCATCGCCACCGCGCCCGTGTGGCACTTCCAGCGCGAGCGACTGGTGGTCCACCCGACCGCGCCGGATCCGCTGGTCCAGCGCGACCGCCTGGACAAGGCACTGGCGTCGGCTACCGCCGAGCTGCACAACCTCTACGAGGAGTTCTGGAAGAAGGCGGGAGCGGCCAAGGCGGCCATCTTCAAGGCGCACCTCGAGCTCCTGGAGGATCCGGAGCTGGTGGCCGAGGCCCACCGCCGAATCGAAAGAGGCGCGAGCGCCGGCTGGGCCTGGCGGGAAACCTACGAGGAGCGCGCGACGCTCCTGGGTGGAATCAAGGATGCGCTGCTGGCGGCCCGTGCCGGCGACTTGCGGGACGTCGGCCGCCGCGTGCTGCGCCTGCTGGCCGATGAAATCCAGGGCAGCGAGACCTCGGCGCCCGACCACCCGGTGATCATCCTGGCCGAGGACCTGTCCCCCTCGGACACGGCCAAGCTCGATCCACGCACCGTGCTGGGCTTGTGTACCGCCGGGGGCGGAGCCACCTCGCACACCGCCATCATCGCGCGCTCGCTGGACCTGCCGGCCGTGGTCGCGGCGGGGCCGGCGGTGATCGATCTCACCGACGGGCAGGAGTGCATCATCGACGGCGACAACGGGGTCATCATCGCCGAGCCGACTCCCGCCGACCGCGCGCTCGCCGCCGAACGCCAGCGCCAGTCGCTGCTCCGGCGCGAGGAGGAGCGGCGCGCGTGCTACCTGCCCGCCGTCACCACCGACGGTGTGCGGGTGGAAGTCGCCGCCAACATCAGCTCCCCCAAGGAGGCCGCGGCCGCGGTGAACGGCGGGGCCGAGGGTGTCGGGCTGATGCGCACGGAGTTCCTGTTCCTACAGCGGGACACGCCTCCCAGCGAGGAGGAGCAGCTCGAGGTGTACGAGGCCATCCTGCGGGCCATGAACGGCCTGCCGGTGATTCTGCGCACGCTGGACATCGGCGGGGACAAGGAGGTGCCGTACCTGTCGATGCCGGCCGAGGAGAACCCCTTCCTCGGGGTGCGGGGCCTGCGCTTGTGTTTGCAGCGGCCGGACCTGTTCCGCACGCAGCTGCGCGCCATCTTCCGCGCCTCGCGCCTGGGGGCGGTGCGGCTGATGTTCCCCATGGTGACCACGCCCTCCGAGCTGACGCAGGCCAAGGCCATCGCCGAGGAGGTGCGCCGCGACGTGGGGGCGAAGCCCGTGGAGGTGGGCATCATGATCGAGGTGCCGGCGGCGGTGGTGATGGCCGATCAGTTCGCCCGCGAGGTGGACTTCTTCTCCATCGGGACCAACGACTTGACGCAGTACGTGCTGGCCATGGACCGGCTGCACCCGGTGCTGGCGCCGCAGGCCGACGGGCTGCACCCGGCGGTGCTGCGCATGGTGCGCCAGACGGTGGAGGCGGCCAAACGCAACGGCATCTGGGTGGGCGCCTGCGGAGGCATCGCCGGAGACCCTGCGGGGGCGATGATGCTGGCGGGGCTGGGGGTGGCCGAGCTGAGCGTGGGGATTCCCAGCATCGCCGCCATCAAGGCGCGCATGCGGGGCCTGTCCATGGCGCGGCTGGAGGAGATGGCCCGCCGCGCGCTCGATTGCCAGAGCGCCGCCGAGGTTCGAGCGCTGGCGGTCGCCGGCTGATGGGAGGCACTGCCATGGAGGCCGAGGGTGTCGCCACGGTGACGCTGAATGCCGCGCTCGACCATTCGCTGGACTGCCCAGGGTTCCGGGCCGGCGAGGTCAACCGCGTCACCTCGCACCGAGTGGACCCTGGGGGCAAGGGCATCAACGTCGCGGCCTTCCTCGCGGACTGGGTGCGTCCGGTCACCGCGGCCGGCTTCCTGGGACGGGACAATGCCCAGCCCTTCGAGGCGCTGTTCCGCGCGAGGGGCATCGAGGACCGCTGCCGCCGGGTGGCCGGCGAGACGCGCATGAACCTCAAGGTGCTGGATGCGCAAGCGGGGCAGGTGACCGACATCAACCTGCCCGGAGTGCGAATCGGCGACGAGGACTGGGCGGCGCTCAAGAAGGACCTGGAGGCGTTGGCCCGCCAGCGCCGGTGGTTCGTGCTGGCCGGGAGCCTGCCGGCAGGGCTGCCGGAGAGCGCCTACGCGGAGCTGGTGCGGCTGCTGCGCGGGGCCGGGTGCCTCGTCGCGCTCGATGCCAGCGGACCGGCCATGCGGCTGGGCGTGGCGGAGGGGCCGGACCTCATCAAGCCCAACCTCCGCGAGCTGGAGGAGCTGGTGGGCCGGCAGCTCCCTCGGCGCGAGGACGTGCTGGAGGCAGCGCGAGGACTGGTCGCGCGGGGCATCGGGCGGGTCGTCGTCTCGATGGGAGGCGAGGGCGCGCTGCTGGTGGAGCGCACGCGGGCGGTGTTCGCCCGGCCTCCGCCCACGCGGGTGGTGAGCACGGTGGGGGCGGGGGACGCCATGCTCTCGGGCGTGCTCGGTGGATGGATTCGGGGCGAGGCGCTGGAGGCCTGTGCGCGGTGGGGTACGGCCTTCGCCGTCGGCACGCTGACGCGGCCAGGCCCGGTCCTGCCGCCACGCGCCGAGGTGGAGGAACTCATGGCGCGGGTGCAGGTGGAAGAGGCCGGCTGACGGTCGGCTCCAGGAAAGGAGATGCAGTCATGGCCAGGCTCGTCGCGGTCACCGCCAGTCCTGCAAGCATCGCGCATACCCTCATGGCGGCCGAGGCACTGAGGAAGGTCGCCACGTTGCGTGGCCACTCCGTCACGGTCGAGACGCAGGGCTCGGAGGGCGTGAAGACGCCGCTGCCGAGCCAGGCGCTGGCCGAGGCGGACGCCGTCATCATCGCCGCCGATGTCCAGGTGGATGAAAGCCGCTTCGCCGGAAAGCCGGTGCATCGGATCTCGACCGCCACCGCCATCCGGGAGACCGACGCTGTCCTCGCCGCGGCCCTGGATGCGGCCGGCCTGTCACGAGCCGATGCCGCCGGGCCCTCGACGCTGGCAACCGTCGCCGCTCCGGTGCCCCCGGTCGAGACTCCGGTCATTGCGACCCCGGTCGGGGCGCCCGTTGCGGCGCCTCCGGGCAAGAGCGGCAAGTTGGTGGCTGTCACCGCCTGTCCAACCGGAATCGCACATACCTTCATGGCGGCCGAGGCGCTGAAGCGGGCTGCGACGGAGGCTGGCTACACCATCAAGGTCGAGACCCAGGGCTCCGTCGGCGCCAAGAACACGCTGACGGAAGCGGAGATCGCCGAGGCGGACGCCGTCATCATCGGCGCCGACACGGGTGTGTCGCTGGAGCGCTTCGGCGGCAAGCGCCTGCTGCGCACCTCGGTGGGCGACGCGCTCAAGCGGCCCCGCGCGGTCATCGACGAGGCGCTGGCCCTGCCGCTGCCGCAAGGAGGCCCGACACATGCCGAGCAGGCCGCCGCCACTGGGGCTTCGCGAGAGCGCAAGGAGACGGGTCCCTACAAGCACCTGCTCACGGGCGTGTCCTTCATGCTGCCCATGGTGGTGGCGGGCGGGCTCATCATCGCGCTCTCGTTCGTGTTCGGCATCAACGCGGCCCAGGAGCAGGGGACGCTGGCCGCCGCGCTGATGCAGATTGGCGGCAAGGCGGCCTTCGCCCTCATGGTGCCGGTGCTGGCGGGCTACATCGCCTTCTCCATCGCCGACCGGCCGGGCCTGACGCCGGGCCTGGTGGGAGGCATGCTGGCGGTGCAACTGGAGACGGGCTTCCTGGGAGGAATCCTCGCGGGTTTCCTGGCCGGCTACCTTGCCCGCTGGCTGCGGGACGCCATCAAGCTGCCGCGGAACCTGGAGGGCCTGAAGCCCATCCTGATCCTCCCGCTCTTGTCGACGCTCGTGGTCGGCGTGCTGATGGTCTACGTGGTGGGCACGCCGGTGGCGTTCCTCATGGCCTCGTTGACGCGCTTCCTCCAGGGCCTCAGCGGGACCAACGCGGTGCTGCTGGGAGCGCTCCTGGGAGGCATGATGGCGCTGGACATGGGAGGGCCGCTCAACAAGGCCGCCTATGCCTTCTCGGTGGGGCTGCTGGCCAGCAACGTGCTCACGCCCATGGCGGCGGTGATGGCGGCGGGGATGACTCCACCGCTGGGGTTGGCGCTGGCGACGGTGATGGCGCGGAGCCGCTTCACCCTGCAGGAGCGCGAGGCAGGAAAAGCCGCCGCCGTGCTCGGGCTGGCCTTCATCACCGAGGGGGCCATTCCCTTCGCCGCCAAGGACCCGCTGCGCGTCATCCCCGCCCTGGTGCTCGGGTCGGCGGTGGCCGGGGCCCTGTCGATGCTGTTCGCCGTGGGACTGCGAGCGCCCCATGGAGGGGTATTCGTCATGGCCATCCCCGGAGCCGTGTCTCCGCTGCTGCCCTTTGCCCTGGCCGTCGTCGTGGGGACGGTGGTGACGGCGGTGGGCGTGGCGGTGCTCAAGAAGCCGCTGCCTGAGGAGGGGGCGCCAAGCCTGCCTGCCACCTGAGCCGGTCGGGTAGAGTGAGCGGCCATGGCGACTCCAGCCCCCGGAACCCAGACGCACTTCCGCACCTGCAACCTCTGCGAGGCCATGTGCGGGGTGCGCATCGAGGTGGCGGAGGGCCGCATCACCTCCATCCGAGGTGACGAGCAGGACCCCTTCAGCCGAGGGCACATCTGCCCCAAGGCGGTGGCGCTGAAGGACCTCCACGAGGACCCGGACCGCCTGCGCCAGCCCATGCGGCGCACGGCCAGTGGCTGGGAGCCCATCTCCTGGGAGGCGGCGCTGGACGAGGCGGCGGGGCGGCTCCACGAGCTCCAGCACACGCACGGCCGTGACGCGGTGGCCACCTACCTGGGCAACCCCACGGTCCACAACCACGGGGCGCTGCTCTTCATCCCGCAGCTCCTGCGCACGCTGCGCACGCGCAACAGCTACAGCGCCACCTCGGTGGACCAGTTGCCGCACCTGCTGGCCTCGTATCTGATGTTCGGCCACCAGCTCCTGGTGCCCATTCCGGACCTGGACCGCACGGGGTACCTGTTGGCGCTGGGGGCGAACCCGCTGGCTTCCAACGGGAGCATGATGACGGCGCCGGACGTGCGGGAACGGCTGCGCGCCATCCAGAAGCGGGGAGGGCGGGTGGTGGTGGTGGATCCGCGCCGCACGGAGACGGCGGGTATCGCGGACGAGCACCTCTTCATCCGGCCGGGCACCGACGCGCTCTTCCTCTTCGCGCTGCTCCACGAGCTGCTCGAGCGGCCTCGGCTGGAGCGGTTGGCCCCTTTCACGGAAGGCCTGGAGCGGGTGCGGGAGCTGGCGAGGGCCTTCACGCCAGAGCGGGCGTCGGGCCCCACGGGAGTGCCCGCGGAGAGCATCCGCCGCATCGCCCGCGAGTTCGCCGAGGCCCCGGCGGGGGTGTGCTACGGGCGGGTGGGCACCTCCACCCAGGCGTTCGGAGCGCTGTGCCAGTGGCTCATCAATGTCATCAACGTGGTGAGTGGCAACCTCGATCGCGAGGGCGGGGCGATGTTCACGCTCCCGGCGTTCGACCTGGTGGGCGGCCCTCGGGCGCTGAGCGGCAGCCGGGGAGGCTTCGCGCGCTGGCGGAGCCGGGTGCGGCAGCTCCCGGAGTTCGCGGGAGAGCTGCCCGTGGCGGCGCTCGCGGAAGAGATCCTCACGGAGGGAGCGGGGCAGGTGCGCGGGCTGCTCACGTTCGCGGGCAACCCGGTGCTCTCCACGCCCAACGGGAAGCAATTGGAGCGGGCGCTGGGGAAGCTGGACTTCATGGTGTCCGTGGACCCGTACCTCAACGAGACGACGCGGCACGCGCACCTCATCCTGCCGCCGCCCTCTCCGCTGGAGCGAGGGCACTACGACGTGGCGTTCCACGCGCTGGCGATCCGGAACACGGCGAAATACGCGCCCGCGCTGTTCGAGCCGGGGCCTGGGGCGATGCACGACTGGCGCATCCTCATGGAACTCCAGCACCGGGTGGAGGTGCTGCGGCATGGCCGGAGCGTGCGCGGCACGTTGAAGTACGAGGCGCTGAAGCGGATGGGGCCCGAGGGCATCCTCGACGTGGGACTGAGGGCAGGGCCCTACGGCCTGCGGGCGCGAGGGCTTCGCAAGGGCCTGGGCCTCTCGGCGCTGAGACGAGCGCCCCACGGGGTGGACCTGGGGCCGCTCCAACCGTGCCTGCCGGGGAGGCTGGCGAACAAGGAGCGGCGCATCCACCTGGCACCCGAGCCCCTCGTGGAGGACGTGGCGCGGCTGCGTGCGGCCTTCCCGGAGGACGCGGCGCCACCCGCGGAAGGCGAGCTGCTGCTGATCGGTCGGCGGCACCTGCGCGACAACAACTCGTGGATGCACAACGTCCCCATGTTGATGAAGGGCAAGCCGCGCTGCACGCTGATGATGCACCCGGAGGATGCGCGGGCGCTCGGGCTGGCGGAGGGAGACGAGGCCGTTGTCACCTCCCGAGTGGGCGAGGTCTCCGTGCCGGTGAGCGTGACGGATGAGGTGATGCGGGGCGTGGTGAGCCTGCCGCATGGCTACGGCCACCGCCGCGGCGGGGTGCGGCTCTCGGTGGCGCAGGAACATGCGGGCGCCAGCCTCAATGACCTGACGGATGACCAGCGGTTGGATGCGCTGTGTGGGAACGCCGCGTTCAGCGGAGTGCCGGTGCGAGTGACGCTCAGCTCGGCTTCTGCGGGGAAGCCGCCTGCTCGTCGATGACCTCGACGTTGCGGAAGTCCTGGCAAGGCTTCTTGAAGCCGAGCGCGTACGGGAGAGAGCGCACCTCCATCATCACCTTGTTCCACAGCTTGCGGAGCAGGTTGGGCGCCAGCTCCTCGGGCTTTTGCGCGGCGAACTCGTTCAGGTCGATGTAGTGCGTCGCCGTGCGACCGAGGCCCTCGAACTCATGCTCGATGCCTCGGGCGAACGGGTGCAGCTCCGGGTCGAGCCGCTCGCGCACTGCGTCAGTCATCAGGACGTACTCGGACACGGGCACGTCGTTCTTCAGCATGCGGTGTACGAGGATGACGTCGACGCCCGCCAGCTCGGTGAGGCGCTTCACCCGCTGGAAGGCCACCTCGCCGGAGTGGACGACGAACTTGAGCTTCAGCTCACCGACGTTCAGACACCCATTGCAGCTGCACATGCGGTCGAGCACGAGCTGCTGGCGCTTGGCGAGGAACGCCCGGCGGATGTGGGTAACCTGCCGGCCGAAGGCGGACTCATCGCCGAGGGCATAGAAGAAGGCGGCGTCACCCTCGAGCTTGGCGAGCTTGAAGCGGCCGGAGGCGTCAATGATGGCCTCGAGCAACTGGGCCACCGTGTCCTGGGCATGCACGAGGCTGTAGCGGTGATGCTTCATGAAGCGGGTGTACCCGCCGATGTCCGCGATGAGCAGCGTGGCCTTCTCGATCGCCATGTGGGGGAGCCTAGCGCAGGGAGTGGGGGAGGCCATAGAGGAGCGCACGCGGGCACCGCTCGGTGCTGCCGGGAGACGCCTGGGCATGTCATGCTGCCGCCGCGATGAGCGATACGAGCGGTGAGTCGGCGCGCCGGCCGATGATCGAGGTGCAGGGGCTCCACAAGTCCTTCGGGGAGCAAGAGATCCTTCGGGGCGTGGACCTGGTGGTCGAGGAGGGCACCACGTGCGTGCTGATGGGCGTGTCCGGCTCGGGCAAGACGGTGCTGATGAAGCACCTGGTGGGGCTGCTGGAACCGGATCGCGGCACGGTGCGGGTGGACGGAGCGGACCTGGCGACGCTGGATGAGGCAGGGCTGGACGCGCTGCGCCGCAAGCAGGGCATCCTCTTCCAGGCCAACGCGCTGTTCGACTCGCTCACGGTGTTCGACAACGTGGCCTTTCCGCTGCGCCAGCGCACGAAGATGTCGGAGGCGGAGATTCAGGAGGCGGTGCGGAAGTCCCTGGGGGTGGTGGGGCTGACGCATGCGGCCCAGCGCTTTCCGGGCGAGCTGTCGGGCGGCATGCAGAAGCGCGTGGGGTTCGCGCGGGCGGCCATCCTCCAGCCGAAGATCCTCCTCTATGACGACCCGACGGCGGGATTGGACCCGCTGACCACGGCCTCGGTGAACGAGGTCATCTTCACGGGCAAGCAGCAGCTGGGGGCCACCTCGCTGGTCATCACCCCGGATGTGGCCTCGGCCTTCCGGGTGGCGGACAAGCTGGCGCTCATGCACGAGGGGCGCGTCGTCGCGACGGGTAAGCCCGAGGAGATCCGGCGCTCGGAGCACCCGGCGGTGAAGGCGTTCCTCCACAGCTGGTTGCAGCGCCAGTCCCAGCGCCCGCAGCGGAGCTGAGCCGGGCGCTACTCCGGTTTGGTGGTACAGCCGCAGCCTGGCCTCTTCTCTACCCTGGCGCACATTGCTCGGTCACGAGCACCGAGCATCCAGGGGAGAGACCATGATCAACCATGTGCTGAAGGCGGAAGTCCTGCGCAACTTCATTGGCAAGCGCAACGATCAGTTCCAGTCCGAGTGGGTGAAGATCTCCGGCGAGCGCCTGGCGGAGCTGCTCATCGAAGCCATGTCGCGTCCCACTCCAGGCTCGAGCGTCATGACCACCAACTTCATCGCCCGGCGGCTGATCGAGGACATGCGAGTGAAGGAGTGGATCATTACGGCTGGGCCGCACGAGGGGGGCAAGGGCGATGCGACGCGAGGGGTGGACTGGAACCTGCACATCACCCTGTGGATCAAGCGCAAGAGCTACCATCTGACCTGCAAGGAGCAGCCCCAGCTCCACATCATCCAGATCTCGGGCCCCGGCATCAATTAGCCGCCTCAGTCGAACATGGCGCTCAAGGCCTCGCTGAGCGTCTCCACGCCCACGACCTTGAGCTTCGTGTCCTCCAGCCGCCGCGCGCTGCCGCTCGGCAGCACCACGCGCTGGAAGCCCATCTTCGCCGCCTCCGCCAGCCGGGGCTCCACCTGGCCCACCGCGCGCACCTCGCCCGCGAGCCCCACCTCGCCCAGCACCAGCGTGTGCGGATCCATCGGCCGGTTCTGCAGGCTCGACACCAGCGCCGCGCACACCGCCAAATCACACGCCGGCTCCGACAGCTGCATCCCGCCCGCCACGTTGACGAACAAGTCGCAGCCCACCAGCGGGATGTCCTCCTTCTTCTCCAGCACCGCCGCCAGTAGCGCCACGCGGTTGCCATCCACGCCGATCGCCGTGCGCCGCGCCGTGCCGTAGCCGGTGGGCGCCACCAGCGCCTGCACCTCCACCAGCAGCGGCCGCGTGCCATTCAGCGTGGACGTCACCACGCTGCCCGACTTGCCCACCGGGCGCTCCGCCAGGAAGAGCGCCGAGGGGTCGGCCACCTCCACCAGCCCCAGCCCCTTCATCTCGAACACGCCAATCTCGTTCGTCGAGCCGAACCGGTTCTTGTGCGCCCGCAGAATCCGGAACGGGTGGCCCCGCTCGCCCTCGAAGTAGAGGACCGTGTCCACCATGTGCTCCAGCACGCGCGGGCCCGCGATGGCGCCCTCCTTCGTCACGTGGCCCACGATGAAGGTGGGCACCCCCGAGCGCTTGGCGAACGCCATCAGCCTCCCGGCCACCTCGCGCACCTGGGTAATGCTGCCCGGCGCGTTGCCCAGCTCCGGCAGGTACATCGTCTGAATCGAGTCCACCACCAGCGCCGTGGGCTTGAGCGCCTCGGCCGCCGCCAGCACCCGGTCCGCGTCCGTCTCCGCGAACAGGTGGATCGCCGCGCTCTCCACCCGCAGCCGCTCGGCGCGCATCTTCGTCTGCCGCAGGCTCTCCTCGCCCGACACGTAGAGCACCGGCCCGTGCCGCGCCAGCCGATCCAACGCCGCCAACAGCAACGTGGACTTGCCGATGCCCGGGTCACCCCCGAGGAGCACCAGCGAGCCGTCCACCACTCCGCCGCCCAGCACCCGATCGAACTCGGCGATGCCCGTGCGCCGTCGCACCTCCACCTCGCCGCTCACCTCCTTGAGCAGCACCGGCTTGGAGGCCCCTCCCGAGGCGCCCCACGCCGGGCGCTTCTCGTCCACCTTGCTCTCGGTCTCCTCCAGCAGCGAGCTCCAGGCGCCGCAGTCGGGGCACTTCCCGAGCCACTTCGCCGTCTGGTACCCGCACGCCTGGCAGGAGTAGTGCGTTTTTGCCTTCGCCATGGGTTGGGTTCTCTAGCCCGTCCCTCCGACGTTTCCCCCTCTTTTCGCGGCCCTCCGCGCTCCCCTCGGGCCGTGCCGGGAAGGAGGGCGAGCGGGCAGCCGGGCGCTCGCGGCGCAAGGGCCCGCTGTCAAGTTGTCCCCCGGGGGCAAGCGACCCAACCTTGGCAACAACAGCGCCGCACGAGGCGGTGCTCCTCAAATCAAGGAGGCAGTCATGAGTATCATCGCGTTCCTGGTGATTGGTCTGCTGGCCGGCCTGCTCGCGCGTGCCCTGATGCCCGGCAACCAGTCCATGGGGCTCATCGCCACCACGCTGCTCGGAGTTGCCGGCTCCTTCGTGGGCGGCTTCATCGGCTCGTTCTTCCGCAGCGACGGTCGAATTCTCGACCTGCACCCCTCCGGGCTCATCTTCTCGGTGATTGGCGCGATGCTGGTGCTCTTGCTGGTCGGCATGGCGGGCCGCAGCAGGCGCGTCCGAATCTAGAGCAGCCTCCTTATAAGGAGGGGGTTCGGGGACCGGTGCTCCACCAGATGGGGCGCCGGTCCTCGTGTATCTGGGCCCCAGAGGGAACACCTACATCCGCCCCCAACTCGTCAACCTTCCGGCGTCACAGCGTTGACAAGGTCCCGGCGTCCACGCAGTTTGCGCACCTCGCCTGCCTCCCGAGGAGCCCATGTCCGACGCCTCCGAGTCCTTCCACGGCCACGCCCACTTCGCCGCGCCGCCGCCGGGTGTCACCGTCCGCCATGACTGGACGCTGCCCGAGGTTCGCGCCCTGTACGAGCTGCCGCTGCTGGAGCTCGTCCACAAGGCGCAGACGGTGCATCGAGCCATCTTCCAGGACAACAAGGTGCAGCTGTGCTCGCTGCTGTCCATCAAGACGGGCGGCTGCTCCGAGGACTGCGCGTACTGCCCGCAGGCGGCGCGCTACAAGACAGGCGTGAAGGCCGAGAAGCTCATGGCGGTGCCGGAGGTGCTGGGCGCCGCCCAGAAGGCCCGCTCCGCCGGAGCCACCCGCTTCTGCATGGGCGCGGCCTGGCGCGAGGTGAAGGACGGGCCTCAGTTCGACAGCATCCTGGAGATGGTCAAGGGCGTGCGCGCCCTGGGCATGGAGGCGTGCGCCACGCTGGGCATGCTCACCGAGAGCCAGGCGAAGCGGCTGCGGGAGGCGGGGCTGTCCGCCTACAACCACAACCTGGACACCTCCGAGGAGCACTACGGGGACATCATCTCCACGCGCACCTACGAGGACCGGTTGAACACGCTGGAGCGGGTGCGCCAGGCGGGTATCTCCGTGTGCTCGGGCGGCATCATCGGCATGGGCGAGTCGGTGGATGATCGCTGCAAGATGCTGCTGACGCTGGCCAACCAGGAGGTCCACCCCGAGTCGGTGCCCATCAACGCGCTGGTGCCGGTGGAGGGCACGCCGCTGGCGAACCAGAAGCGGGTGGAGACGGTGGAGATGGTGCGGACCATTGCCGTGGCGCGCCTGCTGATGCCGCTGGCGATGGTGCGGCTGTCGGCCGGGCGCCAGCAGATGAACGAGGAGGCGCAGCTGCTCTGCATGATGGCGGGCGCCAACTCGCTCTTCTTCGGCGAGAAGCTGCTGACCACGGGCAACCCCGAGTACACCCAGGACATGGCCCTGCTGGAGAAGGCGGGCATCCGTCCGCTCGAGCCGGACCTGTCGCGCTGATCAGGCCCCCAGGTCCACCTGCCCCTGGGACTCAGGTGTACGGGTGCTCGCGGCGCGCCACACCTCGCGGGTGAGCGCCACGCCGGCGCCCAGCAGCAGGCCGTTGCGCGCGAGCAGCAGCAGCGTGTACCCGGCGTTGATGCCCGTGTTGTAGGTGCTGCCGGCGAAGATGCCTCGGGTGATGGCGGCGGCCACGAGGATGGCGGCCGGGGCCCACGGAGAACCGGACAGCAGCGCCAGCGCGGCCGCGCCCGTCAGCCAGATGAGGAACTGCGGGCTGAGCACCGGGTTGAGGACGACGAAGGCCACCAGCGGCACCAGCGCCAGGCGTGCCACGTCCTCCATGCGCTCGGGCAGCCGGTGCAGCACCGCCCGCACGCCCACCGCCGCCGCCCCCAGCGAGCCCGCCACCCACAGCCACCGCGTTACCGCCTTCACCGCCTCGGCGTCGGCGCCATGAAGCTCGTACGCGGCCGTGGCGTGTACCCACTCGGCCTGGGCGAGCCCCAGCAGGTGCGCGGCCCACAGCAAGGAGGCGCCGAGCGACTCCACCTGCAGGCCCCGCTCGACGTGGAAGGAGGCAAAGCGCCACCAGGGCCAGAAGAAGCTGAGCGGCACCAGCGGCAGCACGCCCGCGACCATTCCCCGCACGAGCTGCCGCGTCCTGCCTCGCTTCCAGCACAGCGCCAGCGCCAGCGGCACCAGCACCGCGGGGTACAGCTTGGTCACCGTGCCCACCGCGAGCGCCGCCCCCGCCCACCCCTCGCGCCTGCGCGCCAGGGCCACGAGGGCCGCCAGCGCCAGGGTCGCGGGGATGACGTCATAGCGCTTCAGGTAGTGGATGCTCTGCATCAGGCTCACGACGCTGTACACGGCGAAGGGCACCCACGCCCGAGGGGCTCGGCCCCAGCGCCGCACGCCCTCGGACAGCAGCATCCACTTGATGAAGCCATCGAGCAGCGTGAGCTGCAGGCCGAAGAGCGTCACGAAGCGCGGCAGCGTCCCACCCAGCCAGGCCGCGGGGATGAACCACGGCAGCGCGTAGGGCGGATACTCGAAGCGGAAGTCCAGGTAGGGGACGGCGCCGCCCAGAAAGGAGCGCGCCCACCCGTGGTACAGCGGCAGATCTCCGAGCCGGGGTGAGAACGCGTAGACCGCCAGGGGGACCACGCTCGCGGCGAGTGCGAGCCAGTGGGGGAGGCTCAGGCGCGGCGCGGAAGGGGAGGGCGAAGCGGACACGGCCGCGACTCTGGCCGGCTGGAGTGGGCTTGTCGAGCAGGGGGGGCCTTGCTAGGGGACTTCACGTGACCGTGGATGCGAAAGACCCTCTCGCCGAGGCCGAGGGCGTGGCCACCGCGTGGGCCCGAGAAGACCTGGCGGAGCTGGCCTCGCGGGGCCTGCGCCGCTTCCTGGAGCCCCTGGACCCCGCTCAGGGCGCCCTGGTGCGCATTGGCGGAGAGACGTTCATCAACTTCTCCTCCAATGACTACCTGGGGTTGGCCTCCTCTCCCACCGTGCGCGCCGCCGCCCAGGCCGCTCTGGAACACTATGGTGTCGGCACCGGCGCCAGCCGCGTCGTCACCGGCGACACCCCCGCCCACCAAAGCCTGGAGGCACGGCTGGCCGCATTCGAGCGCGCCGAGGCGGTGCTGCTCTTCAACACCGGCTTCGCCGCCAACACCGGCATCATCCCCGCGCTCGTGGGCTCGGGGGATGCCGTGTTCTCCGATGCCCTCAACCACGCCTCGATCATCGACGGCTGTCGCCTGTCCCGAGCGCGCACCGTCGTCTACCCCCACGCCGACCCCGAGGCCCTCGCCCAGGTCCTCGCGGAGACGCCCGCGCGCCGCAAGCTCGTCGTCACCGACACCGTCTTCTCCATGGATGGAGACCATGCCCCGCTGCGAGAGCTCCTCGCCGCCTGCCGCGAGCATGGCGCCGCGCTGATGGTGGACGAGGCCCACGCCACCGGCGTGCTCGGCGCTCGGGGGGCCGGCCTGTGCGAGGAACTGGGGCTCGAGTCCCAGGTGGACCTGCGCATGGGCACGCTGAGCAAGGCGTTCGGGGGCATGGGCGCCTATGTCGCCACCTCGCGCGCCGTGGTGGATCTGCTCATCAGCCGGGCTCGCCCCTTCATCTTCTCCACCGCGCTGCCCGCGGCCCTGTGCGCCGCGGCCGAGGCCGCCGTGGATGCCGTGGAGAGTGACGTACATCTGCGCGAGCGGCTGTGGCGCAACATCCGCCGCTTCGCCCAGGGCCTCCGGGCCCTCGGCCTGCCCGCCGAGCCGCGCAGCGCCATCTTCCCCGTCATCCTCGGGGAGCCCGAGCGGGCCCTGGACGCCGCGCGCCGCTGCCGGGATCGCGGCCTGCTGGTGAAGGCCATTCGTCCTCCTACCGTGCCCGAGGGCACCAGCCGCCTGCGCTTCTGTCTCTCCGCCGCTCACACCGAGGGCCATATCGATCTCGCGCTGGAGGTGCTGCGCAAGATGGGAGTGCGTCATGCCGAGTAAGGGGCCGTTCCAGATCTTCGTCACCGGCACCGACACCGGAGTGGGCAAGACGCAGGCCTCCTGCGCCCTGCTGTCCCTGCTGGCGGACGCCGGGCTCAGTCCCCAGGGCTTCAAGCCCTACGAGAGCGGCTGTGCCTCCCTGTCCGCCCCCTCGGACACCCTCGCGATGCGCGCTGCGGCCCGAAGCACGCTGCCCGTGGAGCAGCTCTGCCCCCACCGCTTCCGAGCGCCCCTGGCCCCGGGAGTGGCCGCACGCCGCCTGGGCCGCGAGCCGGACTGGAAGACCACGCTCGACGCCTGGGAGCGCCTGCGACACGGCCCCGTGGTGGCGGAAGGGGCGGGCGGCCTGCTCGTGCCGATCGACTCCCAGCGCGACATCATCGACTTGATCGCCGCGCTCCAGCTCCCCGTGCTGCTGGTGGCGCGAGCGGGCCTGGGCACCCTCAACCATACAGGCCTGTCACTGCGGGCCCTGGCCGATCGCGGGCTCACCGTGAGCGCCGTGCTGCTCAGCCGGAGCACGCCCACGCGCGATCCTTCCGAGCGCGACAACGCCGCGCTGATCGCCGAGCGCTACCGCGTTCCGGTGCTGGGTCCAGTTACTTACCTGCGGGATGCGCGCCGTCGTCACGCGGCGTTCCGAGAGGCGCTGCGTCCGCTGCTCCCACATCGCGCGCGAGGCCGATAAATCGGCCTCCGGCGCGTTCGGAGTGCTACAGGTCGCGCAAATTTTTGTGCCTCGCGGTCGCGAAATGGACGCGTGTTTTGATCTGCGCGAGAACCCCGATCGCGAATGGCCGACATCATCGACCTCACGCTCCTGGCGGACGCCAGGCGCTACTTCCAGAAGCTCCTCGATGCGCGCGGGCTCACCTACTTCCTGCAGAAGGAGGGGAACCGGCTCTTCCACATCGAGCCCTCCAAGGTCGAGCTCGTCATCCGGACGGCGCTGCGAATGCGCCCTGCTGGAGCGCCTCGGCCGCCGGAGCAGGCGGTGGACCACTGCCGCACCGAGATTCGCCGGGAGCTGATCCGCCGCGTCGCCAGCGCGATGCTGCAGACGGGCTTGTGAGCGGCTTCTCCGCGCGCACCGACTTCCCCCGCGCGTGGAACGCCCTGGCCCGGGCCCTGGCGGAGCGCCGGGAGCGAGGGCTGCCCCTGGTGGACCTCACCGAGTCCAACCCCACCCGTGTGGGGCTGCCCGCGCCGGAGCCCGCGCTGCTGGCCACCCCCGAGGCCTTCACCTACGCGCCCGAGCCCCAGGGGTTGTTGTCCGCGCGAGAGGCCGTGGCGGGCTACCTCGCGGCGCGCGGGGCGCCCGTCTCCCCCGAGCACCTGATCCTCTCGGCGAGCACCAGCGAGGCGTACGCCTGGCTCTTCAAGCTGCTGTGCGAGCCAGGGGACAACGTGCTCGTGCCGGCGCCCAGCTACCCGCTCTTCGAGTACCTCACGCGCCTGGAGAGCGTGGAGATACGGCCCTACCGCCTGCCCCGAGCGCATGGCTTCGGGCTGGACGTGGAAGCGGTGGCCGAGGCCCGGGATGCGCGCAGCCGCGCGGTGCTCGTCGTCAACCCGGGCAACCCCACGGGCCACTACCTCCACGAGGGCGAGCTGGCGGCGCTGGCCACGCTGTGCGCGGACGCACGGCTGGCGCTCATCTCCGACGAGGTGTTCTCCGACTTTGCCTGGGCCCCGGAGCCGGATCGGGTCCCCACGGTGGCCGGGCGCGCGCTGCCGATGCCCACCTTCGCGCTCTCGGGCCTCTCCAAGGTGGCGGGGCTGCCCGGCCTCAAGCTGGGCTGGACGCACGTGGGCGGGCCTCCAGCGGTGCGAGACGAGGCGCTGGCGCGACTGGAGCTGGTGGCGGACACCTTCCTCTCGGTGGGCACGTCCGTGCAGCAGGCGCTCCCCGCGCTGCTGGCGCATGCGCCCCGGTTCCAGGCCGCGCTCCTCCAGCGGGTGAAGGACAACCGTCAGCGGCTGCTGGCGGCGAGGCCCGCCCAGGCCCTCTGGGACGTAGTCCACGCGCACGGCGGGTGGAGCGCGGTGCTGCGCATCCCCCGCGAGCCGGGAGAGGAGGCCACATGCCTGGCGCTCCTCGAGGCGGGCGTGCTGGTGCAGCCCGGGTACTTCTACGACTTCACGGGCGGAGCGTTCCTCGTGCTGTCGCTGCTGCCCCCTCCAGCCGCCTTCGAGGCCGCGCTGGGCGTCCTCGTCCGCGTGCTGGAGGGGTAGGCCCCCGCTTACGGAGGAGGGGGCACGGTGCGCACGGTCTGGAAGGTGGTGCCTTCCACCTGCCACAGCTCGATGGGGGAGGGCGCCTCGCCCGCCGCGTCGAACTGGAGGCTGCCGCTGGCGCCCTCCACGTTGATGGAGCGTCCCGCCGCCAGCTCGTTGGCCGCCTGGGTGATGTTGCTGGAGGTGAGCTGGATGGAGGTGCCGCTGGACACCTTGGTGAGCCCCTCGGCCATCTTCGCGCCCGTCACCGCGTTGGAGGTGCCCTGGCTGTAGGCCACCGCCAGCCCGAACAGGTACATCGCGTCGTAGCTGTGCGAGGTGAAGGAGAAGTTGGAGGGGTCCACGCCGTTGTACTTGGAGATGAAGCGGGAGCGGAAGGAGCTGAACGCCTGCCCGGCGCCCTGCGCCGGCGCGGTGCCATAGGCGCCATCGACCATGCCGCGCACCGTGGCGTCCGTCAGCAGCGCCGCGTCCTTGGCGCTGTCGGTGAAGAACCACCGGTGGCCCGTGCCGAGCTTCAGGTTCGTCGAGTTGGCCGCGCGCTTGATGATGTTGGTCACATCGTCCTCGAAGCCCACCACCACGGTGAGGTCCGGGTCGAAGGTGTCGATCTGCGACAGGGGCGTGGCGATGTTCTCCGTCCTGCGCGTGTAGGGCACGGCCTGCACGTTCTTGCGCGTGCCCAGCCGCGCGGTGATGACGTTGAAGAGGCCCTGCCCGTACGGGTCGTCCAGGTAGAGGATGCCCACGCGCTGCACGGTGGTGAACTCCGCGTCATTGAGCAGCAGGTCGGCGATGACGTTGCCCTGGATGGCGTCCGAGGGCGCGGTGCGCCACAGCAGGCCCAGCTTGGAGTTGTCCTCACGGGTGGTCAGCTCCGGCGAGGTGCCGCTGGCGCTCATCGTCAGCACGCCCTGGGCCAGGGTGACGTTGGCGGCGGCCAGCGTCTGGCTGCTGCCGGCCGTCAGCAGCGCGGCGATCTTCTTCTCGCTCACCAGCCACTGGGTCTGCTGCTCCGTGCGGACCGGATCGAAGGCGGTATCGCACAGGTGCAGGGTGATCTTCTTTCCCGCCACGCCGCGCTCGTTGAGCTCGCCCAGCGCCAGCAGGATGGCGTTGAGTCCCTGGACCTCGGACTCGTCCTTGCCCAGGCCGGGGTTGGTGGCCGAGAGGCTCAGGGGCAGCGCCGCGCCCAGCTGCACCGCGTCCGCGGACAGGTCGCCGTAGCGCTCGCCGCAGCCGGCCGGCTGGGGCAGGCAGAAGTTGCTCGCGCAGACCTGGTTGTCGCCGCAGTCGGCGCTGGTCTCGCACTCGGTGAGGCCGCTCGCGGTGGTGAGGCTGCACCCCGAGAGCAGCACGGTGGAAAGGCTCAGCATGGCCAGCGCGCGCATCAGAAGCTCACCTCCATCCCGGCGCCCAGGCCCTTGGGCGCGAGCGTCATCCGCACCTCGCCCTCCACGGGGGGCCCTTCCTTGGGGAAGATGATGATGGCGCCGATGGCGGCGGCCAGGCCCACGCCGAAGCCCACGTCGGCCAGCAGCGCCTTGCCGCGCGTGTCATCGGCCGCCGTCTCCTTGGCCTCCAGGCTGCTGGCCTCGTCGAACGTCTTGCGCGCGTCGCTCGCCTGGAGCCCGAAGAAGATGCCCGCGCCCACGCTGGCCACGGACACCCCGCCCAGGGCGAAGGCCGCCACCCGCGAGCGGCGGTAGGAG
Source organism: Hyalangium ruber (assembly GCF_034259325.1). NCBI lineage: Bacteria > Pseudomonadati > Myxococcota > Myxococcia > Myxococcales > Archangiaceae > Hyalangium > Hyalangium rubrum. Next base: position 149,563 of record NZ_JAXIVS010000003.1, on the reverse strand, counting down.
GCCATGGCCCGGTCCTGCTCGGCCTGCTGCTGCTGCCGGGCGAGCTCCTCGGCACGCCGGGCGGCCGCCTGCTCCTCCTCGGCCTTGCGCTTGGCGGTATCCGCCTCCTCCTGCAGGCGCTTGCGCTCCGCCTCGGCGGTGGCGCTGGCCTGCTCTTCCTTCTCGATGAGCACCCGCGCGCGCTCCGCGGCCGAGTGGGCGCGCTTCATGAGCAGCGGGTCCATGTCACTGTCCGAGTTCTTGATGAACTGGTCGTAGTAGCTCAGCGCCTCGCGCAGGTCTCCGGCCTGCTCGTACGCCCGGGCGATGTTGTAGAGCAGGCGCGCGTCGGGCTGGGCGTCATAGGCCTTCTTCAGCACCTCGGCCGACTCGCGGTACTTGCGCGCGCCGAAGAGCCGCTCGCCCTCCTTCACCAGCGCGGCCGGATTCTTCGCTCCCTTCTGCGCCCAAGCCCCCGTGGGCAAGAGCAGCAGGACCAACGTCAACACGAAAGCCAGTCTCATAGGCCCCAAGCCTACCGCTGAACCGTGAGCCTGGAAATGAAAGGGGCCGCCCCGCGCCTTACGGCGGGACGGCCCCGGGACTTCCGAGCGGCGCGAGGGCTAGTTGCCCAGGCGCGAGATGAGGAGCTTGCGCTGGAGCATGAGGGCCTCGGGGGCCTTGGTGCCCAGCTGCTCGAAGAAGACCTCCTGGCTCTTGAGCTCGCTCTTCCACTCGTCGGCCTTGATGGAGGTGGACTCGGCCACCGCCTCCGGCGAGACGTCCAGGCCGCTGGTGTTGATGTCACCCTGGCGCGGCACCCAACCCAGCAGCGTCTCCTGGGTGGGCACGCGGCCGTGGACGCGGTTCACGATCCACTCCAGCACGCGCATGTTGTCGCCGTAGCCCGGCCACAGGTACTTGCCGTTCTTGTCCTGGCGGAACCAGTTCACCTGGAAGATCTTCGGCAGGTGGGTGATGGACTTCTGCATGTCCAGCCAGTGCTGGAGGTAGTCGCCCATGTGGTAGCCGCAGAAGGGCAGCATGGCCATCGGGTCGCGGCGCACCACGCCCACCTTGCCGGTGGCCGCGGCCGTCGTCTCGCTGCCCATGGTGGCGCCCAGGAACACGCCGTGCGTCCAGTTGAACGCCTGGAGCACCAGCGGCACCGTGTTGGAGCGGCGGCCGCCGAAGATGATGGCGCTGATGGGCACGCCCTGCGGATCATTCGCCTTGGGGCTGAGCACCGGGTTGTTGTTCATCGGCGCGGTGAAGCGGCTGTTGGGGTGCGCCGCCTTCTCCGCGCTGCCCTTCTTCCAGGGGCGGCCCTGCCAGTCGGTGAGCTCCTCCGGCACCTCGCCGTCCTTGCCCTCCCACCACACGTCCCCGTCCGCGGTCATCGCCACGTTGGTGAACAGGGTGTCCTTGGCGATGGTGGCCATCGCGTTGGGGTTGGTCTTGTTGTTGGTGCCCGGCACCACGCCGAAGTAGCCGGCCTCCGGGTTGATGGCGTACAGGCGCCCGTCCGGACCCACCCGCATCCAGGCGATGTCGTCGCCGACGGTCTCCACCTTCCAGCCCTTGTACTCGCCGGGCGGAATCATCATCGCGAAGTTCGTCTTGCCGCAGGCCGACGGGAAGGCGGCGGCCACGTAGGTGGTCTGCCCCTTGGGGTCCGTCACGCCGAGGATGAGCATGTGCTCGGCGAGCCAGCCCTCCTCGCGGCCCAGGTAGCTGCCGATGCGCAGCGCCAGGCACTTCTTGCCCAGCAGCACGTTGCCGCCGTAGCCCGAGCCGAAGCTCCAGATGGTGTTGTCCTGGGGGAAGTGGCAGATGTAGCGGCGGTCCGGGTTCACATCGCCCGTGCTGTGCAGGCCGCGGTTGAAGTCATCCGAATCGCCCAGCATGTCGAGGGCGGCCTTTCCCATGCGGGTCATGATCCGCATGTTGAGGGCCACGTAGATGCTGTCGGTCAGCTCCACGCCGATCTTCGCGTAGGGGCTGCCCAGCGGGCCCATGACGTAGGGCACCACGTACAGGGTGCGGCCCTTCATGGAGCCCTCGAAGAGCTGGCTCAGCTTGGTGTAGGCCTCGTCGGGGTCCATCCAGTTGTTGGTGGGGCCGGCGTCCGTCTTGTTCGGCGTGCAGATGAACGTGAGGTGCTCGACGCGCGCCACGTCGTTGGGGTTGGAGCGGTGCAGGTAGCACCCGGGACGCTTCTCCTGGTTGAGCGGGATGAGGATCTTCTCCTGCACCGCCTGCTCGGTCAGTCGTTTCTTCTCGTCCTCGGAGCCATCGCACCAGACGATGCGGTCGGGCTGAGTCATCTGCGCACAACGGGCGACCCAGGCCAGAAGGTCGGCATTCTTCGTCGGCGCGTTGCTCGCGACCGTCAGCTGCGTCGAAGCCATGGAAGTTTCCTCGTGTCGTCTCAAGTGAAGTACCCCCCGTGTTGGGTTCCCGCCGAAGGCGCGGAACCTAGCAGCCGGGAAGGCGCCAACCTTCGGGAAGGCCCCTCTCAAAAGCAACACCCGTTGCCTGCTGAACCCGTCTGCTGAACAGGGCACCTCTAAGTTCCACTAATTCGTGCTCCTCCTTTTAGTAGTTAACGACGCAGTGCGTCGGGGGGCTCACCTCCGGGTACATGGGCCCCCATCTTGAGGGCGCCTCCATATGACTATCGCCATCGTCTTGGGCATCGTCGTCATCGCGCTGGTGCTCTTCGCGCTCGACACCATTCCGATCGAGGTGAGCTCGCTCACCATCGTGTGCCTGCTGGCCATTACGGGGGTGCTCACGCCGCAGCAGGCCTTCGAGGGGTTCAGCAACGACACGGTCATCTTCATCTTCACCCTGCTGGCGATGACGCAGGGGCTTGCCTCCACGGGCGTGGTGCAGCTGGTGGGGCAACGGCTCGCCTTCTTCGCGCGCTACGGCCACCAGGTGTTCGTGCTGGCGATGATGGGGGCGGTGGCGGCCTTCTCGTCGATCATCTCCAACACGGTGACGACGGCGGCGTTCCTGCCGGTGGCGATCGGCGCGGCGCACCGGGCCAAGGTGCCCAAGAGCAAGGTGCTCCTGCCGCTGGCGTACGCGTCGATGCTGGGGGGGACGATCTTCCTGTTCGGTACCTCCACCAACCTCGTGGCCTCGGCGGCCATGGAGAAGATGGGGATGAGGGGCATCGGCGTGGCGGAGCTGGCGCCGGTGGGGCTGCCCATCGCGGTCATCGGTATCCTGGTGGTGGTGCTGCTGGGGCCGCTGCTGCTGCCCTCGCGGGCGGACGGGGCGGGGGTGAGCGAGTGGTCGCTGCGCGACTACCTCACCGAGGCGGTGCTTCCGAGGGACTCGCGCTACCTGGGCAAGGAGCTGGCGGAGATCACCGAGGGCCTGGGGTTGCGTGTCATCGGGCTGATCCGGGGAGGGCAGTCCATCCCGGCGCTGCCGACGTACCAATTGGTGGGAGATGAGCGGCTCATCGTCGAGGGCAAGCGCGAGGACATCCTCCGGGTGAAGGACCTGAAGGGCATCGACATCCGCCCGGACGTGAAGCTGGGCGATGCGGAGCTGAGCAGCCGGGATGCGGTGCTGGTGGAGGCGAGCGTGCCGCCGGGGAGCCCGCTGGTGGGGCGGAGCCTGAAGGAGGTGCTCTTCGTGGAGCGCTACGGGCTGGTGGCGCTGGCGCTGCACCGCAAGCCGGCCATCCAGCGGCTCACCAAGCTGCAGATGCTGGGGCGCATCTTCGGGGAGCAGTCGCTGTCGGCCATGCCACTGTCGGTGGGAGATGTGCTGCTGCTGCGCGGGCCGCGCTCGCGCGTGGCGGAGCTGGCCGACGGCACGACGCTGCTGGTGCTCAGCGACTACGAGTACCAGCCGCCGCGCTACGGCAAGGCGCTCTTGGCGGTGTGCCTCTTCCTGGGCGCGCTGGCCATGGGAACGCTGGAGGTGGTGCCCCTGTCGGTGGCGGGATTGGCGGGGATGCTGGCGATGATCGTCACCGGCTGCGTGGACGCGCGCATCGCCTTCCGGGTGGACTGGCGGGTGGTGCTGCTCATCGGCTCGATGATGGCGCTGGGCGTGGCGATGGAGGTGAGCGGGGCGGGCAGGTACCTGGGCAACCTGGCGGCGGGGATGGGGGCATATGGAGGGCCGCGCATGGTGCTGGCGGTGTTGATGGTGCTGACCATCCTGTTGTCGGCGCCCATGAGCAACCAGGCGGCGGCGCTGGTGGTGTTGCCGGTGGGGATCAGCGCGGCGGCGCAGCTCGGGGTGGACGCGCGGCCGTTCGCCATCGGAATCACGCTGGCGGCGAGCTGCTCGTTCATCACGCCCTTGGAGCCCAGTTGTGTGCTCGTCTACGGCCCGGGGCACTACCGGTTCACGGACTTCTTCCGGCTGGGCACGCCGCTGACGGCGCTGCTGGTGGCGTTCCTGGTGTTCATGGTGCCAACGGTGTGGCCCTTCCAGACCCAGGGCTCCCAGGAGTCGAAGGCCGGGGTGCCGGTGAGCCTCAGCGCGCCCTCGCCCTCGCCCTAGCTAGGTTTCTGAAGGAAGTACGCTGCTGACGTTACAGGCGGGGCCAAGCGCTGTCTTTACATCCAGAGCTGTACGGGTCTGGATGCACTTCAAGCAGGCCCTCAACAGCCAGTTCGGGAGAGCGTTCTGCCAATTCCTCTCCCGAGGGTCATGTTGTCAGGGGTGGGGGTCTATCGAGATGGCCTCGTAGGCTACACAACCCTCGAACACAATCGAGGTGTTCTCGCAACAACTCGGTACTTGGACCCCCTGTTTCTGGCTGGCATGATGAGTGGATGATCCTGGCAAGCCGGTGCGGCTTGCCGTGGAGGCTCACTTGGGGGGAGTCCATGCCTACGAACGATGGTATTGCGCAGGAGCGGAAGTCCGCCGAGTCCTCCGTGGTCCGTCCCGAAGCCCGCCCTCTGTACTGGGCAGATCTGACGGAGGACCAACGCAAGGTCGTCGTGGAGATTCACCAGTGGCTCGAAGACTTCATCAAGTCTCCCTTGGACAAAGGGCTCCGCACAGGGATGACGCGGAGTCCCTTCGACTATCAAGAGATCCATGAGCATCGCCCCTCCAACGTCATCCTCATCGACGGAGGACGTGGAAGCGGGAAGACGAGCGTCCTTCTCACTGCGCTCCGGCTCTGGAGGCGCGCCGCTGCGGGGGATGGAGCGCAGCTTCGCTCGGACTTGTTCGGTCCTTCCGTCCTTGAGGGTGGCGGCTCGACCGCCCGAAACGAGGAGCATGGAGCCCCCTTGGAACTCATCGCTCGGCTACAGGGGCCGCTGGCTCGCAAGCTTGTTCCAATTCGACCGCTAGACCTCCAGCCGCTCCCGCCATCGACGTCCTTGCTCCCATGGATTGCTGGCCGGCTCCTGGAACTGGTGGACCACCTGGAGGATCCCTCGGGGGGACGGGAGATTCGGGAGAATACGGCACCCATCGCGAGCTGGGAACCGGAGTGGGAGAAAGAACTCGCATCACGCCGGCAGTGGCGCAATCTGTTGCAGTGTGCTGCCCTCGGCTGGGCCAGCAACCTACCTGCTCGCCAGGGCTCTCTCGACCCAGACAGTTATGCCGAGGAACTCAAGCAGGCGGAGCGAGCAAGGCTCACGGTCTTCGACCAGTGGCGCTATTTCCTAGATGCAGTGATCGCCGACGCCCATCGCCTCTATCCCCATCTTGTGGATGAGAACGCGCGGCTCATCATCCCGATCGATGATGCGGACATGAATCCTCACCGGTGCGTGGACCTGCTAGAGCTCATGCGTTCGCTTTGGGCTCCCCGGGTGTTCTTCATCCTCACCGGCCACAGCCCGCTATTCCAGAAGACACTGCACCTGCACTACCTCAAGATGATGCGCCAACCGCTCGGTAATGGCGCCCTGACGGACCGCGAGTTCGACTATGTAGAGGCGAAGCCCAACGCGCGCCAACTCGGGCTTCAAGCCTATGACAAGGTGATACCCGCAGGACATCGGTTCAAGCTAGCGAAGCTCAGTGGGACAGAGAGGTTCCTTCTCTTGAAGGACATGTTGACCGTGTCCATCCAGAAGGAAGGGGACGAAGATTTCGCTCCGCCGACGCTTGCTGGCTACTTCGAACTCTCCCCAGCGCTTCAGCAGGGCTTGCCCCACCGGCTGCGTCAGATCCAGAACGTTCGCCAACGCCTGGAGCGAGACCCCCATGCGATGATGCGGATCAGCCGGCTCTGGACGGACACTATCGAGAATGGGCAATGGACCACGGATGAGCAGGCGCTGCTCAAGCAGTTGGTTCAGGTCAATCAGGACGGCGAGCTGCGTGTGGATGTTGAGCAGAAGCTGGAGCCCCTCGCACGGCGCATCAATCGATTGAAGCCGAGTGAGAAGCTCTCCCTGAACGTCAACATCATCACGGGCTTTACGTTCAAGGGGCCCATCGTTGAAAGGTCTCCTCAAACTGGAGAGCAGAGGTCTCAGCTTCGAGAGCTTGAGGACTATCTTACCAGCCTACTCATGCTGGCGATGAACGTGGCAGCGGACATAGTCAGCGGCAGCTTTCCACGAACTGCCCCGGCGCCTCGGCATATCGACTACCCGCTGGTCGTAAGTCATCTCCAGCCCCTGGGGAAACTCTCCAGCCAGTTGGCCTTTACCTGGCCAATTCCCGAATGGGCAGCGCCCATTGATTTCAGTGTCTTTGACAAGGCTTGGGCAAGGCACCTGCTTCGCTTGAAAGAGGACAAAGCCGCCGCCAACGTGTGGTACGGCGAGATGGTTTACTTGTACCTCTGGGGAATTGTCGAGGTAGGGCTGCGGCGTACCCTACCTGATGTTCCTGTCTTGACCTCCCAGGAAGCTCCTCGGGAGTCTTCTAGCTGGGGCCCGCTCATCCAACGCATTGTGCGCGAAGCGGCTCGGTTGCATACGAGCGAGAACAAGACGCTGCGAACGCTGGGTTTCTACAACTGGTTGCTGGGGGAGGCGATTCTACTCGCCGCCCCGGAGTATGGCCTCCCCGAGGAATTAGCCAACAGCCTGTTGCTCCAATGGCTGGCAGCACTGAAGACCCAGGACAAGTGGTTCCGGGAGCAGGCCTTGGATGCCGCTCGGCATGCTCGCCGAGCAAAGGTTCGGTATGCTATTCGAGAAGCCAAGGGCAAGGGAGGAGGGGAGGAGAGCATTCTGGCCGAGATAGACAATGCTCATGATCGGTTTGTCTGGGGACGCGCGATCGAAGACAGAGCAGAGCCTGTCATTGGCCTCCCCACGGAAATCAAAGACTTGCTCGAAAAGGTTATCGTTCAGCATCCCCCAGCCAGTTCCATTCAGACTCCGCCCACTCTTCAGGAGTATCTCGCTGAATTGCATGTCAAGCCCCTGCTGTCTCTCTCGGATCCCCAACGGCTCAAGGAACTCCAGGATCGCTTGGAGCGGTATGTGCTCATCGAAGGCGCGGCGCCGCTTGTCCTTCGTCTGCTCTGGCGCTTCTTCGTCGTAAACCCGGCCCCTGAGTCTCAGCGGCGGAGCCTCGATCAGATGATCGTGGAGAAGAAGAATCGCTTGAAACTCCACCTGCCTGAGAATATGCGCCAATGGTTGACGGAGCCCGTCACTCAACGCGCACGCCCTGAAAAAGAGGTGGCTGCGCGTGCGGAAGCGGATTCAACACCAGGACTTGCCTACGCATTGCGGATCTTCCCCTTGGGAGACGGATTCGAGAAACCCGCAAGCGCGCTGGAAGGGCTCTTGCAGGTCGCTCACGATGTTCAATTTGATGAAGACGACGGACGGGGCTCTCTAGAAGATCTGCTCCCTCCCTCCATCTCTCCATCTAAGGCGGTCCTCCCTCGAGCGACAACCGTGCTTCGGCAGGCTTCGCGCTCTTTCGAGTTTGACTGGCTGGTTCCAGGGTGGGGTACTTTCCTGGATTGGAAGGAAACAAACCAGATCTGGACGCTAATGTTCAAGAGGATCGACCCCCTTCTACAGGAGACTGGCAGCAGCTTGAGCGAGGTCGCGCTTGTTGCCTTGTTTCACGCCTTCTTGGACGGCATGCGCAAGTTGTGCCTAACGCGAAATGTTGATCCTCAAAGTCCCAACCTCAATATTGGCAGTGAAGAACTTGCCTTGTTGGGAAAGCGAATTCGTGAGGTGACTTTTTCCTCGAAAGTGGGGGGAGCACGTTTTCTCCGGGCTGTCGAATGGGCCCAGGGAGCAGCGGCCCTCTATGGAGCACCGGAGTCCGGGATGCCAGTTTGGGCGGCGGAGGCCTACCTCAGCGCATGGAAAGATGCCTCGCCAGGGCGCGTCGCGGAGATACTGGAGGTGCGCCGCAGCCGCGCCAAGGTCGCGCTCGTGCGGGCCGGAATTTCCGCCGACACGAGGACCGTCAAGCGGTTTCTCAATGAGATCGATCAAGCTGCTGGTGGGCACCCTTGGTTCAAGATCTTCGCTAATGAGACCCATGGACAGTCTTAAAACCTCATTCTCAAGCATCCATGACTGACCCCGTTCATATCCGGCATCTAGAGGCTGAGATCGCCTCGTGGCCTCTGTGGTCAGAGGCTGGCTTTCGGCGGTGCTTTGTGCGATTGGAGCAAACCCCCACGAGAGCTCTCGGAAAGTCCACACAAGCACTCTCAGAGGACTTGCTTCAGTGGTTGCGCCCTCGTTCGCGCGGAACTTCCCTAGAAGTCCTGCGTAGGCTCCAAGACCACGTTTGGTTCTCCACTGCGGAGAAGTCTTTGGATCGCCCCGGCCACAATGCCTCGTTGGAGGATTATGTCGGCTCGTTCACCTCCCGCTTGCTGACAGCTAGCGGAGGCAAGTTCTTCATCCGGGATGGGCCTCTCGCTTCAGTGGTCCCGTCTGCTCCAAGAGGGAGCGAGAACATCGAGGACAGAATCGCCGCGTGGCGCTGGCTTTCGTTGGCATTGCCACAGGACCTACTCCTCGCGTCATTCTGCTGTGTCACCGAGACCAGCAGTGCTCCAGCCTGTGATCATGTGTCGCTAGGCGCCGAGCACTTGGATCGGTTCTTCTGCGAGGATGGTATCGCGCAAACCCACCTCCACTTAGGCGCGGCCCTCTCATTTGGCGTCCTGTGGACTCATCTGATGTCACGGATCTCAACCGACGAGGTTCAACCCGGACCGCTCCACTGCGCTGCGGGGACACCGTTTGGTGGAGAGCAGGAGTTCCTAGGGTGGTTGGTGACTGCCGGGGTGGCGCGTTTATGCCTCGCCTCCTTCCTGAGGCAATTGCAAGAGCCGAACTTCGCAAGGTACATGCCCCGGCTGGCTGGGCGCACCGAGGAGCCGCGCGAGTTTCTCTCTGTGGTGAGTGCGCTCCTGCGTGGCAATGCACCCGTACCATTCGTGAGTGCGAGGTCGCAGCTGCGACGTCTAGCTGGTCCCGCTCCCGCTCGGCTCCCTGCTTCGCTACCAGAAATCCGGGAGGCGGATCCCCTCTACAAATGGAAGCTCGGAGGAAGGAGTCTTCATCTGCCGCATGTCACCCAGCCCGGGTGCTTGCCAGAAACCCTCCTCTTGTTCGAAGCCATGCGCTGGCTGAGACAGGTGCGCATGGAGCGCCAGCGGGTCGAGGCTACGGGGGGCCGGTGGACATCACGGGGAGAGGATCTTTTCGAGAGGGTGTTCTGGCAGTATGTCCGCATCCGAAACCGGACATACCGGCACCTCGTTCAGGAACCAGGAACTGCTGGACTCGACTGGTTCTCTACACACTTCCGGCGCATCGGCAGCTTGCGTAAAGGAATGGAGCAGGCGCTGATGAGCGCTGCCCTTCATCTTGAGGGAAAAGGTCCCGCTCCACTCTCATCTTTGGAGGTTCGAACTTCGCCTCCAAGCTCCTGGGCCGAGGTGCGAACCCTAGTCAGAGACATTGCTCGTGACGTGGATGCACCCCCTGAGTGCAATCCAGAGCGTGGGCTCGTCCTTCACTTTGTGAAGCTAGCAGAGCGCCCTGGTGGTAAGGGCATGTCCTACGCTGACCCACGCTCAGCTGGACATGCCTGCCGGTTTGGCCAGTACTTCTCTGACCGTCTACGCGAGGCGCAAGCCATCGAGACCGCGCTTCAGCGGCACCCTGAACTGCTCGTCATCCTGCGTGGCCTGGATGTGTGCAGCTTGGAACTGGCAATCCCCTCTTGGGTCTTCATTCCCCTCTTCCAGCGGCTGCGGGCCCATTCTGAGCAGGTCTCCCAGAAACTGGCTCACCTCGGGCATGTTCCTCCATTTCGGTTTACCCTCCACGCGGGAGAGGACTTTCGCCGCTTGGTGGAAGGACTGCGGCGTATTCATGAGCCGCTGATGTTCCACATGCTAGGCCCAGGAGATCGGCTAGGGCACGCCGTGGCGCTCGGGCTGGACCCAGGACGATGGGCTGCAACCACACCGATTACGCGGCAGCCCCTTGAAGAGCGGCTCGACGATCTCGTCTGGGAACTCCACCTATATCGAGAGCAGTGCATTCCAGTGGACTCCTCGCGCATCGAGGCGGTACGCGGTGAGGTTGCCAATCTCTCTCGGCAGATCTACGAGAATCCCATTCCCGCCGATGTATTGATTGAGGCTTGGAAGCAGCGACACTCTCCAGGAGTGCTCAAGAGGCTTGGCTATCCCCACATGGGCGCGCTCTCGCGTCGACGTATTGTTGCGGCCGCAGCGCAGCCCCAGGATTGGCTGCTGTGGAGGTATCTAACGGACTATGACGTCTATCACCGTGGACAGCGCACCACCGAAGTCCAGGCCACAGATGGAGAGGTCCAGGTGCTGCGCCGTATGCAATACTTCCTGCGCAAGCATGTGGCCCAGCGGGGTATGACCGTGGAGGCCAATCCCTCCAGCAACCTACTCATTGGGGATATCCCCTTCGAGGCTCACCCCATCTTCGCGCTTCAACCGCTAGCCGGCATGCAGGCGGCCGAAGGCGGCCCGGTCCCCGTGAGCCTTGGCGACGATGACCCGATCACCTTCGCGAGCTGTCTGCCTGACGAGTTTTCCTATCTTTATTATCAACTCGTTCGTCAGGGCATAGGGGCCCAGGACGCGATGAACTGGCTGGACCAAGTCCGTAAGAATGGATTGAGGGCGCGCTTCACACTTCCGAACTATTCCCGTATGCCGGAGCGGCGCTCACGGCGGCCTCGCTCTGGGCGTGCCCCGGTGTAGCGCAGGCGTCACGCGCTGCTCGCGCTTTCTCGGACACGGTACCGTGAGAGTCGAGGCCTGGGGGAGGGGGCTGTGGCTCAGGTCCGAATCCTTGCGTTGGCGTTGCGGAATCCGCGTCTGGCTTGAGGAGATCTTCAAGACAAGCAGCTTTGGCAGGCCTTTAGCTTAGGGCGACCTGCCTTCCACCGTTCACCTGGGTTTGCTTCAGCCGCGAGGGAGGTCGCAGCCCGCCGCTGCTGGAACTCACGGATCCGTTTCTGCAGTGCTTGCCTGTGGGGCTTGGCTCTAGATGTCGCCGCAGGCGAGCACCGCGCCGCTAGCGTCCTCGATGTCCGTGATGCGCTCGTGGACGGCGAAGGCATGCGAGCCCTGGAAGGAGCCGATGCGCTCCGCGTGCCCCTTGTGCCCCTCTCGGATGTACGCCCGCTGCCGGGGGTAGCCATCTGGCTCGAAGCCCTCCCGGTGCTCGTGCATGCCCAGCGAGGCGCACCGGCCTTCATGGACGAAGCCGATCACCTGCCGCGTGCCCGTGTCGCTCACCGTGAACCCGAAGCGCACCTCACCGAAGCCCGACTTGCCGGGGATCTCCTCCACCGTCAGCGAGCCGGTGATTCCAGAGTCTCCCACCGCCTGAATGGGCACCTCGAGGGTGGCGTTCTCTCCGCAGGCGACCAGTCCGGTGAAAGCCAGGGCCATCATCCATACACGGCGCATCAGCGTCCTCCTGGGACGGGTGGAGCAGCCCGCTCACCCTAGCACTGCCCTCAGTGGATCGCCGCGCGCACCCCGATGGCGGTCAGCACCTCGGCCTCGCGGGCCAGCAGCACCTCCAGCCGCTCCCGCACCGCCGCCTCATCCCCGCTCGCCGTGACGGCCAGCTTGTAGAAGAGCGACTGGTGCCCGTCCTCCGACTGCGCCAGCTCTCCATAGAAGCGGCGCAGCGCCGGGTCCTCCAGTCCCTCGGCGAGCAGGGAGAGCCGCTCGCACGAGCGCGCCTCGATGACCGCCGCCACCAGCAGCCGGTCCACCCGGCGCTCGGCCGAGGGGTTGCGGATGAACTTCTGCAGCCCCTGCGCGTACGGGTCCCCCGCGTCCTTCGTGAGCGTGAGCCCGCGCGCGGCCATCAAGTCCAACACCCGGGCCAGGTGGGCGCTCTCCTCGCGTGCCAGCCGCGCCATCTGCGCTGGCAGCCCGGGCAGGTCCGGGTACACCTGCAGCATCGACAAGGCGTTGGCCGCCGCCTTCTTCTCGCAGTGGGCGTGGTCGACGAGCACCTCATCGAAGCGCTCGAGGGCCAACGGGAGCCAGCGCGCATCCGTGGGCGCGTGGAGGATGACAGGCCCCTCTCCAGAGAGGGGACGACGGCTGGGCGTGGGACGGGACATGGCGATCTATTCCAGGAGGACCAGGCGGTGGACCCGCTGGGCCAGGTAGCCCACCTTGCGCGCGATGCGGGCCATGCTCTCGTCCTTCTCTTCCACCCGCAGCACCAGCCGGGGCAGCGAGGACAGCAGGTGCCGGGAGATCTGCCCCAGGCACAGCGTCGCGTGGCCCTTTCCGCGCTCCTGGGGCGCGGTGTAGAGCCCCTCCAGCTCCGCGCCGTGCTGCGAGCGGCTGCCGATGTCCACCTTGAAGACCAGCGCGCCGTGCTCCTCCAGCACGTAGGTGCGCCGGCCCCGCACGCGCTGCATGACGCGCGCCTCGTAGCCATCCGGGTCCTCGGCCAGCGGGTCTCGCTCCATCAGCTCGCGCACCGCGCCCTGCGCCAGCGGCATCAGCCGGGGCACATCCTCCTCCCGGGCCAGCCGCAGGGTGGGGTTGGTGAAGGGCCCCAGGTCATCGGCGGAGACGGCGAACAGGCGGTGGGTACGCGACAGCCGGGGCCGGGCACCCGCGCCCAGGCTGCGCACCAGCGCGTCCACCGCCGGCTTCTCGCCCAGCGTGGCCTTGAGCCGCACCTGCGCCGCGAGGGGCTCGGCCAACTCGGTGATGAAGGCCGGGTCGCTGGCGGAGGGCACCACCAGGCCACCCTCTCCGCCCACGAAGAGGGCGGCGGTGAGGTTCTTGCTGGCGTCGAAGCGGCCGTGGAAGGCGAAGCGGGCTCGCCCGGCGCGCGGCACGATGCCGAACTCCTCGAAGAGGCCCAGCAGATAGATGTTGTGCGTCGAGTCCTTTGCCAGGAACGAGCGCAAGGCATCGGTGTGCTGAGGACCGAGCTGTTCGATGGTGGCGGGCATCTGGGGTGAGTCAGGCGCACCAGTGAGGTTCGGACAAGCCGAGGCGCACCTTACGGGAAGGGAGCCTCAACGGCCAGCGTCCGGGTTGGGTACGAAGCGGAAGGGGTAGGTGATGGTGACCCTGCCCCCCCCGCGCGGTGCCGGAAACCGGACATCCAGGAGGGAGTCCAGGAAGCAGGCCTGGGCGAAAGGGTCCTGGACGGTGGTGTCCACCACCTCTCCGTCCCGGAAGTGGCCGGTGAGCCCCTGGCCCTCGACGGTGAAGCGCAGCGTGACCGAATGGGTGCCCGGGTGGCGCTCGGCCACGTCCTGGAAGCACTGGCGGATCAACGGCACCACCGACTGGATGGCCCGGCGCACGTCCTCCTTGTCCACCGTGCCCTCGGAGGACTCTTCCCGGGGCTCGGCCTCGGGAATGGAGATGGCCGGGGGTGGCAGGAAGCGGGAGGGGAGGGAAGCCCCCGGGCGTGGAGGCTGTCCCCCAGGAGTCGGAGGCACCTGGGGCGCTTCGGGCGGGGCGGCGGGGGGCGCGACGGCGCGAGGAGGAGGCTCGGCGGGAGCCGGGGCCGGCGTGGGAGGCGGGGGCGGAGGCGTGGGTACGGCCTGCCGTTCACTCGGCACGTCGGGCTCGGGACGGGTGAGCCAGAGCGCCAGCGCGCACAGGCCCACGAAGGGCAGGACGATCCAGAGGATGAGGGCGCGGCCCGACACGGCGGGGAGCATACAAAAGCGAAGGCTCCTGGCGTGTCCCCAGGAGCCTGGCTGTCCGCCACAGGGAGTCGCGGCCTACGGGTACACCTCGCGGCGAGGGCTCACCGGCGGCACCACGGTGCCCCCCGCGTAGTAGCGCTGGCGCCTGCTCACGCCGAGGGTGGCGCCGAGGATCGACGAGACGAGGCCCAGCAGGAGCGCGAAGAACACGCCCCAGAAGACGCGGCCCGTGGTGTCCGCGGCCTGGAGCGCGCCCTGCTGGACGTCCTGCTTGATCTCCCCGGCCTTGGCCTGCACCTGGCCCCACTGCTGGTTCCACTGCGTCTCGATGCGGCCGGCGATCTCCTGTGCGTCCTGACGCGAGAGCGCGGTGTTCTGCGCGATGGCGTTGACGAGCAGCTCACGGTCCATGCGGCCCTGCTGGATGGAGGTGTTGATTACGTCCTTGGTGGCAGCCTGGAGCTGGGCCGCGGTGATGGTGGGCTTGCCCTCCTGTTGCAACCGCTGGTTGATGGGGGCGAGCGCATCCTCCGCGTTGAGCCCGAACGACCGGGCGAGGCCCTGGGCCTGGTCTCCCTGCGAGGCGATGCCCGTGGCGGCCCCGACGACGGCCGTGCCCGTGGCGCCCACCGCGGCCTTGCCCACGTTGAACACGGTGCCCAGCAGCGACGAGATCGCCATGCCCATGATGATGACGCCCGCCAGCGTGGTGAGGCCCCAGAGCACGGCGCCGTGCAGCGCGCCGCCGGTCTTGTCCAGCACCCCCGCGGTGCGCGAGGCCACCAGCCCACCGGCGAAGAGGGCGATGAGCGGCGCAATGAGCGACCAGATGCCGGTGCCGATGCCCGCCGCCCTGGCGCTTCCGGGATCCGCCGGATCCACCGAGGACAGCCCCAGGGCGAGCCCCAGCGAATACAGCAGCACCCAGACCCCCAGCGCGACGAAGGTTCCCCCGAAGATGGCGCCCCAGCTCAGCTTGAAGGGGACACCTGGGATCGCCTCCACGCGCGACTTCTCCACGATCTCAGCCATGCCTGCCGCTCCTGCGAAGGGAGCGCTCCGCGGAGCCGCGAGACGCTCGCATCCGGAGCAAAGGTGGGCATCTGTTCACTTCCTGAGAATTCGAGCGTGATTGCCTGTCTCCTCTCGAAGCGAGGAGACGTTCACTCCAGCCCCAGCGCCGTCACGAGCGTCTGCTCGCGCGCCACCACGGGCGTTCGGGGCAGGGCCTCGGGATGGAAGCGCCGCACCAGCTCCGCCAGCGCGACGGGAGTTCCGTCTCCCAGTCCGCTCCAGGCGGCGAGCAGGCCCAGAACCCGCTCGGCGGGAAGCCCGCGCTCTCGCAGCTCCGCCAGGGCGAAGGCCCCCTCGCGCTTGGCGAGCCGCTTGCCGTCCTCGCCCAGCACGAGGGGCACGTGGAAGAACTCGGGCGCGGTCAGCTTCAGCGCGGCGTAGAGCTGGAGCTGACGGGGCGTGGAGCTCAGCAGGTCATCGCCCCGCAGCACATGGGTGATGTCCGTGGCGGCGTCATCCACGACCACCGCGAGCTGGTAGCTGGCCACGCCGTCGTTGCGGCGCACCACGAAGTCCCCCACCGCGGCCTCCACGTCCTGGGCATAGGGACCCTGCAGCCCGTCCACGAAGGACACCTCGCCGGGCTGCGTCCGGAAGCGATACGCGGGCGTGCGCGTGCGGGAGCGCTCGGAGATCTCCGCCGAGGACAGACGGGCACAGGTGCCCGGATAGCGTGGCCCCTCGTCGCTCAGGCCATGGGGCGCGCTGGCCGCGCGGGCGATCTCCGCTCGGGTGCAGAAGCAGGGGTAGACGCGGTCTTCCCGCTCCAGGCGCGCCAGCGCGTCCCGGTACACCGCGTCGCGGGCGCTCTGGAAGAGGAGCGGCTCGTCCCAGGTGAGCCCCAGCCACTCCAGGTCTCGCATCAGGTCATCGAGGTACTGGGGACGGCAGCGTGCGCGGTCGAGATCCTCCACGCGCAGCAGGAACTGGCCTCCGGCGGCGCGGGCCTGGAGCCAGCCGAGCAGCGCGCTGCGAGCATTGCCAAGGTGGAGGCGCCCGGTGGGGCTGGGCGCGAAGCGGCCACGGAAGCTCATGGGCGGACGAGGGGCTTGCGGGGATTGAGCGGCGCGCGGTCCGGCGTGGGAGCGGTGGGCTTCGGAGCGCTCACGGGCTTGTCCTGCAGCGGGTACTTCACCTGGGCGAGGCGGGAGGCTTCGACCGCCACCGAGGACGGAGCGGTCGGAAGCGTGACGGGCGAGCCCGCCTCGGCGCCACGCGAGGTGAGCACGGCGGTCAGCTCACGCAGCGGGGGCCCCGCGTCGAGCAGATCGATGTCCAACGCGATGCGCGGCACGCGGCGAAGCGTCCGGGAGCCGGGCACGAAGAGGAAGGCATCCAGGGCGAGGCCCGAGCCCGAGCGGGAGATCGTCCCCAGCACGGCGAGGTCCGCGCGCAGTGTCTGGGCGAGCGCTTCCGCCGCTTCCACCGAAGCCGTGTCGAGCCGATTGCTCGCGAGCGCCGAGGCGAGCACCGCGCCGGGGCCCTCGCCGGGAGGCTTCACCCGCACCTCTACCTCTTTGCCGCTCACCGCCTCCACGATGCCGCCCGTGGCCTCGCCCGAGGGCAGGACCGCGCGCCACAGGTGGGCGCCCGGAGGCACCTCCACCACGCGCACGGGAGCGATGCCCACCGGCTGGCCATCGATCGTCAACGTGACGCCCGGGGGCACGGACGTGAAGCGCACGGAGCCGCGCGGTTGCTCACGCAGGGCCGCGTGGACTCGCTCCACCGTACGCGCGAAGAGGGGAGAGGTGGCGGTCAGCGGGAGCGTGCGTCCCGGAGAGAGCGAGAGCGCGGAGGAGAGGCTGCGCGCGGCCTCTTCATCCTGTCCCTGGGCGTAGCGCACCGCCGCACGCAGGGCATGGGCATCGGCCAGCTCGTTGCCGGACGGAAGCTCCGCCGCCACGGTGGAGAAGGCCTCGATCGCCTTGCCGAGCGCGGCCTCCGCACCGGCGAAGTCGCGCTGCTGCCTCCGGGCTTCCGCATCCTTCATAAAGGCGCGGGCCTGGGCGAGCACCTCCGGGGGCTCGGAGGGGGGCGGCTCGGCCAGCTCCCACCCTTCCACCGCGCGCAACTCGGTGGCGAGCCGCAACGTCACCCGGGGCCCCGCCCGTGAAGGAACATCTCCCGTGAGCGCCTGGATGGGCAGGACGGCCACGCGCCGGGGGGCCTCTTGCGCACCCAGGGAGGTGCCGAGCAGCAGGCTGAGCAGGAGCGCGATCCGCTTCATGGTGGACCGCACACTAACCTGTCCGACGTCAGACAGGTTGAGCAGGAGCGCCGCCCGAGAGCGCTGGCATCAGGGCACCGTCTTCCCGAAGTCCTTGTTGCCCTGCTCGCGGGGAGGGATTACGAGCCTGCCGCCACCGAGAGATCCGATGCGCTTCGTCCACTGCTCCGACGTCCACATCACCGCCGACTACTTCGCGCAGCCGTTGCTGCGGCTGGGCTGGCGCCGCTGGGTCGCCCTGGCGGAGCTGACCGTGGGGGGCCGGGCCCGCGCCTACCGACACGCCGCCCAGACGCTCGCCACCATCGCGCACGAGTCGCGGAAGCACGCCGCGGACCACTTCATCCTCTCGGGAGACCTCACCGCCTACGCCTTGGAGAGCGAATTCCAGGGCGCGCGCGACGCGCTCGGAGAGCTGGTGGAGGACCCGCGCCGCTGCACCGTCATCCCGGGCAACCACGACGTCTACACGCCGGGCAGCCAACGCAGCCGGCGCTTCGAGCGCTACTTCGGTCACCTGCTGGCGAGCGATACCCCCGAGCACTGCCGGGAGGGTGCCTTCCCCTTCGTCCGCAAGGTGGGTGAGGAGGCCGCGGTGGTAGGGCTGCTCTCGGCGCGGGTGCCTGTCGTGCCAGGCATCGCCAGCGGCTTCATCGGCCCGAAGCAGCTCGAGGGGCTGGAGGCCATCACCCGGGATCCAAGGCTCGCGGGCCGGGCGCTCCTGGTGGTGGTGCATCACGCGCCCCTGACGCATCGCGGGCGGCCCGACTCCAAGTTGCACGGGCTGCGAGACGCGGAGGCGCTCTTCAAGCTCATCCCGGGCGAGCGCTACGCCGTGCTCCACGGCCACATCCACCACCGCTACCACCACCCGGCCACCCACGAGCGCCCGCACATCTTCGGCGCGGGCTCCTCCACCATGGCCGGCCGCGAGGGCTACTGGCTCATCGAAGTGGCGGGCGGTCAGGTGGTGGGTGGCCAGAAGCACGTGCCTGGGGCACGGGCCTAGAGCGAGTACTTCAGCCCCACCAGCACGGTGCGCGGCGCGTTCGGCCGGGCGCCATAGGGCCGGCGGGAGACGATGGCCTGGTTGTCGAGCAGGTTGCGAGCGCTCAGGTAGAGGTGGGCGTTCTTCGAGAAGCTCCAGCTCGCGTTCAGGTCGAACGTCAGCAGCGCCTCGGTCTTCTCGCCGGCGGCCGCCTCGCCCTGGCCCGCCTCCTCGCGCATGGTGTCGAGGAAGGTGGCGGTCAGGAAGACGCCGCCGAACGCGGACTCCACGCCCGCGGAGGCGAAGAGCTGGTGCTGGGGCACGTAGGGCATCTCATCGCCCGCCTCCACCGTGCCGTACTGCGGGTCCGCCGAGCGGAAGCTCTCCAGCAGCTCCGTCTGGGTGAAGGTGTAGGCCACCGACAGGGGGAACGTCACCCCACCGCCCGGGCGGAAGGTCTTCTCCGCGAAGGCCTCCAGGCCCTGGATGCGGGCCTCGCCTGCGTCAATCTGCCGGTCCAGGTTGTCGTTGAGGCACCCGTTGGAGAAGGTGCAGACGTCCGTCAGGTTCGAATAGTCGTTGAGGAAGCCCACCACCTCGACGCGCTCGCCGCTGCGCGTCCACCGGGCGCCCGCCTCGTAGTTGATGCTGCGCTCGGGGCCGACCTCTCCGGACTGTCCCGGCGCGGGCGGCGAGAAGCCACGGTGTACTCCCGCGAAGAGGCCCAGGGAGTGGGTCAGGCCGCCATAGACACCGAGCCCGGGCATGAGGGCCTCGAGCGAGCCGTCCTGCGCCACGCCCGCGAGCCGGTCCACGGAGCGCGAGCGCACCACCTCGAGCCGCACGCCCGGCGTCACCACCAGCGGGCCCCAGGACACCGCGTCGATGACGTGCAGCGCCACCGCGTGCGTCGAGTCCATGTTGTTGGCCGTCGTCGCCGTCTGCTCGCCGTCCGACACGAGCCTGCCGCCCACCATCCGGAAGCCATCCTCCGTGTGGAGCCGCTCGATGCTGTCGAAGTGGTAGCGCGCGCCGAACTCCAGGTTGTGGCTCAGGGCGCCCGTCTTCGTGCTCCAGCGCCCGATGCTCTGGAGCCCCTGCGAGACGAAGGTGCGGTTGTTGGGGCCGATCAGCAGCGTCTCCTGCGGCGTCGAGGCGTCGATCTGCCCGGTGAGCACGCCGTAGTAGATGGAGTTGCGTGCGCTGGTGGGGTCGGCCAGCACGCTGGCGACGTCCACGCCGGCGAAGCGGTTGACCTTGCGCCAGATGCGGTGGAAGTCGTGCCGGTAGGCCGAGGTCGTCACCGCCAGCGCGCCCGCGTCGAGCTGGTGGCTGAGGACGACCTGGGTGCGGTGCCACGCCATGTGGTCCATTCGGCTGGCCCCATAGCGGCGCAGCGGGTTCTGCGCGAAGTCCGCGTCGCTCAGGCCCAGGTACGTCTCGTTGGAGGCCTCGTCCGAGTAGCCCAGCTTGAGCTGGAGGCCGTGGCGGAACTCGCCCTCGGAGTCGAACTGGTGGCGGGCCTTCATCATCCACTCGTTGCGGCGGAAGCCCGTATGGCCGCCCTCGTCGAGCTCCTTGAAGCCGTTGCTGCGCAGATGCACCCCCTCCAGCAGGAAGCCGGAGGACTCGGTGCTCGCCCCGTAGTGGCCGTGGAACTTGCCGGACAGGTACTGGCCGCCGCTCAAGTCCACGCCGAACTCCTCCTCGGCGGGGATGTCCCGGGTGATGAACTCCACCGAGCCGCCCACGGTCTGCGGGCCGTGCTGGATGGCCGAGGGGCCCTTGAGCACGCGCACCGACTGCATGCGCGTCATCAGCGGGAAGTAGTACGCCGCCGGCGCGGAGTAGGGAGCGGGCCCGAAGAGGACTCCGTCCTCTAGGAGCGTCACCTTCTTGCTGCGATCGGGGTTGACGCCCCGCAGGCCCACGTTGGGCCGCAGACCGAAGCCGTCCTCGCCGCGCCCGTAGACGCCGGGCACCGACTGCAGGATGGCCTGGGGATCATCCAGCTCGTAGCGCTCGAGCTTGCTCGACTTGAGCACGTGGACCGAGCCGCTGGTGCGAGTCTCCGAGGTGCCCACCACCACGCTCTCGAACTTCTTCTGGGCCTCCTCGGGCGCCGCGGGCACGGGGCTCGCGGGCTCCTGCGCTGGGGTGGGACTCACCGGCTCCGAGGCCGGCGCGGGCAGCGCGGTCTCGGGCGGCTGAGGCGTGGGAGCCGGAGGCACGGCGACCGAGGGCTCGGCCGCCGGTGGCACGCTGCCCTCCGTGGGAGGAGGGGCAGCCTCGGGCGCCAGCGGCGGGGAGGGAGGAGCTTCCGCGCCCGCAGGGGGCGCTCCCACCGCGGGCTCTGGGGACTGAGCGGCTGCCTCCACCGCGATGGCGAACACCATCGCCGCGGCCGCCGCCCACCTGCGTGCGTCGTTCGACAAAGCTGCTCCTCCCTGCTTCACCCGCCTTGGCGGCGGGCGGTTCGATTACTTCTTCTCGACGGTGCCAGCCACCACGATCTTTCCGTCGGACTGGACCACCACTGCGCGTGCGGACTCTTCCGTACCGCCCGGCACGAGGTTGAGCGTCACGATGCCGCCGGTTCCGAAGGTCGTGTCGCGCGTACCGTCCGTGTTGAAGCGCGCCACCACCATGCGGTTGTCCCCGTTCTCCGTGACGTAGCCCGACGCGACCACCTTGCCGTTGCCATCGAAGGTGACGGCCAGGAAGCGGTCATTGGCCGTCTCGGAGCTGGGCATGGGCTGGGCGAACTCGGCGCCGCTGCCGCCCGTGGGGATCAGCAGCAGGGTGGAGTCCTCGTCCTCGGTGCCGCCGGCCCGGTGGCCCGCCGCGGCGACCCAGTTGCCATCGGCCGAGGCCGCCGCGCCGAAGAAGGCGTCATCCGGACGGCCGAAGCTGTAGAGCTTGTAGCCCTCCGGAGCGAAGGTGGTGTCCCGGGCGCCATCGCGCTGGAGCAGCATCGCCAGGGCGTCGATGTTCTGCGACGCCGGGGTGCCGCTGCCGGCGATGAACACGCGCCCGTCCGGCAGGACGGCCATGTTGCGCGCCCGATCGTTGTCGCTGATCAGGTCCAGCGTGACGAAGCCGTTGGTGCCCCAGGTGGTGTCGAACTGGCCCGTGGAGGTGTAGCGGAAGGAGCACAGGTCCACGCCCGTGCTGGTGGCCGTGATGCGGCAGTAGCCCGCGGTGACGTACTTGTCGTCCTGCAGCCCCACGGAGTAGGCCTCGGCGAAGCCCCACTCGGTGTTGACCGGGTCGGCGGGCTGCAGCGGGTTGGAGTTCACCAGGCCCTTGGAGCCGAAGGAGTTGTCCAGCTTGCCGTCATCCCCCAGGCGGGCCAGGACGATGCGATTGGCGGTCTGGCTGCCCACACCCGTGGGCTGGGCGGTGTAGCCCGAGGAGACGATCTTCCCGTCCGGCTGGACGATGCCGTGGCGGGGGTTGTCGGCCAGGTTGGCGATGTTGAGGGTGAACACGCCGTCGGTGGCGAAGGCCGTGTCCAGGGCGCCATCCTTGCTCAGGCGCACGGTGACGCGGTCGGCGTCCACGCGCTCGCCGGTGCCCTTGCGCGAGCCGAACAGCACGAGGCGATCCGAGGAGTCGCGCGCCATGCTCCAGAGGACCTCACGCACGCCCGTGGTGCTCGGGCCCAGGTCGAGGCGGGCCACGCCGTTGGAGCCGAAGGTCGTATCCGAGGTGCCGTCGCTGTTGAGGCGGGCCACGGCGAACTCGCTGTCCAGCGGCGCCGTTCCAGCATCCGGCGTCGTACCGCCGTCGTTGCCGCCCGTGCCGGCGTCCGGCACCTGGGTGCCCGCGTCGTTCTCCGTCGGCTTCTCGGGCGGATCCACGATCGTGTCATCGCCGCAGCCGCCCATGAGCGCCAGGGAGAGCGCCAACACCGTCGCGCCCACCAGGGTGGTCCGCAGACCCCGATACTCCGCCTCGTTCTTCATGACTGTCTTTCCCCTCATTTAAAGTCTGAAATTGATAACGATTGTCAATTTCAGGGCGGGCGCGTGGTAACCCGCCACGCTCGGATAGTCAAGGCAGCCAGGGGCCGGCTGAGACCTTTGAGACGTTTTGATAATGGTTGTCAGTCGCAAAGTCGGCTGATACTCAACGGGCTCATGAGAAGCTCGAGGTTGGATTGGAAGCGGGGCTGGCGCTCCGGTGTGAGCGTATGGGCTGTCGTGGCGCTGGCGGGGCTGGGGGGCTGTAAGGAGACGAAGCCGACCCCCACGCCGGAGCCAGGAGGCGAGGTCCAGGCGACGCGGACGGCGCTGCTGGGCGCGTTCGGAGCGTGCGTGGTGACGAGCGCGCGGGACTTCCAGCAGGTGGCCGCGGAGCTGGAGACGGCCACGGCGGCCCTGGCGGCTCAGCCTGGGGACAGCACGCGCAATGCGGCGCGCGCGGCGTACCACCGCGCCATGGACGCGTGGCAGATCCTCGAGACGATGCAGGTGGGGCCTGCGGCCCCGCGGAGCATGCCGGGCGGCGCGGAGCTGCGTGACAACATCTACTCCTGGCCCCTGGTGAGCCGCTGCGCCATCGAGGAGCAGCTCGTCTCGCGAAGCTACGAGTCGCAGGACTTCCCCAACTCGCTCATCAGCCGCCGAGGGCTCTACGCCGTCGAGTACCTGCTCTTCTATGAGGGGACGGACACCGCGTGCGGGCCCACTTCGCCCATCGTGTCGGGAGGCACCTGGGCGGCGCTCTCCACCGAGGAGAAGCAGGCGCGCAAGCGGGCCTATGCGGCGGCGGCGGCGGAGGACGTCCACCGCCGCGCCGTGCAGCTCACGGAGGCGTGGGAGCCGGGCAAGGGCGACTTCGCGAAGACGCTGGAGACGGCCGGCCCGGGCAACACCGTGTACGCGACGAGCCAGGCGGGGCTGAACTCGGTGAGCGACGCGCTCTTCTACGTGGAGCAGACGGTCAAGGACACGAAGCTCGCGCGGCCGCTGGGGCTCCGGGACTGCGACGGCGACACGTGTCCGGAGTACCTGGAGTCGCAATTCGCGGCCCGCTCGAAGGCCAACGTGCGCTCCAACCTGGTGGGCTACCGCCGGGTGATGGAGGGGTGCGGCCCGGACTTCTCGGGGGTGGCGTTCGATGATCTGCTGGTGGCGGTGGGCTCCGAGGCACTGGCGACGAAGCTGCATGAGCGAGGGGCGGCGGCCCAGGCCGCGCTGGAGGCCGTGAACGAGTCCGATCTCGTGCAGGCCCTGGACCAGGACAAGGCCTCGGTCCGCGCGCTCTATGACGGGGTCAAGGGCATGACGGACGTGCTGAAGACCGAGCTGGTCACCGTGCTCGACCTGGAGCTGCCCCAGACGGTGGAAGGGGACAATGACTGAGGTGCGGGCGCGCGCCGGCCTCTGGGAGCGCCTGCTGGCGCCGCGGGACATCGCGGCGCTGGTGGCCTTCCGGGTGGCGTTCGGGCTGATGGTGACGGTATCGGCCGTGCGCTTCCTCGCCTACGGCTGGATCGACGACTTCTTCGCGCGACCGAAGGTTCACTTCACCTACTGGGGCTTCGGCTGGGTGCCGGCGCTGCCCGCCCCGTGGATCCACGTCGTCTTCGCGGCGTTGGCGGTGTTGGGCCTGTGCGTGGCGGTGGGCCTCTACTACCGCGTGGCCATCGCGCTGCTCTTCGTGCTGTTCAGCTACGTCCAGCTGGTGGACGTCACCAACTACCTCAACCACTACTATCTGGTGAGCCTGTTGGCGGGGCTGCTGTGCTTCGTGCCGGCGCACCGGGCCTTCTCGGTGGATGCGTGGCGAAAGCCGGCGCTGCGCCGCGACACGCTGCCGGCCTGGTGTACGTACCTGCTGCGCTTCCAGGTCGCCGTCGTCTACGTGTTCGCTGGGCTGGCCAAGCTCACCACCGACTGGTTGATCCACGCTCAGCCCCTGGGTATCTGGCTGTCGGCGCGCACCAGCCTGCCCCTGGTGGGGCCACTGCTGGAGCAGCGCTGGGTCGCGTTCGCCGCCGCCTGGGGCGGGTTCCTCTTCGACACGACGATCGTCGCCTTCCTGCTCACGCGGAGGTTGCGGCCCCTGGCGTATGTGGTGGTCGTGGGGTTCCACGCGGCCACCCTGGCGCTGTTTCCGATCGGGATGTTCCCCGTCATCATGGTCACCGCGGCGCTGGTCTTCTTCGACCCCGCTTGGCCGCGGTGGCTGGGCGAGCGCCTGCGCCTCCTGCCAGCGGGAGGGGCCCGCGCGCCTGAGCCCGCGCCTGCCGTGGTGGCCGTGGGCCCGAAGGCCCGGCTCGCGCTGGGCGTGGCGGTGGCCTATGGGCTCGTCCAGCTCGTGCTCCCCTTGAGGACCCACTTCTACGAGGGCAACGTCCTCTGGCACGAGCAGGGCATGCGCTTCTCGTGGCGGGTGATGGCCCGGGAGAAGAACGGGAGCGTCACCTTCGTGGTTCGGGAGCCGGGCACGGGCAGGGAGTGGCACGTGCCGCCCAACCAGTACCTCACCCGGCTGCAGGAGCGGGAGATGTCGGTACAGCCCGATCTCATCCTGCAGCTCGCCCACCGCATCGCCCGTGACTACGAGGCGAAGGGCCGGGGCCCCGTCGAGGTGTACGCCGACGCGCGCGTGTCCCTCAACGGCCGCCCGGCGGAGGTCTTCATCGATCCCTCGGTGGACCTCGCGCGGGAGCGGGACGGGCTGGCCGCGAAGGCGTGGATCCTTCCCGCGCCGGCTTCACTGCCCGTGCGCCTGCGTCCCACCCTGGCCCGGGGGCCTTGAGCGGGGGGCAGGACGTGGCCTCCGGCGCGGTTGCCCGTAAGATGGGGGCAAGGAGGCGGGTGGCGACGGACCGGTCGGGCGGTTCGGGGCCATCCTCGACCCATGAAAGCGTCGTACCCGCTGCCCGCGGAGCCCTCGCTGGAGGAGCTCCGGTCGCTGCGCCAGCTCCACCGTGCCCTGGATGAGCTGCTCGAGGAGAGCCTCAAACAGCGCGAGAGCCTCACGCAGACCTTCGATCGCTGCTTCCCGAAGCTGTTGGAGCTGACGGGCGCGCGCGCCATCGCCCTCACCACGCGCAACGAGGACCTGGCCGAGCAGACCTGGACCGAGGGCGCCTGGGGCGAGCGTCACCCCGGCCCGCTCCTGGAGGAGATCAGCGGCGTGCGGCGCATGGAGGACGGCACGCTCGTCACCCAGGCGCTGGACGTGGGGGGCACGCGGGTGGGCTCCATCGGCCTGCTCTTCCCGGAGGACCACACCGACGTGCTGGAGTCGGCGCGCCTCGCCCGCCTGCTGGAGACGGTGGCCGAGCAGCTCGACACGGTGCTGTGCCTGGTCCACACCGCCGCGGAGAAGCACCAGCTCATCGTCCAGTGCAACCGGCACCTGGCCAACCCCGTCTTCGAGGTGGGCATGGATCAGGCGGTGCTGGCGCTGGCGCAGCGGGTGCGGCTGCCCGGCTTCCTGTTGCTGTACCGGGACGCGGTGCGCCCGCAGGTGCTGCACTACCGCACCTACCGCCACGGGCACCTGGAGTACGAGAGCGCCGATCGTCCCGGGCAGCACCTGGAGCGCCTCATCCAGAAGCAGGGGCCGGAGCTGCTCAAGCGCTCGGATGGCTCGCTGCGGCAGCTCTTCGGCCAGGCGCGCGGGCGCACCACGGAGGTGGTGCTCATCTCGGGCACCTCCTCCGGCGAGCACCTGGGGAAGATCATCCTCTGGAGCGACGAGGACTTCTCCGCCTACACGCTGGAGATCGTCCGGCTGCTGGCCTCCGGGCTCAGCCAGCGGCTGTTGGACTACAACCGCGAGCGCATCCACCTGTCCCAGTTCTTCCCCAGCCGCGCCATCGACGAGCTGCTGAGGGACCCGGCCTACGGCAACCACCTGCGGCCGCAGGATCAGGAAGTCGGCATCCTCTTCGCGGACATCAACGGCTTCACCCGGATCTGCGAGCAGGGCTTCGACAGCCCCAAGGCCATCGGTCGCTTCGTGGACGAGTGGAGCGCGCGCGCGGTGGACTTCATCTGGCAGCACGGCGGGGTGTTCGACAAGATGGTGGGCGACTGCGTCATCGGCCTGTTCGGCCCGCCCTTCTTCGAGACGAGCCGCGTGCAGCGGGCCGAGGCGGTGGTGCGCGCGGCGCTGGACATCCAGAACTACACCGCCTCGCTCAGCGCGCGCGAGGAGGTGGCGGAGCTGTGCAAGCGGGTGCAGCTACCAGGGCTGGGCGTGGCCATTGGCGTGAACCTGGCGCACGTCAACTGCGGGCTGTTCGGGCCCAACCGCAACTACACGGCCTTCTCCACGGGAATGAACCAGACGGCGCGGCTGCAGTCGCTCGGGGGCTTCCGGGAGATGCTGCTGATGGACAGCGCGCGCGAGGCGCTCGCCGAGTCCCAGGCGCCCTGGACTCAGGACTTGAAGTTCGGTCCGCTCATCGAGACGGCGGTGAAGAACGTGGGCCAGCCGCTGCGCTACTACAAGCTGGCGTGAGCGCGGGCGCCGATCAGGCCCGGAGGTGCGCGCCAGCGTAGCGCCGCACGAAGTGGATCCACCGGCGCTCGTCCACCTCCACCTGCCACTCGGAGTTGGGCGTGAGGGGCAGACGGGTGCGCAGGAAGGTCTCCAGCTGATCGGCGGCCTTCACCGGGGTGAGCCCGGGCGCGCGGAAGGCGATGCGCAGGAAGACCTCGAGCGTGGGAGATACCTCGACGCTGGCGCAGACGCGCAGCGTGCCCACCCGGCGCTGGTAGAGCGCGTTCTGGGCGGGCCGCAGCGCCGGGTCCTCGGCCTGCTGCTCGATGGAGAGCCAGTTGTCAGGCAAGAGGATGAAGTCGAGCAGATCGCTGCTCGCTGCTTCCAACGTCGCGTGCTCATGGATGGCAAGCATCGCTCCACCTCCCTCGGTGTTGCTGACTCGAAGAATGTGCCCACGTGCCGAGTGCATGCAAGGGGGCTCGTGAAGGTTGCCGCGTGGGTGTCCTCCATCAACGTGGCACGTGGCAGCGTGTGTGCGTCCCCGCATCCGCTGTCACTGGACACGCGGGGGCGACCGCTCGGACGCATGACGCGACCGCTCGGCGGCAAGCGCGCTCCGGGCGCGCGGGGATGAGGCATTTCTTCGAGGAGGTGGCGCGGCCCCTCGGAGGAAAGAGCGATGAAGTGGAGCGACTGGCGGGGACATTTCGAAGCGAACAGGCGGCGGCCTCTGCCCGAGGGGCTGGAGCGGGGGGAGGAGATTCCCGAGGCGTGGCGGCCGGCGCTGGCCGCTTCGCTGGCGACCTTCCAGCTCGGAGAGGCGGGCGAGGGGCGCATCGCGCACGAGATCGACTCGGCGCGGCTTCCGGGCATCGACGCGGACTACCGCGCGGCGCTGAAGCTCTTCGTGGCGGAGGAGGGCCGACATGGTCGCATCCTCGGCTTCATGGTGCGTGGGCTGGGAGGGCGGCTCCTGTCGCGCAACTGGACCGAGCGCCTCTTCGTGTTCGGGCGCCGGCTGCTGGGGCTGCGGCTGAAGTTGATGGTGCTGCTGGTGGCGGAGGTGGTGGGCGGGGCCTTCTACGGGCTCTTGGCCTCGCGGCTACCGCAGGGGGGCATGCGGCGGGGGCTGGAGCAGATCTGCGAGGACGAGCAGCACCACCTGGACTTCCACGGGGACTTCTTCGCGCGGCAGGGCTGGGGCGTGGCCACGCGAGCGGCGTGGCAGGCGCTGTGGTGGAGCCTGGCCATGGCGGCGATGGCGGTGGTGATGATGGACCACCGCCGCACGCTGAAGACGCTGGGCATTCCGCTGGCGGAGGCGGCCCGGGCGTTCATCGGCCTGACGCGAGAGGCGGCCAGCCACCTGCCGCTCCTGCCCGAGCGGGGAGCGAAGTCCCCGCTGCGCCTGGGGCAGGGTTAGCTCACCGTCCCAGCTCGCGGACCTCCTCGGGGGACAGTTTCACGGAGGCAGCGGCGATGTTCTCCTCCAGGTGCTGCACGGAGGAGGTGCCGGGGATGGGCAACATCGCTGGAGAGCGGTGGAGCAGCCAGGCGAGCGCGAGCTGGCCCGGGGTTACCCCGTGGCGCTTGGCGGCCTGGATGAGCGGGCTGGTGTCCGAGGCCAGGGAGCTGGCGGCGAGCGGGTACCACGGCAGGAAGCCGATGCCCTCCTTCTCGCACTCGTTGAGCACGTCCTCGCTGGCCCGGTCCGCGAGGTTGTAGCGGTTCTGCACCGAGACGATGGGGACGATCTTCCGCGCCTCGCGCAGCTGCTCCACGTTGAAGTTGGACACGCCCACGTGACGGATCTTCCCCTGCTCGCGCAGGCGAGCCAGCGCGCCGATCGAGTCCTCCATGGGGACCTTGGGGTCCACCGTGTGGAGCTGGTACAGGTCGATGCGCTCGACGCGCAGCCGGCGCAGGCTGCCCTCGATGGCCTTCTTGAGGTGATCGGGGTGGCAGTTGGAGTGCCACCCGCCCGGGCCGCTGCGGGTGAGGCCGCCCTTGGTGGCGATGAGGAGGCCCTGAGCGTAGGGGTGGAGCGTCTCGCCGATGATGCGCTCGGACACGTCCGGACCGTAGGAGTCCGCGGTGTCGATGAGGTTGACGCCCAGCTCCACCGCGCGGCGCAGCACGCGCCTGGCGCCTTCGGGGTCCTTGGGCTCGCCCCAGATGCCCTGGCCGGTGATGCGCATGGCGCCGTAGCCCATGCGGTTGACGGTCATGTCACCGAGGCGGAACGTGCCAGCGGCGGCGGCGGAAGGGGCTGCGGCCATGCGTAGACCTCCGAGGATGGGGTCGCGCACGTTAACGCGGGCCCTGTCCCCGTGCCTGGGCCTGGCTCAGCGTGTGGTGGGAAGCGGACGTCGCGGGCGCTCCACCGCGGCCTTGAGCTGACCGCAGCCCGCGTCGATGTCGATGCCTCGGCGCTGACGCACGGTGCTGGGCAGCTCGTAGCTGGCGAGCACGTCCTGGAAGGCGCGCACGGACTCGGGAGCGCTCGGCACCCCGCCATAGCCCACGGTGGGGTTGAGGGGGATGACGTTGACGTGGGCGTCCATGCCCCGCAGCAGCTGCCCGAGCGTGTGCGCCTGCTCCGGCGTGTCGTTCTTGCCGGCGATGAGCGTCCACTCGAAGAAGATGCGGCGCTTGCGCTTCTCGCTGTAGTAGCGGCAGGCCTCCATCAGCTCCTCGAGCGGCCAGCGCTTGCCCACGGGGACGAGCGCGGCGCGCTCCGCGTCGGTGGCCCCGTGGAGGCTGACGGCGAGCTGCACGGGCCGCTCCTCGTCCGCGAGCCGGCGGATGCCGGGCACCACGCCCACGGTGCTCAGGGTGATGAAGCGCGGACCGATGGCCAGGCCGAGCGGGTCCACGAGGATGTCCACCGCCTCCATCGTGCCGTCATAGTTGTGCAGGGGCTCGCCCATGCCCATGAGGACGATGTTGCGCAGCGTCTCGTCGGACTGGCGCAGGATGCCGGTGACATGGAGCACCTGGGCGACGATCTCCCCCGGGCTCAGGTGCCGCACGAGCCCCATCTGCCCGGTGGCGCAGAAGACGCAGCCCATGGCGCACCCGGCCTGCGTGCTGATGCACACCGTGGCGCGGCCCTTGAAGCGCATCAGCACCGTCTCGATGGTCTGCCCATCGTGCAGGCGCAGGAGCAGCTTGTGGGTGAGGCCGTCGCTGCTGAAGCTCTCGTGGTGGACGGCGGGGCGGCGCAGCAGGGCGCTCTTGCGCAGTCGCTTCACGAGGTCGGGCCGTAGCAGGCCTTCCAGCTCCTCGAGGCTCCCCACCTGCTTGCGGTAGAGGGCCTCCCACAGCGCGTCCCGGTGGAAGGCACTGAAGCCCCAGCCCGCGAGCAGCTCGCCGAGGGCGGCGCGCGGCAGGTCGTACAGGTTGACCGGAGGGGTGGGAGGGGAGGGCTGCATGGCGTGCTCCAGCGATAACACACCTGGGCGGAGGGCTCACCAGGGACGGCCGCCCGGAACGCGAGGGGACGGGCTCAGCGGGGCGTGGGGCTCAGGGCGTTGTCGAGCGCGGCGAGGAAGTGACGGATGCGGCGGGCCTGGGTGCCCAGGTCTCCCTTTCCCACGCGGGAGCGGGAGAGCAGGTCCACGGAGATGCGTTGTCCGCTGGCCGGGCGCACGCGGATGGTGACGTCGTCCACGCAATTGAGGAACCGGGTTCGGGATTCGATCTCGAACACGCCCTCGGCCTGGTCGGCCTCGAGGATGTCCCACCCGGGCTGTGCCGCCGCCAGCACGTACACCGTGTTCCACACGGTCTCTCGGGACAGGGCATAGAAGCGGGTGCGCAGCCGAGGGTCCTCGGCATTGGGAGAAGTCTCCGCGACATTTTGGGTCAAGGAGGTCAGGCGGCTCATCGGCCGCCGGCCTCTCATGGGGCCGCCGGCCGGTCAAGGACTGGCTGGCACTCCGGGGGGCAGGCAGCCGAGGGCAGGCGAGTGGCAGGTAGCCTGCCGGGAACGAGGGGCATGGCCATGTCTGGCGTATGGGCTTGGCCATCCAATGTGAGGAATTCAGTCCCGAGGACTACCGGCGCTTCTCCCAGCGGCTCGCCGAGAATGTGGAGGCGTTGCGTCGGGTGCTCGGGCGCCCAGGCTTCGGCGCGGGGCCGCGAACCATCGGCGCCGAGCTGGAGCTGTTCCTGGTGGACAAGGCGGGTTTCCCGTTGCCGGTGAACCGGCAGGTGCTGGGGCAGACGGTGGACCCCCGGGTGACGCTGGAAATCGACCGCTTCAATCTGGAGTGCAACCTGCGTCCCGCTCTGTTGGCTGGGAGACCTTTCACGGCGCTGCGCGCGGAGTTCGAGGACACGCTGGGCGAGGTGCGCCGCGCGGCAGCCACGCAAGGGGCGCAGGTGGTGGTGACGGGCATCCTGCCCACGTTGCGCGAGGCGGACCTGGGCAGCGGGGCGCTGACGGGCATGCCGCGCTACCGGGCGCTGTCGGCGGCCATCCGGCGCCGCCGGGACGCGCCCTTCCAGGTGGCCATCGCGGGCGAGGACACGCTGACGCTCACGTGGGACGACGTGACGCTGGAGGGGGCGAACACCTCGCTTCAGTTCCACTTGCGGGTGGCGCCGGAGGAGTTCGCCCGGGTGTACAACGCGGCGCAGCTGGTGACGGGGCCGGTGCTGGCGGTGTCCTCCAACTCACCGCTCTTCCTGGGGCGGCGGCTGTGGGATGAGACGCGGGTGGCGCTCTTCCGCCAGGCGGTGGACGACCGGGGCGAGCCGCACGAGGGAGGCTTCCTGCCGCATGCCCGGGTGACGTTCGGTCACGGCTGGGCGCGGGAGAGCGCGCTGGAGCTGTTCTCGGAGGCGGTGGCGCTGCATGCGCCGCTGCTGCCGGTGGTGGGCCCGGAGTCTCCGCTGGAGTGCGTGGCGCGCGGGCAGTTGCCGAAGCTGGACGAGCTGCGGTTGCACCAGAGCACGGTGTGGAGCTGGAACCGCGCCATCTATGATCCCAAGGACGAGGGGCACCTGCGCATCGAGTTCCGCGCGCTGCCGGCGGGGCCCACGGTGGTGGACATGGTGGCCAACGGGGCGTTGCTCCTGGGGCTGTCGCTGGGGCTGGCCGACCAGATGGATGCGCTGCTGCCGGGCATTCCCTTCGACAGCGCGCGGGGCAATTTCCTCCGAGCGGCGAGACAGGGCGTGGACGCGGTGATGCTCTGGCCTTCGGACAAGACGCCCTCGCCCCAGCCAGTGCCGGTGACGGAGCTGGTGCCCCGGCTGCTGCCCATCGCCCGCCGGGGGCTGGTGGGGGCGGGAGTGAACGAGGACGAGGCGGACGCGATGCTCGGCATCATCGAGGCGCGCGTGGCGGCCCGACAGACGGGAGCCCGCTGGCAACGGCGGACGCTGGCGCGGCTGGAGGAGCGGATGCCGCGCGTGGACGCACTGGCCGCGCTGCTGGAGCGCTACCGCGAGCACGCCGAGTCCGGCGCGCCCGTGCATACCTGGCCCCTGGATTGATGGATCAGCCCTCCTCCTCGGTTCCTCGGCGCAGGCCCAGCATGCGCCGCAACTCACGGGCCGACTGGCGGCTGATCTCCACCGAGTGCCCTTTCGTGGTGCGCGCGATGTAGCCCCCCGTCTCCAGCGGCTCCAGCCGCGTGACGTGGGCCAGGTTGAGCAGCGCCCGCCGGTGTACCCGCTGGAAGCCCTCCACTGGCAGCTTGTCCGCCAGCTCGTTCAGCGTGAAGTCCGTGAGGAACTCGCCCTGCGTGGTGAACACCGTCACCAGCTCGCCCTCCAGCGTCGCGTGGGAGATGCTCTCTGGATCCACCAGGACGATGCCCTGCCGCGTCGGAATGGGCAGCCTCGCCAGCCCCTTGGCGTTCGTTGACGGTGCGCGGGCGGCGGGCTCCTGCGCCTCCTTGGGCCCCAGCCGCGCCCGGGCCCGCTCCAGCGCCTTCTGAAGCCGCGCGGCCTCCACCGGCTTGAGCACGTAGTCCACCGCGCCGTACTCGAAGGCATCCACGGCGTGCTCCGCGTGCGCCGTGCAGAGGATGACGCGCGGGCCGTCCTCGGGCAGCAGCGACAGCGCCTCCAGCCCGTTCAGCCCCGGCATGTGGATGTCCAGGAGGATGATGTCCACCCCGCCCGCCCGCGCCGCCGCGAGCACGGCGTCTCCGTCCGCGGCCTCCCCGCAGATCTCCACATCCGGGAAGGCGCCCAGCAGCCGCGACAGGCGCTTGCGGGCGAGCAGCTCGTCATCGGCGATGAGGACGCGCAGGGACTGGCTCACGTGAGGACTCCAGGCAGGGGGCCCGAGCGGGGCAGGGTGACGGTGAGGCGGGTGCGGCCCTCGGCGCTCTCCAGGACGAGTCGGGCCTTGCCACCGTAGGCCAGGGCGAGCCGGCGCTCCACCGTGGGCAGTCCGGCACTGCCATCCCGAGGACCCTTCGAGGCGCCGGGGTTCTCCAGGGTGAACACCCACTCGCCCTCGCGCGAGGCCACCTGCAGGCTGATGCGCCCCCGGTGCCCCGCCGCGGGCCCGTGCTTCACCGCGTTCTCCGCCAGTGGCAGCAGCACCAGCGGAGGCACATGCACCTCGCTCGCTCCGGGCTCCACCTCGATGGAGAGCTGGAACAGCTCCGGGTCCCGCAGCAGGTGCAGGTCGAACAGGGTGCGGATGAGCTCCAGCTCCTTCTCCATCGGCCACGTCGCGCTGCGTACTCCCGCCAGCACGCTGCGCAGCATGGCCGAGAGCTTGAGCACGGCCGCCTCGGCCACGGCCCCGTCGGTACGGCACCACTCGGCGATCGCGTTCAGCGTGTTGAAGAGGAAGTGCGGATCCAGGTGGCTGCGCAGGGCCAGCAGCTGGGCCTGCTCGGCCTCCAGGGCAAGCCGGGCCCCCCGGGCGCGCTCACGCGCCAGCGACTCCTCGAAGCCGATATCCCGCCCCAATCCCCACCCGCCCACCAGGAACAGGGCGCAGCAGACGGCCAGGTTCACCGGCTGGGTGAGGAAGGTCGGCCCCATGCGCAGGAACTTCGGGAGGATGTAGCCCGAGGAGATCACCACCCCGAGGCCCACCGCGACGTAGAGCACCAGCCGCACGCCACCGTGACTCAGGTCCAACCCCTCGGGGAACAGGACGCGGTAGGAGACGGGCGCCACGGCCACGAAGAGCAGGCACAGCATGACGCCCAGGGGCAGGGCGAGCGGCTCCCGGCTGAAGGCCGTCTGCGCGAAGACGAGCGAGGCGGACACCAGCAGGATGGGCGCCAGTCGCTTGGGAGCCGTGAGCGCGCGCAGGGTGGCGCGGACGATGGAGCCTTCCGCGGTCATCGTGGCGCGAGGTGCGGAGGCAAGGGGCGCGCGCCCCGGCGCTTGCCGACGATGTTGATCCAGGTGGTCCGGAAGAGGATGCGGATGTCCACGGAGGCGCTCCGGCTCCGAGCATACTCGGCATCGAGCTGCGCCGTGAGCGCCGCCCCACGTGCCTGGCACACCTGGGCCAGCCCGGTGATGCCTGGAGGCACCTCGAAGCGCGCCGCCAGGGGAGGGTGCGCGGCGATGAGGCGCTCGGCGTCCTCGGGCGTCAGGGGGCGGGGGCCCACCAGGCTCATGTCCCCGATGAGGACGTTGAAGAGCTGGGGCAGCTCATCCAGGCCATGGTGGCGCAGCAGGTTTCCGAACCGGGTAGGCCGCCGCGCGCGCATGTCCGGCTCGCACGTCATGGTGCGCAGCTTGAGGATGCGGAAGATGCGCCGCCCTTGCCCGTAGCGAGGCTGGGTGAAGAACACGGGCCGCCCATCCAGGATGAGCACCATCAGGGCGAGCAGCCCCACCGCCAGCCCGAAGAAGGGCACCAGCGGCAGCAGCAGGACGAGGTCCAACAGGCGCTTGCCCTTCACGACTCCACCTCCGTCTCGGTCAGGTCCAGCGCCAGGGTGCCCACGAGCACCAGCGGGAAGAGGAGGACGGCACAGAGGATCAACAAGGGCGTGGAGACAGAGGTCATGGCGCGCTCCGGTGGACGGCGTGACACGGAGGAAGATGCCCCCGGTGGCCCCCCTCCGTGGCGCGTACTCGGGCGAACGGTCGCGGGCGGCGGGTGAGCGGTCGCGGGGCCGTCTCGTCTATGGTGGAGTGCGGCGCGCACCCGGGGGAGGAACCCATGACCGCTGAAGCCTCGGCTCAGAGTCATCACTTCATCGTCAAGTACATGCTGGCCCGCATGGCGCTGTCCGACCCGGAGCGTTTCGTCAGGACCTTCACGCAGGACACGGCCTACCTGAAGGACCTCTGGATGGGCCTGGGCATGCAACTGCACGACGCGAAGCGGGTGCCCGCCGAAGGACTTTCCCTCACGCGCCATGGCGCCGCGCTGGTCGTCACCTTCCCGCCCCCGCGCGAGCGCAACGACTGCCTCTACCAGGCCTTCTACCCGCCGCGCGCTCCGGACGCGCCGATGAAGGTGTTCGGCCTGGAGGTCACCGCGCCCCTGCCCGGCCATGCCTCGCCTCCGCCCTCCATCGCAGAGTGGCGGCGAGATGCCCGCTGCAACTGGGGCTTCTCGCCGGGCGAGGGGCTCGAGGCCTTCCTCCAGCGGGTGAACGAGCTGCTCGCGGACCCCCAGGCCAGGCCGATGACCTTCATGGCCATCCGGCTGGCCTGAGCCGGAGCGCTCACCCGCTCAGCGCATCGCCCAGCGCGACGGCGTTGCGGATGCAGTCGTTGATCCCCACCCCTCGGTACGCATTGCCGGCCAGGTGCAGGCGCGGCAGGCGAGCAAGCGCCGCGTCGATGGCGGAGATCCGTCCTGTGTGTCCCACGTTGTATTGAGGAATGCCACGTGGCCAGCGGATCACCTCGGTGAAGCTGGGGCTCGCCGTCACCCCGGCCAGCTCCCGGAGCTCCTCGCGCGCGAGCGTCACCAGCGCCTCCTCGTCCAGCCCCACCAGGTCCGCTCTGCGCGCTCCACCCACCATGCAGGTGTAGAGAACGCGTCCACCTTCCGCGCGGAAGGGGAAAACCGTGGAAGCGTGGATGGCGCCCAGGAGTCGCCGCTTTTCCATGCTCGGCACCAGGAAGCCGAAGCCATCCGGCGGTGGTGTGCTGCCCGGGGCATAGCCCAGGTTCACCACGGCGATGGGGGCGTAGGCGATGCCCTCCACCAGCTCCGCCAGCTTCTCATCCAGCGGCCGCAGCAGCCCCGCGGTCACGTACGCGGGCGTGGCCAGCACCACGTGGGAGGCCAGCAGCTCCGCCTGTCGCCCGTGCTCGCGCACCGAGACGCGCCAGCCACCCTGCATCGGTGTGAGCCCCTCCACCTTCGCGCCCGCATGCGCCGCGGGTCCGAGCGCTCGGGCCAGTCCCTCCACCAGCGTCCCCAGGCCTCCCTCGAAGGTGCAGAGCGCCCCGCGCAGCTTCTCCGGCGCCGCCTCTCCAGCCGGCAGGGCCTTGCGCCGCGCGGCGCCCTGGGTGCGGATGGCGCCGAGGATGAGGCTGCGGTGCTCGCGCTCCAGCTTCGTGAGCTGCGGGAAGGTGGCGCCCACGCTCAGCGCCTCCAGGTTCCCCGCGTAGATGCCCGTCTGCACCGCATCCAGCAGCACCTCCGTCGCCGTCTCGCCCAGGTGCCGCCGGCCGAACGCTCCCAGCGACTCATCCACCCCCGAGGCCACACGGCCAGTGAAGAGTTCGCCAACCACCCGCAGGCGTGCCCCCAGGGGCAGGATGTCCGATTTCAGGAACGCGGGCGGAGAGGCCGGCACCGCCCGCAACCGTCCTCGCGTGTACAGGTAGCGCGCCTTCGCCGCCGGATCCGCCGCGCGGATCCGCGCCTCCACCCCCACGCTCGCCGCCAGCTCCCGCGTGGTGGGTTCCTTGTCCAGGAAGCTGTTGGGCCCCGCCTCCGTTAAGAACCCGTCGCGTTGTCTCGTCTGGATGTTACCTCCCAGACGGGTATCCGCTTCCAATACCACCGCATCCTTTCCCCGTGAGCGCAGGCGGTACGCCAGCGTCAGGCCGGTGATGCCTCCTCCCACAACAGCGATGACGGTCATGTCCGTTACTCCTGGATCCTGCCTTGATCGAGGTCATCCCTGGGTCAAGTGACACCTATGTTGTGCCTACAGGCAGTGAAGCGCCTTAATGCACCCATGCGCTATGCCATCTCCGGGGCCAGCCGTGGAATTGGTCTCGAATTCGTCCGACAACTGCTCGCTCGCGGCGACACCGTCGAAGCCGGGGTCCGGGTTCCCTCCGAGGCTCGACTGCTGGCCTCGCTGGCTCGCGAGGCGGGCAATCGCCTGCGCATCCACGCCCTCGATGTGACGGAGCCCTCCAGCGTCCTGACCTTCGCGGCCAATGTGAATGAAGCGCCGTTGGATGTGCTCATCAACAACGCGGGCATCGGCGGCAAGTGGGGCTCGCTGATGGAGCTGGACTACGAGGACATGGCGCGCGTCATGGAGACGAACGCCTTCGGGCCGCTGCGGCTGTCGGCGGCGCTGATGCCCTCGGTGCTGCGCGGCTCCACGCGGAAGATCCTCCACCTCACCACGCGCATGGCCTCGCTCAGCGAGAACAATGAGTCGGGCGTCTACGGCTTCACCGGCGGGGCCTACGGCTACCGCATGTCCAAGGCCGCGCTGAACGTGGGCATGCGCACCATGGCCGTGGACTTCCGGGACAAGGGCCTCATCACCGCCGTGCTCAACCCGGGCTGGGTGTGTACGGAGATGGGTGGCAAGTCGGCGCCCATGCGCGCCGAGGACTCCGTGCAGGGCATGCTGCGCGTCATCGACGGCCTCACCGTGGACAACAGCGGCGGCTTCCTGGACTTCCAGGGCCGAGAGCTGCCCTGGTAGGACGCGGGCGCGAGCGCGGGGACCGAGCCACCTCACGGGTAGAGGAACTCGGTCCGCCAGCCGCTTGCCTCGCGCACGTACACCCGCCGCTCGTGGAGCCGGTTGGGGCGTGAGTGCCAGAACTCGATCCGGTCGGGCACCACCCGGAAGCCCGCCCAGTGCGGAGGGCGGGGAATCGTCTTCCCCTCGTATTGGAGCGTGAGCTCCTCCACCCGGGCCTCCAGCTGCTCGCGCGAGGGCAGGGGCTGGCTCTGGAGGCTCGCCCACGCGCCAATCTGGCTGCCCCGAGCCCGGCTCTGGAAGTATGCGTCCGACTCCGCCTCGGAGACGCGCTCCACGCGCCCTTCCACGCGTACCTGGCGCTCCAGCGGGGCCCAGTAGAAGACGAGCGCCGCGACGGGGTGGCTGAGCAGCTCCAGGCCCTTGCGGCTCTCGTGGTTGGTGAAGAAGACGAAGCCGCGCTGATCAAAGTCCTTGAGCAGCACCACGCGCGCCGAGGGCCGGCCGTCGTCGCCCACCGAGGCGACAATCATGGCGTTGGGGTCCACGGGGATGGCCTTCT
This sequence comes from Hyalangium ruber, assembly GCF_034259325.1. NCBI lineage: Bacteria > Pseudomonadati > Myxococcota > Myxococcia > Myxococcales > Archangiaceae > Hyalangium > Hyalangium rubrum. The sequence continues at coordinate 111,257 of NZ_JAXIVS010000003.1, read as the reverse complement.
TCGCCTGCGCGTAGAGGGCCGCGAAGCGCTCGATGGGATCCTGGGGCAGTTCCATGGCGCGCACGTTACTTAAGGTTGACTCACGGGCCCTACACGTCATCTTTCGGGAATGAAGATTCTGTTCATCTCCTCGGAGGTGGCCCCGTTCTCCAAGACGGGCGGCCTCGGGGACGTGGCCGGGGCCCTCCCGGCGGCACTCGCCGCGCTCGGCCATGACGTGAAGGTGGTCACCCCGCGCTACGCGAGCATCCGGGACGCGCGCATCCAGCCCACGGGCCACACGGTGGTGCTGCGCTTTCCCTTCGGCGAGGAGCGGGGCGCCGTGCTGTCGGTCCGGCTCTCGGAGCGCCACGAGGTGCTCTTCCTGGAGAACGCGCACTACTTCGAGCGGGGCGGCATCTACGGTGATGCGCACGGCGAGTTCGGCGACAACCACCGGCGCTTCGCCTACCTGAGCATGGGCGCGCTGCAGGCGGCCCAGCGGCTGCACTTCATCCCGGACATCGTCCACCTCAATGACTGGCAGACGGGGCTGGCCGCGGTGGCGCTGCGGCGCGGCTTCCAGGGCACCCCGCTGGAGCGCTCTCGCGCCGTCTTCACCATCCACAACCTGGCCTACCAGGGGCAGTTCGGTAAGGACATCATGGGGGAGCTGGGGCTGCCGTGGGACCTGTTCACCTCGGATGACGGGCTCGAGTTCCACGACACGGTGAACTTCCTCAAGGCGGGCCTGGTCTTCTCGGACGCCATCACCACCGTCTCTCCCACCTACGCCAAGGAGATCCAGACGCCGGAGCTGGGCTGCAACCTGGATGGGCTCCTGCGCCGGCACCAGGGGCGGCTCAGCGGCATCCTCAATGGCATCGACGCGGAGGAGTGGAACCCGGAGAAGGACCCGGTGCTGCCGGCGCGCTACCGCCTGGACGACATGGCGGGCAAGGCGGTGTGCAAGCGCGAGCTGCTCCAGCGCTCCGGGCTGCCGCCGGGGGACGCGCCGGTGTTCGGCATCGTCAGCCGGCTGGCGTACCAGAAGGGCGTGGACCTGCTGCTGGACGTGATGCCCACCGCGCTCCAGGCCGACATCCGCTTCGTGGCCGTGGGCAGCGGCGAGGGGCACTATGAGGAGGGGCTGCGGGCGCTCCAGGAGCGCTTTCCCCAGCAGGTGGCCGTCTACCTCGGCTTCGACCGGGAGCTGTCCCACCTGGTGGAGGCCGGGGCGGACTTCTTCCTGATGCCCAGCCGCTACGAGCCGTGTGGCCTCAACCAGATGTACTCCCTGCGCTACGGCACCGTACCCATTGTCCGGGCCACCGGAGGGCTGGTGGACACCGTGGAGGGCGGGCTGGACGGCAACGGCATCCTCTTCGAGGCGTTCCACCGGGCGGCCCTGCTGGCGGCCATCCGGCGGGGGCTGGCGCTGTACGCGGATCCGCCCCGGCTGGAAGCCTTCCGGCACCGGGGCATGAAGCGGGACTTCTCCTGGGCCACCTCGGCGCGCCGGTACGAGGGGCTGTTCCACTCGCTGCTCAAGTCCTAACTGAATAGTGGGGCGAGGGGCTCAGGCGCGGTAGGCTGCGAGCGTGGCGGACGCGCTGGAGCTGGGAGGTTACGAGGTCATCGGTCGCCTGGCCGTGGGCGGAATGGCGGAGGTGTACCAGGCTCGCGCCCGCCCCACGACGCAGCGCTCTCCGGGCGAGCCGGAGGAGGTGGTGCTCAAGCGGCTCCACCCTTCGTTCCGCGCGGATGCCGCGTACGTGAAGGCCTTCGTGGACGAGGCGAAGCTCACCGTGCGCCTGCGCCACCCCAACATCGTCCGCACCTTCCGCCTCTTCCGGGCGGGGCAGGACTACCTGATGGTGCAGGAGCTGGTGAGCGGCCGGACCCTGGGCTTCATGCAGGGGCTGCTGATGAAGGTCGGCACGGCGATGCCGCCCGAGGCCTGCTGCTACATCGCCTGGTGCCTGCTCAAGGCGCTGGACTACCTGCACCGCGCCAAGGTGGGGGAGAACGGCGCCAACATCGTCCACCGCGACATCAACCCCGCCAACGTCCTGCTCAGCGTGGCGGGGGACGTGAAGCTCACCGACTTCGGCGTGGCCGAGGTGGAGGGGCTGATGCAGGGCGAGGCCGGCGCGCTGCGCGGCACCATGGCGTACATGAGCCCGGAGCAGGTGCTGGGGCTGGCGGTGGACACGCGCAGTGACTTGTACGCGGTGGGCGTCATCCTCTGGGAGCTGTTCTCCAACCGGCGCCTGTACGGCACGGAAGGAGGAGGCGAGGCGGAGCTGATGCACCGGGTGCGGGACGCGCGGGCGCCGCTGTTGTCCTCGCTGGACCTGGGGCTGCCGGACTACGCGGTGCGGGTGGTGCGCAAAGCGCTCTTCACGGACAAGGAGCGCCGCTTCCAGACGGCCGCCGAGTTCAGCAAGGCGCTCGAGGTGCTGGCCGGTCGCGCCGGGTGGCCGCTCTCGGTGGATGCGCTGCGGCCGCTCTTGGGCGGGTGATGAGGATGCGCGCCTCGGCCCTGGGGCTGGCGCTGCTGCTGGCTGGGTGCCACGGGGTGCCGTGGCGGCCGGAGGCCTTTGATCGGGCGGTGCGGGTGGAGACGCTGGAACTCTCCTTCGCGCAGGATGGTACCGGCCTGCTCTCGCTGAAGCTGGAGGTGCGCAACCCCGCCTCGGAACTCGCCACCCTCACCGGGGTGGACTTCGAGCTCTGGGTGGAGGGGCGTCGCCTGTCCGCGGGGCTGCAGCAGGTGGAGGTGCCGCTGGGCGCGAACGGGCTGCCGCACGCGGTGGCGCTGTCCTTCCCGCTCGTCAGCGAGGCGGTGACGAAGACGGAGGGGAGCCGGCCCCTGCAGGTGGGACTGCGCGGCGGGGCACGCTTTCGCTATGGCGAGGGCACGGAGCGGCGGGCCCCCTTCCACGCCGAGCGAGCGCTGCGGCTGGAGTGGGTGCCGGTGCCGGAGGCCGTGCTGGAGTAGGGCCCTGCTCAGGCCTTGGCGGGAGGCGCGGACTCGGAGCGCCCGTCCCCGCGGCCGTCCTTGTCCTTGCCGGGGGCGGTAGGGGTGCCCTTGAGGCGGGCCAGCCGCACCCGATCGATGCGGGCGCCTTCCTTCGCGGCGACGGTGAACTGCCAGCCGCCATAGGTGAAGCGCTCGCCTACGTCTGGCAGGTGGCCAGCGAGCGAGGAGAGGAAGCCGCCCAGCGTGTCGAAGTCTCCCTCGGGCAGCGCGAAGCCGAAGGCCTGGGTGAAGTGCTCCACCTCCAGCGAGGCGTCCACCATGAAGCTGCCGTCGGGCTGCTTCTCCACGTGCTTCTCCTCCACCTCGAACTCGTCGCCGATGTCGCCGACGATTTCACGGAGGATGTCCTCCAGGGTGACGACGCCCATGAAGCCGCCGTACTCGTCCACCACCATGGCCATGTGGATGCGCTTCTTCTGCATCTCGCGCAGCAGGTCGCCAATGGGCTTCATCCACGGCACGAAGTTGGCGGGACGGATGACGTCCGGCAGGACGATGAGCTCCGGGTGCTGGAGCAGGGGAATGAGGTCGCGCGCGTGGAGGATGCCGACGATGTGGTCCACATCGTCGCGGTAGACGGGGATGCGCGAGTGGCTCTCCTCGGCCAGCAGGCGCAGCACCTCGGTGGGCGGGGTGGAGATGTCCACCGTGACGACGTCGGTGCGCGGCACCATCACGTCCCGGCAGCGCTTGTCGGACAGCTCGAAGATGGAGCGGATGAGCTGCGGGGCGCTCTTGTCCACCTCGTCATTGGCGGCCTGCGCGGCCAGAAGCTTCTCGAGCTCCTCCAGAGGGGGCGGGGGCGGCTCGAAGCGCAGGGTGCGGCCGAAGGTGCGCGCCACGAGGTTGAGCACCCCCAGCAGCATGCGCATGGGCGGATAGAAGAGGAAGACAAGGGCGGAGACGAGCCCGGACAGGCGCAGGGCCCAGCGCTCCGGGTTGCCGTTGGCCAGGCCGCGCAGGGTGACTTCCATGAGGCTGGCCAGCACGCCGACGAAGAGAGCGCCGGCCGTCACCGTGGCGACTGGGAGCCAGGCGTCGTCTCCCAGGCGGTTGAAGTCCAGCATCCGCGGCGGGGCCAGGGCGCCGATGGCGGCGGCCAGGAAGCCGCTGAGCACCGAGCCCAGACGCAGGGCGGTGGCGGTGGCCTCGCGCTCGGTCTTGTGGCGCACCACCCGGCGGCCGGCGCGGCCAGTCTCCTCCGCGAGTTCCTGGGCGCGCAGGTCGGAGGTTCCGTAGAGCGCGGACTCAGCGGCAGCCACGAAGGCGCGGAGGAAGCAGAGGGCCAGGCAGGCGGCCCAGAGAGCCCAGGTAGGCATGGAGCCCCCTTCTTAACCTGTGCTAAGGGGTCGCACCACTTCGGCGGAGGCCTGATGTCCGCACCTGTCTTCTCCAGGGCGGGGCTGGGGGGCGTCCTGCTCGCCGCCCTGCTGCTGCTGCCCGTGCAAGCCCCCGCCTGGCCCGTGGACCAGGCATTTTCCGTGGAGAGCGGGGCCGACCGGTTCCACAAGCTCACCGCCGTGGACTGGGCGGAGGTGGAGGACACCTCCGTGGCCACCGTGGAGGTGCTGCGGGAGAGCAGTGAGCTGCTGATGACGGGCAAGCGCCCGGGGCGCACGCTCATGCTCCTCTATGCGGAGGGGAAGTTCGCCGTCTGGCGGCTGACCGTCACCGGGCCGGGGAGCCGGCCTGTGGCCGAAGAGGCGCCGGAGCTGCTCGCGGCCGCGCGCAAGGCGTGCCCTGGGCTGCAGGCGAAAGAGGCTCCCGAGCGCTCGCTGGTCGCCACGGTGAAGGACTCCGCCTGTCGCAGGGCGTTGCTGGCGCTCTTCCAGACGGACGCCTGGCTGGCACGGGAGCTGGAGCTGACCTTCGAGCTGCCGGCCCTCCAGGAGCAGCTCTCGGTGCTGACGCCCTTCCTGAAGGAGTTGGGGCTGGAGGCGCGCTACAGCGGCGCCGGCATCATCCTCCAGGGGACGACGACGCCCGAGGGCCATCGGCGCGCGCTGTGGGAACTGTTCCGCCAATCAGTGGGCCGGGTGCCCCTGGAGGACCGCGTGAAGGTGGAGGCCCCCGCCGCGCCCGATGCAGGGACGGAGCCATTGGATGCCGGGGTGATCCCCGTGGAGATCATGGAGAAGCCGGGCAAGCGCAAGCGCGGGACGCCCTCGCGGTAGGCGGCGCTACCACTCCACCAGGCACAACCCAGGTTGGCCCGGAGCTCCGGGCAGACATTCGGAGGAAGGGCCGCAAGAGTTGGCATCGTGGGGATCGCAAGTCCGCCAGCAATACCCGCCGTAACACGTGTGGCGCTCTGGGCAGGGTGGGGACTCCGCGCCGCAGCGTTGCTCGCACGTCATGTGTACTTCTCCAGGGCGTGCGGGTTTGCTGCGCACGTGGCACTCCTGTCCCGTCGGGCAAGGTGTCTCCTGACACGGGGTGCCGGACACCACCGCACACTCCGAGGCGCCCGATGATCTCCTGACGCAAGCCTGTCCAGGGGAACACCCGCGTCCTTCACATGTCGGCAGGCAGGTAGGCTGCGTATCGGGGACTTGGACGCAGAAGAAGCCTTCGTGGCAGCTCGTGGGGTCATCCATCTGGCAGGGACGTCCACAGAAACCCAGACCACATGCCAGCCCTCGTTCACACGCTTCCTCTCGGTTGTGCGCGAGAAGGTCGTCGCACCCTTCTCCCTCCTTGCGGACTCCTACGGTTCGGCAGAGGCGTACCCAGGGGCCGGCACCCTCGGTGCGAAGCAACTGGCAGGTGCTGCCCTCCTGGCATTGAGCGTCCGTCTCGCACCGGCTGTCTGTGCAGAAATGTTTCTTGAGACGTGGCGAGGTCAGGCAGCCCAGAGGCGCCTCACACTCCTCGCTTCGGGTGCAGTCGCGCCAGTACGTCGCCCGGCTCAGGCGTTCCTCTGGAGAAAGCACCGGACTGACGTTCTTCTCCCAGGCGGACAGCGTGTGCTGCTTCCCTGGCATGAGTCCGCGGAAGAGCACCACCCAGGGCACCACGAGGAGTAGCCCTGCCAGGACACCACCCGCGACGCGCCAGTTCACTGCTCGCGACACCTTTCAATGCAGGCCATCGGGTCTGGCTGCTCGGCACAGTGCTGCTGGAGCTGGTCCTTGGGAGGACATGGATCTTCTTCAAGCATCTCCTCCACATCCTCGTGGGCTGCTCGGTCGAGGGTGCCTCCCTTTTTGAAGGTATGGGGGCAACCCAGCATGCTCACCAGGAGGATCAACCCGGTCGCCACGTGCGGTCCGCGCATCGCATGCCTCCCGCTCCAGAGGGCACGTCGTCGTTAGACATTAGCATGCGGCTCCGTGGCGGGTACGCTGCCGCCAGCCCTTGTGTTGGCCCCATGATTTTCCTGCTTCTGCTGGCCCTCCTCCTCGGGGGCATGCTCTCCATCGTCTTTTACTCGTTGCGCACGGGCATCTCGCCCATGCCCACCTTGGGCAAGGTGCGCCGCCAGCTGCTGCCCCTGATTGACTCCGAGCTTGAGGGTACCGTGCTCGAGCTGGGCGCTGGCTGGGGGACGCTGGCCTTCGCGGTGGCGGATCGCTGCCCCCGTGCCCGGGTGGTGGCCTTCGAGCTGTCGCCGCTGCCGTTCGCCTTCTGCTGGCTGCGTCAGCGCCTCGCCCCGCGTCCCAACCTCGAGCTGCGGCGCCAGGACTTCTTCCGCGCCTCCTTCACTGGCGCCTCGCTCGTCGTCTGCTACCTCTTCCCGGGCGCCATGACGCGCCTGGCGCCCAAGCTGCTCGCGGAGCTGGCTCCGGGCGCGCGCGTCCTCAGTCACACCTTCGCGCTCCGGGGATGGACGCCCCTGCGCACGCTCATGGTGGATGACCTGTACCGCACCCCCATCTACCTCTACGCCGTCGAGCCTCCGCTCACTCCTCGCGCAGGATGAGCAGCCCGCGCGAGGTGTCCACCGTGTACACGTACCCATCCCCTGGTACGCGGATGCCGACGGCGCCGTCGTAGAAGCTGGTGCCTCGCCCCTCATCCGTCGCCCGGAAGGTGTTGAAGTGCGCCACCTCGCGCGGCGTCTCCGGCACGGACACGTTCAACACGCGCACCCCGTCATGGTAGTGCGCCACGTAGAGCTTCGTCCCCACCAACACCATGTTGTGGATGGAGATGTGCTCGTGCGTCCGCCACTCGCCGATGAGTGAGATGTGGGCCGGGTCCGTCACGTCCAGCACCCGCAGGTGCGCGCCCCAGCCCTCGCCTCCCTCGAAGGCGATGAGCCGGTCTCCGAAACGGCCCACCGCGTTCGCGTGGCTGGTGGCGTACTCGTAGCGGTAGCGGCCCAGCTCGTTCGGCGCGTCCGGACGCTCCAGGCCCGCCACGACGTAGCCCGTGCTCCAGAAGTTGACGTACAGGCGATCCTCGAAGGTGAACAGGTCGTGTGGCCCGACATCCGAGCTGCCCTGGGCCTGGAACTTGGCGATCAGCACGGGCTGGAGCGGCTCCTTCACGTCGAACACCAGCACCGCCGAGTCCGGCTCCTGCGCGGTGCCGAAGAGCAGGTCCCCCGACACGAAGACGGTATGCACGTTCGTGGCGCCCGCGGGCACGTTGCGCACCAGCGTCGGCGCGCCCGGGTCGCGGATGTCGAAGACCAGGATGCCTCGGTTGGCGCTGGCCACGTAGAGCGCATCCCCTTTGGCCCAGACGCCGTTCCAGTAGGTGTCCTGGCTCCTGTAGACCTGCGTCTGGAACACGGGTCGCTCCGGGAACTCCACGTCGTAGACGAACAGCCCCCCCCCCAGGGACACAACGTAGGCGTGCTTCTTCGTCACGTACACGTCCACCGGCATGCCCGCGAGCCCCGCGAGCGGAATGTTTGGGTTCTTCATCCGTGTCTCGGAGATGAGCGAGAGCCCGGAGGCCACCGCCTCGCCGGGCGCGGGAGAGACGCGCCGCGCTTGAAAGGTGCCGCGCGAGGTGCGCTTGCCGTTGAGACACTCATCGAAGCAGCCCTGCAGCTGGTCCGCCCCCGGCATGCGGCAGCCGAAGAAGCTTCGGGTGCTCGGGCCGGTGCTCGTCTCCCGCCGGCCTCGGTAGAAGACCGTGTCGGAGTCCACCTCCCGGGCCTCCACATCCATCGGGCCCAGAAACTCCGGGCCTCCGCTGGAGGAGAGCCCCATCGCAGTTGTCCGGAAGCCTCCAACGCTGGCGCTCGCGTAGCGCATCTGCACGGTGTAGACGCCGTCCGGGGTGAAGCCCGAAAGCGTGCCCGGGGCGCACGCGGACACCTCGAAGGTCTCCAGGGAGCCGCACTCCCCCGAGCGAATCGGGCACTCGGCGAAGGGGCCCGTGTCCTCCCAGTCGCCCGCCTCCACCGGCCCCAGGGGGACCTCGGGCTCCTGTCCCTGCGGCGGCGACTCGTCCTTGCAGGCGCTCAGGGCCAACGGCAGCGCGAGCAGCAGCAACAGGGAACGGATGAACGGCATGCGGGCTCTCCTCCAGGGCGTCCTTCACGCTCCATGTTGCCCGATGCCACGGCGTCGGGCGAACGGGCCCCTGTCCCACCCTCCCTCCGGTGACATGCCGCGCTCCAGGAGGGTAGCGTCCCTGTTCATGCGCCGACGTTTCTCGTCCAGGCTCTCCCAGGAGGTACTCCCATGATCTGGGGCAGGCTGCTTGCGATGCTGCTGCTCCTGGGGCCGGGGGTGGCGATGGCGTGCAGTCCGAGGATGCCCTGGCCCTGGAAGAAGCGCTCCCCGGATGGGCGCCATGAGCTGGCCCAGGTGTTGAGCCGTCAGAGCCGCAACCCCGGCGCGACGATGTCGCTGCGGGACCTGCGCACGGGCAGGCTCCTCTGGACGCGAAACCTCGAGGGGACCTACGGCCCGGAGGATGTCGTCCTCGCCTCGGGGAGGCCCCAGGTCCTCCTGCTCGGGCGTACCCCCGCGGCGCTCACCCTGCTGGATGCCCGGGGGTGGGAGCTTGGAATCTGGCCTCTCGACAAGCTGCTGACTCCGTCCGAACTCCGCCGGCTGTCCCTGGCTCGGTGTGACAGCGAGGGATGGGCACGCGAGGCGCGGAGCGAGGAGGACGGCTTCTCCGTGACGCTGCCGGTCCGTGCTCCGGTCGGTGGGGGAGGGGAGTCGCGGCATATCGTCGTGAAGCTGCCGTGGGTGGGACTGTTCCAGCGAGAGCCCACCGCGCTCGCCCAGGAGTCAGCCGAGCTGCGGCGCCTGTTCCGAACCCATACCGAAGAGGCCGAGCGCCTGCGCATCGCCGATGAGCTGTGGGGACTGTCTTCGGGAGGTCCCACCAAGGGCAACCTGGAGCTACGCAGCTTCTGGCTGGTGATGCTCCAGGACTCACCGAGCCCTCGTGCCCTGCTCCCCATCGCCGTGGATGCGCTGGGGGCCAGCGGCTCGCAGGAGGAGCTGCGAGGGCTGATTCGCCTCCCATGGGGAGCGCCGGAGCGGGATGCCCAGATCCTCCAGGTGCTGAAGCGCCGGTTGCCGGACCTGGCCGGGGACTACGCCCTGCGTGTGCTGGAGGAAGGCCACCCCGCTGCTCCCGTGCGAGCCCTGGCCGCGGGAGAGCTACTCAGTCGCGGAGGCGCGGCGGCCGAGTTCGGCAAGACGTTCATCGCGCGCGACGCAAGCCTCCGAGCCGACGGCGCCCTCGCCAGGTTCACCGCGCAGGCCGAGTTGGCTCAGGAACTCTGGCAGGCGCTGCCATTCTGCGGATCGTCGCGAGCCTTGCTTCGCGCCCAAGCCACCCGAAGCCTCGAAGCGCTTCTGCGCGACGCCAAGGAGCAGCGCCCGTTCGTCCAGGAGTTGCTGCGCCCTGTCTCCTCCGCCCCGGACACCGCGCTGGTGGGCTGCTCCGAGGTGTTGCTGATGCTCGGCGCGCTCGCGGATCAGACAGGAGACGCGCCCGAGGCGTTGCGGCTGTACACCGCGGGGCTGGAGGCGCTGGCGGCGGAGACCTCCGCTGCTCGACTCGAGGCGGCTCAGGGGCCGCGGCTCGAAGCGACACTGCGGGTCGCCGCCTTGCTGAAGGAGGCGCGGGAGTGGCGGAAGATGGAAGCGCTGCTCCAGGAACTGCTCGCGGATCCCGCCCGGCGCAACCCTGTCTGTATCCCCAAGCCCCGGGTGTATGACTTCAGCCAGACGCCAGGCGCCTGTGGCAAGAAGCAGCCCGCGGAAACGGTGGCGAGGCAGCTCCTGCGTGAGTCGAAGGCCGAGAACCTCGAGGGCAGGAATTCGGAGGGCAAGCGTTAGGCTAGGGATAGGATGGCGCATGCCCTCTTCTCCTCGTGCCTATCTGCTTCTCCTGGGGCTCCTGGCGTCTCCCGTGCTTGCAGCGGTTCCCACGGGCTTCCAGGAGACGGTGTACAGCTCCTCCGCTTTGGCTCCCGCCACGGGACTGGCCTGGGCACCTGATGGCTCGGGGCGGCTCTTCATCACCAACAAGAACGGCAGGGTGCTCGTCGCGACGATGCGCGATGGGGCTCTCGTCACGCAGGGCGCGACGCTGTCCACGGCGCAGTTCGCCTCGGAGACCGTCCACACCAGCAGCGAGTGTGGCCTCATCGGGATTGCGTTCGATCCGAACTACACCGTCAACCGCTACGTCTACCTGTTCATCACGGCCACCAACACCAAGCAGCAAATCATCCGCTACACGGACGCCAACGGCGTGGGCACGGCGCGTACGGTGCTCGTCGACAATCTGCCGACTGTCGGGCAGAACCATGATGGTGGAGCGATTGGCGTCGGCCTGGATGGAAAGCTGTACTGGGCCATCGGGGATCTGGGCAACGGCACGGGGGTGGACACGGATCTCACCTCGATGGCGTCCAAGGTGAGCCGCGCCAACCTGGACGGCACTCCCGCCAACGACAACCCCTTCTACGATGGCGTGGGTCCCAACAGCGAGTACGTCTGGGCGCGCGGCTTCCGGAACCCCTTCACCTTCACGTTCCAGCCTGGCACCGGGAGGCTGTGGGTGAACTCCGTGGGCACGGGCTATGAGCAGATCTTCGTTCCTGGCAGGAGCGATCACGCCGGCTACAACGACTTCGAGAACAACCAGCCCGCGGGCTACATCACCCCAGTCATCAAGTACCGCACCAACGGCACGGACACGCGCACCCTCACCCCGGGGGGCGCCGTGCGGAGCGGAGGCATCGTCACCTTCACCACCACGGAGGCTCACGGCTTTCGCAAGGGCGAGAAGCTCACGGTGGCCGGTGTGGGGAACGCGAGCTTCAACAGGGACTTCTATGTGGCCAGTATCCCGAGTGGCACGACATGGACGGCGGCGCAGGCAGGAGCGGATGCGACGAGTGGGGGAGGCACGGCGGTGACGCAGAACCTGGGAGGCTCCATCACGGGGGGGACCTTCTATGACTCCACGCTCTTTCCGAGCGACTACCGGGGAAACTTCCTCTTTGGGGACTACAACTCTGGAAGGCTGGTGCGCGCGACGTTGGCTGCGGATGGCACGGTGGCCACCGTGGACTCGTGGGGCACGGGCTTCAACCAGGCCGTGGACATGGAGGTGGGGCCGGATGGCGCGCTGTACGTCGTGGGCGTCACCTCGGGCAACATCAAGCGGATCCTGCCCCCCGCCTCCGGGCAGAAGCTCATCGTCTCGGCGCTGAACCTGGCCATCGTCGAAGGCGGCAAGTCCGTGTTCACGGTGCGGCTGTCCGAGGCCCCCGCGGCGGAGGTCCGCGTCAACGTGGCGCGAGCCTCGGGTGACGAGGATCTCTCGGTGGAGAGTGGCGCGCAGCTCACCTTCACGCCGGACAACTGGAACCAGCTTCAGCTCGTCACCCTGGGCGCGGTCGAGGACGCGGACGCGACGCCGGACAACGCGACCTTCACGGTGTCCGCACAAGGGTTGAGCTCCGAGACGGTCCGGGTGGTGTCCATCGATGACAACACGGCGCGGCTGGTGCTGGAGTCCGCGGCCTTGAGGATTATCGAAGGGCAGAGCGCGACCCTGTCGGTGGCGCTCTCGAAGTCTCCGCAGCGCACGGTCACTGTCACGGTGGTGCGGACGGAGGGGGATGCGGACATCACGGTCACCAGCGGAGCGACCCTCACCTTCACTACGGCCAACTGGAGCACTCCGCAGATCATCACTGTCGCGGCCGCGGAGGATGATGACAACGTCGTGGACACCGCCACGCTCACCGTGGCTACGGGGGGAGGGGATGCGCGCGCGGTGTCCGTCACCGTGCAGGACAATGAACTCCTGCCTCCGGCAATCCTATCCACGCCCGCGACGTCGGCGGTGGTGGGGGCGCCGTATCACTATAAGGTGGTTGCTGAGGGACTCCCCGCGCCCACGTTCTCGCTGACGAGCAGCGTGCAGGGCCCGATCATGAACGCCTCCAGTGGCGACCTCGAGTGGACGCCGGCGGCGGTGGGCACGGTGGACATGGTCGTGGTCGCGAGCAACGGGGTGCGCCCGGACGCGACCCAGTCCTTCCAGATCCTCGTGAAGGAGGATGAGCCTCCGCGCGCGGTGCTCACGCGTCCCGTGGACGGGGAGCAGGTGATGGTCGCGATGGCGGAGTTCTTCGGGGACTGCGTGGACGATGTGGGCTGCACGAAGGCGGAGTTCTACGTGGACGGAGTGTTGGGGAGCACGGATGCGCAGAACTCCGGGCACTACCACTATGGCGGTGCGCACAACTTGTGGGACACGTCATCGCTGACGCCTGGGTTCCACCAGGTCCGCCTGGTCGTCTACGACACCGCGGGGAAGACCGCCGAGGCCGAGGTCCGGGTGTGCGTGGGCGAAGCGCCGTGTGTTGTCCCCGGGCCACCGGATGCGGGCACTGGGACGGAGTCTCCGGCGGAAGAGTCGGAAGGCTGTGGCTGCGGAGCGGCGGGTCCTGGCGGCGCGCTGGCGTGGCTGGGGCTGCTCCTGGTGCTGCGTCGGAAGCGGAGCTGAAAGGGGAAGCGTCGCGGCTTGCGCGGCGCTTCCACTCCCTCCACCAGGAACCCAGTCAGTGCGCGCGTTTCTGGCGACGCTGGAGCTACGCGCCAGTTACTGCGCGAGGCTGGTTACGAAGACCTGCCTGCGGAATGAGGTGAGTGCTGAACGCGCTTCGGTGTCTACCGCGTGAGGCGAGGGTCGCTCTCCGAGCCATCCACTGCGCGCAGGGGAATCCACCAGCGATCGCTGCCAGAGAGTCCCTCTCGCGGGCTGTAGTAAACGGCCACCGCGCGGCCGAGCAGGTTCTCCCGGGGAACGAATCCGAAGCTGCGGCTGTCCGCCGAGTTGCCCCGGTGATCGCCGAGCATCAGGTAGTGCCGCGGGGGCACCTCCACCACTCTCAGCGGAGGCCCCTGGTCGGGCTCGGGGTGGAGCGGGTGGGGCGCTCCCGGCAGATATTCGATGCGCGCGTCCTCCTGCGTGAAGCCCTGAGGCACGCGTTGGCCGTTGAGGATGAGGTTCACACCATCGAAGGCGATGCGGTCGCCCGGAAGCCCCACCAGGCGTTTGACCAGCACGTTGCCGTCCGCCGGAGAGTCGAAGACGACCACGTCCCCTCGTTGAGGGGCCTTCTCGGTCAGCCAGACGTGAGTGAGCGGGATGCGCAGCCCGTAGGCGCTCTTGTCCACCGCGAGGCGATCGCCCACCTGGAGCGTGGGTTCCATTGAGCCCGAGGGCACATGGTAGTGGTCCGCGAAGCTGCCACGGCCCACCAAGAGGATGGCGAAGAAGGCCAGGTCGGCCAGGTACTTCACCCACCGCTTCGACGGTGGCTTCGAGCGAGCACGGTCCATCGGTTCTCCTCACACGCTGTCGGAGGACGCTACGTCGCAGGCGGCTGGCCATTGCCTCGGCTGAGGACCCTGTAGCGCACGAAGAGGAGCCCGTTGTCGAACGCGCGGTGCTCGAGACGTTCATTGTTCGCCTCCTCCTGGGCGGCATCGTGGCCGAGCCCCGGCAGCGTTTCGAGCGCAAACCCCTCGGCCGGTGCCCTGGAGGGCTGGCGAGCCTGACCAGGAACGGCGTGCGTCACCTCGTGCGGCACCTCGCCCAGGTCGAGCCCCAGCAGGTGGGCAGCAGCGAGCGCTCCTAGCGTCTGGTAGTCTCTTCTTTCGTCCACCAAGATGGCCCAGAAGGCTTGAAACCAGGACATGGGTGTCGCGGTTCTCTCCCAGCCTGCGGGGCGCGCAGGGCAATTCATGGCTCTATCACTGCAAGTTGGCGCGATTGTTGCTCGCGGGGGGCACGTGCCCCCCCGCCCTCTCAGCACAAGCCGGCACTCCGTTCGTGTGTGGTTCCGCGCCTGCGTGCCATGGCTCCTGGCCGTGCTGTCTTCGGGCTGCGTGACGGTCTACCAACCCCTCGTCTCGCTGCAGCGCCCGGTGGTGGTGGACCCGCGGGTCGCCAACTTCGAGGGGCAACGCATGCTGGTCCGCTGCATCCCCGGCGACTACCTCCAGCCGGATGATGCCGAGCAGCTCTGCCGCAACGTCCGCTCGCTCTTCGCGAACCAGGGCGCCGAGGTCGAGGTCGAGGTCCCGCGCGCAGGCAGGTCCACCCGGGATGACCAAGGGGGGAAGAAGCCCGATCTGATCATCGATCTGAAAGCCCGGCTGGTACACGAGGAGAACAGCGCGCTCCTGTGGGCCTTGTCGGGGCTGACCCTCACGCTCGTACCCGCCATCACCGAGTCTACGTTCTCTCAGGAGATCACGATTCGGGACTCCAGCGGCTTTCTGCTCGCCTCGGACACCTTGCAAGGGCGCTTCGTGCGCTATTGCGGTGTCGGCCTCTGGGCGGTGAACGGCACGCTGGACCTGCTCGTTCGCTCCGATGAGGAGGATCTCACGGGCGACGCGCCCAAGAAGGACTTCTCGAAAGACTTCCACGGGCAGCTCAGCCAGCTCGCGTTCAATGCACGCATGCGTTCATGGGTGATGCGCGGCTTCGAGGAGCCGCCCCGAGCTCAAGAGGCTCAGCCCTCCCCGTAGAGAGACCGATGGAGACCCTTCTGATCATGCTCCTGATGCCTCTGCCGGTCTTCATGGGACGGGCCTACGACCCATCCCCGGGGATCTTCCAGAGCAAGGAAGAAGCCCGGAACCTCGAATGCACGCGCCTCAGCCAGGCCGAGGCTCACGAGCGCTTTCCGGAGCAGGTCCCCGAACCGTCAGCCCGAGGCACGTGGGAGGTCACCGATGCGCTCGCCTGTTCCAGGCGCTTCATGCGCATCGGCGAGCGGCCGGCCCGAGACGAGGTGATCCTCGCTTCACTCCGCCAGTCGGTGGGCGACATCACCCAGATCGCGAGCGCCCACGAGGCGGGTGAACTCACCTGGCACGTGGATGCCTTCTATCCGCAGCCGGCGGTGGCGGCGAAGATCTCCGTGGCCGCGAGGACAGCGCTCGTCGAGCGCGGCCGCAAGGTCTCGGACCGGGTGCCCGTGCTCGCTGCCGGGGACATCGCGGTCTTGTGGAAGCTGCCCCCGAACCAGGCCTACCCGCTGGCCTGCGCGCGCTACTTCGCCGAGGGCGTGCTCACGGAGCGGGACGTCTTCTTGGGGGTGATGCTGGTCGACGAGCGAGAGACCCAGCTCCATGCCGGGCTGTGCGCGCAGGGCAAGTGGAAATGGCTCCAGTGAGACGCGCCTTCCTGAGCTTGCTCCTCGTCGTGCTGCCGACCGCCGTCGAGGCGGAGGATTCGCCGATCACAGCCGCTCAGCAAGCCCAGATGGAGGCCCTGCGTGGGGAGATCGCGACGCAGATCCAGCTCCAGGCCTACGATCTGCTCGACGAGCTCGTCTTCGGTTGGACCGAGCAACCCGTGTTCGCCCTCGAGACCCCGGTGGTGCTCGCCGGCGTCAGCGTGCCGGTCGGTTTCGGCAGCGGGATGCAGGCCCTCGTCGAGAACCACTTCGCGGCCCTCATCGTGAAGAACCCGCGCACCCGGGTCGCGCTCACGCACTGCCCGCAGTGTACCTCCGTGGTGGTGCACTCAGGCGCAAAGGGCACCATCGTGGCGCGCGGGGTCGACGAGCCGGAGGCCCTCTCCACGGTGGGGACCCTCTCTGGGAGCCGGCACGCCCTCTTCCTCGACTTCGAGATCGAGGGCTCCGCGCTGGTGCTGCGCGCGCGCATCACCGGCCTCGAACCGGCGTTGCCCATCATCTATGCGAAGACGCTCTCCACCTCGACCTCCTCGCCGGCTCTGCTGCGCAGCGGAGACCGCCTGAAGAGCTCGGCGGAGGCGCATCGGGAGTATGTCGATGCGCTGCGGGGGCGGGGCCTGTACCTGGTGCCCATTCGAATCGGTGTACGTACCTACGCCACGGGATCCGCCGCGGTGCGGGCCACGCCATTTCCCTGGCTCCAGGCTGGCGTCGAAGGCTCGCTCACCCAGGCGCGCTCGTGGGTGGGAAGCTTCTCGGTGGGGTTCAGCTGGGCGCCCGAGCTCCATGTCGGCTGGCTGGCACAAGGGCGTGTCTCTCGGCTCATCTCTGGCTCGACGAGCTCACTGACAGGGCCCGATCTCTATGCGTTCGTCGGCGGTTCGGTGATCTCCATCCACGGACAGAGCGCGCTGGTCTTCCAAGAAGAGGTTCCGGATCTGAATGATCTCCTGGGGCAGCTCACGGGCCTGGAGCCGGATGCGACGTTTGGCGCATTCCAGTTGGGGCTCGAGCTTCGCCTCAAGAACCGGATCGGCGCCGGAATCTTCCTGGAGACGCTGCCTTCAATGGGCAATGCCCCGGCAATTGGCGACTACCTGGATCTGGGCCTCATCCAGTTCCACTCCCTGGGCGTGGAGGTGTCGGTTTGCTTCTAGCTCGGCTCGCGCTCCTCTGCGCATTGCTCCCCACGGCGGCCCTCGCCCAGCGCGAGGCGAGCCGCGAGGCGCTCTCACGTCTCGATGAGACCCTCACGCTGCGGCTCGAGGAGGGGGGCTTGGGAGTCAAGGAGCTCCTGCCGGCGATCGTCGTCAGCGTCAACCCCGCGTTCGAGGAGACGAGGACCTGGTATCCGACCGAGGCACTGTCCACGTTGGTGCGCGTCTTCGGCGCCGCGGGGCTTCGCGCCTGTGACGCCTGTATGGCGCCTCGCACCTATGTCCAGGAGGGCCTGGTCGAGCAGGTCACGACGAATCTGGGTGCAGCCGAGATCACCCGCTTGGACGAAACGAGCCGAGGCAGCTCAGCGCCCGCTCGCACCGCCATCTGGCTCGATGAGACGACCGAGGGTGTGTCGCTGCGGATCATCGATCTTCACAACAGCCGTATCCTGCTCGCGGAGAACTTCGACGCGGCGATGAGCGGCTCGGCGCGGACGCGACGCAACCTCTCGCTCATCCGGGAGCTCGACCGCCGGGCTCGGGGCGACAGCATCACGCACGCCTTCTTTGATGTGACGATCTACCCCGGCCAGCACGTCTCTCTCGATTGGATGGAGCAGTGGGGAGAGACCAACGCCAACCTCTCCGGGTTTTCGCTGTCCCTGTACGATCCGGTGCTCGGATTGGGAGGGGCCTACTACCGAGTCATCCCCAGCGCCTTCAACATCTCGGTTGGCGCCAAGGTCCTGATGAGCCTTCCCACCGGCCTGGTGCGCGGCATCAGCGGTGAGGACGTGGAGGTCCTCGACCCGCTGCTGACGGCGGTCTTCATGGTCCGCGTGCCCATCGCCAGGTCCAACTACGGCATCACCCTCTCCGCGTCCACCAATGGCCAGGTGGGGATTGGCTTCTCCCTCATGAACGTCTCTCTGTTGCCCTTTCTGCCATGAGCCGACTCTTCGTCCTCATCCTGCCGCTGCTCGTGTCCTGCTCGGCGCGCAACTACACCTACTACCTCATCGAGCCCGAGCCCCAGAAACACCCGGCGCTCAAGGAAGAGGGGAACCTGACGCGGCCGCTCGGCTTCGGCTCCACCACGGTGATGAAGGTCCGGTGGAACGACGGCAACATCATCACCGAGGTCGATGTGCCGGTGCTGTCGACGGGACAGCGCATCGTCATCGAGCACGGCGCCGGGAGGCCCGATGTGAAGACCATCCCGGCGACGCGGGTGGTTCCGCCGCCTCCCACGCAGGCGGACACGACGCTCATCGAGGCCTATCGCGCGAGGGGGTTGCGAGTCGATGAAAGCGCGCCGGAGGTGAGCATCACCCGCGCCCGCACCCTGATGCAGGAGGCGGTCAAGGGTGGCAACTACCAGCTCGCGCTCGAGTGGTGCGAGGTGGTGCTGCAACGCTACAAGTCTCATCCGGAGTTCCTGCGCGCGAAGGCGTCGCTGCTGCTGATGATGGGGGAGCGCGACAAGGCCATCGAAATCTACGAGCAGGTCGAGGCGATCGAGAGCGATCCAGAAGTTCGCAAGAAGCTGGAAGAGCTCCAGCGCCAAGGGAAGTAGGAGGTTTCGCGTGCAAATCATTGGCCTTGTTCTCTTGGGGTTCATCGTCTGGTTCGGGTTCAAGGACCGCTCAGACGCGCAGGTCATCTCCGCGTTCGACGCCCATGCCTTGGTCATGGTGCTGGTGGGCTCATGCGCGGCGGTGCTGGTCAGCTCCAGCAGCACGACGGCGCTGCGCACCGTCCTCTGCCTGCGAGAGATCATCCCAGGCCTGAAATCCTTCGGGCGGCTGACGTCGGCGATGGAGAAGGAGCGGGAGCAGTTCTGTGCGCTGTGGCGCGAGGGCAAGCGAGGCCAGGCGCTCGCGCTCGCGGAGAAGAGCCGCTTCGAGGCGATCCGGCAGCTGGTCGACCTCATCCTGAATCGTGCTCCCGAGGCCGCCAGCGCCAAGGAGTTCCTGGAGCTCCGGCACGAGGAGATCACCCGCTGGCAGCCGGCGATTAGCAACTGGGAGATGCTCTCCAAGCTGGGACCGGCGTTTGGGATGGTGGGCACCATCACGGGCATGATCCAGCTCTTCCGCAACATGAGCGCGGACAACCTCAACATCGGCGCCGCGATGTCCCTTGCCCTGCTCGCGACGCTCTACGGGGTCGCCTTCGGCGCGGGTGTCGCCGGGCCCATCGGCCACTTCCTCAACGGCCTGCTCGATGAGCGGCTGGGCTTCCTCGATCGCTGCGAGAAGAGCGCGAACGAGCTCATCGCTCGCGGCGCAAGCGCGCCGAGGGCGGAGTCGAGGGCGGGGTAGACCATGCTCCGACGCCGGAAAGAACATGAGGAGGGCTGGCTCCTCAGCTACGCGGACTTGATCACCAATCTGCTGCTCTTCTTCGTGCTGTTGCTCTCCGCGGCCAACCTCAGCAAGGGCCGGATGCAGCAGATCGTCAAGGGCATGTCAGGGAGCGAGAGCCCCGCCAGCCTTGATGCCATTCGACGGGAGATCGACGCGCAGATCGCGCAGAAGCAGATGCAGGATCTGGTGCATACGACGGTCTCCGACGAGGGGCTCGAACTCTCGCTCAACTCGGGGCTGGTCTTCGACCCGGGCAAGGCCCAGATCCGCTCCCAGTTCGAGCAGACCGTCACCTCGATGCTGCAGGTGCTCGCGCCCTACTCGACGAAGTACTCCTTCGCGGTCGAGGGGCACACGGACTCGACCCCCATCGTGAGCGGCGGCCTGTTCGCCACGAACTGGGAGCTCTCCAGCGCACGCGCCATCGTGGTGCGGCAGCGGCTCGAGGAGGTCGGGATTTCACGCTCGCGCATTCGAGTCGAAGGCTATGCCGATACCAAGCCGCTGCCCGAAGACCAGCTCACGGGGTTGAGCCCCCAGGAGCGCCTGGCCCGGCACCGCCGTGTGGTCGTGAGGATCTACTGATGAGAAGCCTCGTCCTCTGTCTGTTCCTCGCGCTGTCGTCCAGTGCCCTGGCCCAGGAGAGCACCGTCCCGGTGCCCCAGAAGCACATTCCCTCGCCTGTGCTCCTGGAGCTGCGCGCCCTCGAGCGTCAGTTCGACCTGGCGCTGGTGCGAGACTGTGCGACCGAGCGCTGCGTCTCCAAGGGCTGCGTCTACCGGGACCATGTGGTGGTGGACATGCCGCGTGCCTCCTCGCTTCCAGGGATCGGCCAATCCGAAGGCCCCGGAAGTGTCCCGGCACAGGAGTACCTGACCGAGGCGTCCTGTGACTTCGCGCACGAGAAGGCCGTCGCCTCTCGGGATGTCCAGGCGCTGGTCCGGCGACTCGAGCAGCGCCTGTCCAAGGGGTGGCTCAAGGTGAGCGTGGGACATCAGGTCCTCGCGCCGATCTCTCCCACGCTGAGCGAGCCCCCCGCCCCCAAGCCCGAGCCGGTCCCCGAGCCGCCCCGTGTCGAGACTCCCCCGCTGCCTTCTCCACCTCCCGCCCAGTGGGACGCGACCGTCGCACAGCGCGAGCTGTGGGTGAGCTTGCTGCCACACTTCTCGTGGATGATCGCCCTGGTCCTTGGAACCCTGGCTGCGTTGCTCATCATCTGGGCGCTTCGCCGCCTCGGGAAGGAGTCGCTGGAGGAGAAGGCGATGCTGGCGCAGATGACGGCCGGCACCTTCGACAAGCGAGCGGCATCGGAGGAGTCCGCTGCCGCGGGGAACGCCCCCGCGACGGATGGCTCGTCGGCGGAGGGGCGCGATGAGGCGGCGTTTGTCGCCGAGCAGCGGCGACTGTGGGCGAGCCGGATGACAGAGGCCGAGCTGACGAAAGAGAAGGGCGTCGTCGTGGAGCTCCTCCGCCAATGGCTGAAGGCAGGAGAGTTCGAGCTGCTCGCGAAGGCGATCTTCCTCTTTGGCGACAAGCTGTCCTCGGCCTTCTCGTCGGAAGGTGAGCTCGCGGTGCGCAAGGTGGGGTTCGCGGAGTTCTTGCGGCATGTGGACGAGCAGCAGCTCCCCACTGATGCCGCGTTCTTTCGCAAGCTCAATCACCACGCCATCTCCGCGTCACTGCTCTCCCAGTCGGATGCGGAGAGCTATCGGAGCATTCACGAGGAGTTCGGAAGCAGCGGCATCGCGCACCTGATCGAGAGCCTGACGCCGCGCCACGGGGCGCTTCTCTTTGCCCTGGTGCCGCCTGCCTTCCAGCACGAGGTGGCGCGCACGCTCTCTCCCGAGCTCCAGGTGCAGGTGGCGAGCCAGTTGTTGTCGTCCAATCGCATGTCCAACGAGGAGCAGGGCTATCTGTTCGAGGCGTTGGACGCCGCGCGGGCCGGCCGCTCACTGCCGGCGCCTCCGAGGCCAGCGCCGGACGCCATCCGTGACCGGGGACACGCGTTCGATGCGGCCGGAGCGCTGTCCGTTCTCTTGACGTATGTCGGCGCCGAGGATCGCCAGGCGCTCCTGACGAGCATGCTCAAGCGCTCGAGCGGTGCCTTCCCGTCTTGGTACCAGGACATCTTGTACCCGGACATGCTCCTGAAGCTGCCCCAGGACCTCCAGGCGGACATGCTGCTCGAGGTGGATGTCCAGGGGCTGGCGGGCTGGTACTCGGTGCAGCACCCGGCCTGGCGAGAGAGCTTCATCAGCAAGCTCGCCCCGTCCATGCAGAACGCCGTGCGCGCCAACATGGCGTTCAGCTCCCCGGCGGATCAGTTCCGCATGGCTCGACGTGGCCACGACGAGCTGGTGTCAGCGGTGAAGCGGTTGGTGGCGGGAGGCAGGGTGTCTTTCACGGAGCTCGTTGCCTGAGTGGATGCCATGGCCCGCATAGGTGTGCTGCTCGCGCTCGTCGCGTGCGCGGCCTGCGAGAAGGTGCCGATCGTCGACATCAACGCCGGCTTCACGCTCGCCGATGCGGCCTGGTTCTCCCAGGAGGAGACGCTGTTCGTCTTCTATCGCGTCGAGGCCGAACAGGGCCTCGGGCCCGAGAGCCAGATCGAGATCTCCTATCGCACGGACGATGGTGAGATTGCCTGGACGCCTGTCTCCGAGTTCACCACGGTGCATACCCATGTACACGTGGACTGTGGAAGCAAGGCTCGCTGTGGCAGCACCAGCCTCAAGGTAGCGCGCGCACCCAGACAGGTCGGAGTGCGCCTGCGGTACCACCGCGAGGGGGAGTTGATGCTCCCCGCCTCGGTGAACGTCAATCTCATTGGCTCAGGGCCGGCCTATTCCCACCGCAGCCTGATCGTCTACGGGGTCTTCAATGAAGCGAACACCCAGGTGCAGTGGCGCGCCCGCCACCAGTTCCCGACCCTTCGCAATGAAGAGGTGCAGGAACTGGGGTTGCGCCGCACCTTCCGCATCAGCGATCCGAGATACGGTGAACTCGAGCAGCCGTTCGACGTGAATCCCTACGGCTATGCGTCCACCCCTGCATGTCCTCCGGCATTCTCCCCCCTGGAATGGGCTCCGATCGAGACGTCGGAGCGCGCCGTGTTCCATGGTGACGCGATGCCGGATGCGGCTTCGACGGCGTCCCGTGTCTGCGCCCGATCGACGGTGACCGACGCGAGAGGCACCTTCGAGGCGGTCGCGCTGGCACGAAAGAACCCGGAGGTGCGCGCTGCCTTCCCAGCCTTGCGCAACCCCATTCGCAACAACACCATCCTGGGTTTCCTGCTGAAGCCTTGTACGCGGACGATCTCCGAGCCACATCGGGCGATGCAGGTCCAGCGGCTCCTGCTCGATGGGTCGCCCGAGATCTGTATCGACGAATGGCGTGATCCGGGCTTCGTGGATCAGCTCGCCGCGCGCTTCCGCTCGCGGATCGATGAGGCGCGTACCCAGGGAAGGGACATGGTCCTCTCCTTGGCCCTGCACCATGATGATGCGAGCGGGCAGCTCGCGAGCCGCATCGAGGCGGCGCTGGAGCAGATCCTCCTCTTCGAGCGTGACAAGAGCACCCCCCGGGTCAGCGGTGCCTTCGTCTTCGACAGCCTCGGCCATGCGGTCGTTCGCGCATCGCTCAAGCATCTCGTGCTCTGGTGCCCCGCGGAGCTGGAGGATGATCTCGACACGCTTCCACCGGCGGCCCAGCGCTCCTGCCCATTGTTACCGGACCTTCCCGACCTGAATCTCGGGCCCTTTCGCTTCTCGACCCTGCCCATCCTCCCCACTCGCGCGCAGTATTTGACCTTCGTTGGGAAGTACTCCGATGGGCAGGCGGGCCGTATGCGCGAGCTGCGCTTCCTGGCTCCCGAGCGGACACCGATCTCGCAGAACGTTCAGGTGGGGGATTTTGGGGTCGCTACCTTCTTCAACAATGAGCTGCTGACGGCTGCTCCGGATGACGCGTTCTCTTATTGTCAGTCCGAGGATCCGCGTGTGTCCGCGGTGGTCTTCCGCACCGCGCTGAGCCCTGCCCCACAGCCACTGGCGCTCTTGCCGGAGGCTCACCATGAGCTGCCGCAATCATCCTACGCGCTTGGGTTGCTCTGGGATTTCCCCTTCCTCCTGCGCCTCGAGTACGAGGTCTTCCTCGCGGGTGCCGCCAGCGCGTTCTCGCTCACGGTGCCGTTCGGGATCTCCGGATCGGAGCAGGCGTACTACGGCACCGAGCTGTGGCAGGGAGGTGAGTTCCCTCTCAGCAATACGCTCTTGATGTGTACGCGCTTCTGCGATCACCCAACCTTCGATTCAGCAGGGGTCTACAATGTCGGCACGCGCTTCCGCGATAGCTACCGCCAGCAGTGCTATCGACCGCGCTACCCGGCTCTCGGCGATGGAGGTTTTCCGCTTGATCCGTAGCGCGCTCCTGCTCGTCGCGGTTCTCGGACTGCCGTCGGTCGCTCGGGCCGGCGAGGAGCCTCCTCCTGCCTCCGCGTCGCCAGAAGCGGACACGCCTGAGCAGCAAGAGAAGGAAGCGCCGCCTCCCGAAGAGGCCCAGGAGGACAAGACCCTCGAGCGCTATCGGACGCCAATCGAGGTGCTCAGCGAGCGGATGATTGGCGTTGCCTCTCGTGCCGTGCGTTTCGACTGGCGCAAGAAGCGGCTGGGGTTCGGCCTGATAGGCAGCCAGCTCCTCGAACTCAACAACTTCAGCAGCGCGCGATTCGGAGGGTTCGTCCGCAAGCCGGTGGGAAGCTTCATGGGGGAGCTTGCCATCACCCGGGTGCTGACCTGGGGGAGTGACAGCACCGACAAGCTGGCGCTGACTCCGTATCGCCAGACTGGGCGGCCCAGTCGAATCGAGCTGGACCTCAACGTAGGCTATCCCCTGGCGGAGGGGGTGGCGACCTCGCGGCCCGGATTCTTCCCCGCCACCGAGCTCGTGTTCTCCGCGAACGCGGGGGTTCGATATGCGTACTACCCGGGGGCGCTCTCTGGCGCGACCTTCGGCGAAGTCGCCAGGTCGCTCGTCGCTCCCAGACTCTCGGAGGACGAGCGGGAGAACCTCGAGGGCAAGCTTCCCCCTGGCATGCAGATCGATGGAGGGCGGTACAACCTGCTCGCGGGCCTTGGCCTGGACGTCTACTTCCAGACCGGGGGCTTCTTTACGCCGCGCGCCATGGTCGCGCTGCCCATCACGGGCTCGGATCTGGGCCTGTGGTGGGAGCTGACGTTCAGTGCCGGGTGGATGTTCTGATGTCCTGGGCGAGCTCCCTCCTCACCCTCACCCTGGCGACGACCGCCGTCGCGGACGAAGCGCCGCCGAAGCAGACCCTCGTCTTCTACAACGCCCGGCTGGCCCTTCGAGACGATCAGCCCACGGAGGCGCTCAAGCTGTGGTTGCTGCGGAACAACCTGGTGGAGCAGGGTGAGCGCGGTATCGACGATGAGGACTTCCGCTCGGTCGTCTGGGCTGCGCTTGGTGACCTGGGCATGTGCCAAGACGGCTTTCCCAAGGACGAGCGCGGTGCGGGGCTGTGGCCGCTGGCGCTGCACAACTGGGTCGTCCACGCGGCGACGAAGGGACCGCCCCCCGATGTGGAGGCACCGTTCGACGCTTTCGAGGTAGGGCGGCAGCAGCGATTCATCTCACTGAACGATGTGCTCTCGACGGCGGAGCTGCGCTCGGTGACCTTCTTTCGAACCAGCTGCCTCCTTCCACGCGTCACGCTGCTGGACGGGGGGCAGTCACCTTGGGTGGACCTCAGCGATCGCCTCGCTGCTGGGCGTTTGATGCGGCGGCTCCTGGAGAAGTCACTCCGCACGTTGGTGCGCGAGAAGGTCCAGAACGTCGCCGCGGTGGAGGCGCGCATCTTCGACCTCGATCTCGCCTTGGCGGCGTTGCAAGCGCGCCGGGCGCGCCAGGAGGGCTTCGCGGCGAAGCAGCGTGCCAGGAGCCTCGGAGTCTCCGAGGTGGGAGCCCAGGAGGTGCGCGACGCCGCCGCGGCGTGGCCGGCGAACTCGGAGCAGGCCGCGTTCCTGCGGCGAGCCCTGTCCTGGCGGGCGAGCGAGTGGCTGACGTTGAGTCGAGCTCGGCGCCTCTCCTTGTTCGCGCAGGCACGCCCCTATTCCCAGGATCCGGCGGCACTGGAGCGGCTGGTGCTGGCCGTCATCGACGGGCTCATCGAGCGGGGGAGTGGGGAAGAGCTGGAGTCGTGGATCGGCTTCTTGGACGCGAGTGCCGCGCCAGACCGGCGCGGCGCCCTCGTCACGGGCGAGCGAGGCAAGCGGCTCCTGGAACTGGAGCCCAGTACCGGCTTCCGGGAGCGCGCGGCCATCGCCCTGCATCGGGGAGTCGCGTTCCTCGAGGCAGGGCAGCTCGAAGATGCGCTCCGCTCGTTTGCGTACACGATGGCGCACGCGGAGGAGGGGCGCGACTCAGGCACGACGCTGGCGCTCGCTCGGCGATGGCTGTCGTATGTGTTGTCGAGCTATCGGACCAATGAGCACGTCCTTGCGATGCTGAGGGCGCTGGTGCCGCCGCAGGAATACAACGTGGTCGCCGAGGACCTCATCTGGAAGGCCGCGCTCCGCGCGGATGCGCGCTCGTTCGAGCTGGCGGTCGCGAGCCTCCGGCGCGGGAGCGCGCTCGATGCGCGCGTGGAGAGGCTCCGGTCGTTGGCGGCTGGAAGAGCAGGGGAGATGGTGACGGAGCTGCGCGAGGCGGCTTCCGAGGAGCCCTACCTGACGTTGCGCTTCGTTCGACAGCTCCTCGAGAAGCTCGAGGCCGAAGAGGCGGATGTGCGCACGGCACACATCCCCACGCTGAAGCTCATGATCGGTGTTCTGGATTCGCTCGCTGCAAGAGAAGGCGAGCAGAGCTCTCACGCCCGTACTGCGGGAGAGCTCATCCATCGCGCACAGGCAATCCTCGAGGGGTTGGGGGCGCTGGAACAGTCGGTGTCCGCCAATGCCCGAGCACTCTCGCCTCGACATGAAGCATTCGCGGGAGCCATTCGGCTCGCTCCTGCGGATCCGTTGCCCTGGCCGTTCCGGGTCCCGGAGCCCGAGGCCCCGTCGGCGTTTGCTCCTCTGTTGCTCGAGCCAGTGGAGTGGAGGGACGCAAAAGGAGTGCTCGTCCTGGGATGGAGGCTCACCGAATGAATCCCCGTGAGCTGCGCAAGGCGATGCGCCAGCGCCGGAGCGAGCTGCGCAAGTCGCTGCGGCTCGCTGGGAAACAGGCGCGCGAGCGGATGGAGCAACTCCCGGAGATTCGCCGCGCGAGAGCCCGTCGGCGTCTGCGGCGCGCGTTGGGCGTCGCGCTGCTGGTGCTGCTTGCATCCTTTGTGCGTTGCGAGTGTGAGCAGCCGGCTCCAGCAGAGGTGCCGAAGGTTGAAGCGAAGGGCGAGGTGGAGATCAAGGAAGAGCGCCCTGCCCAGCCGCCGCCCCGGCGGCAGCCGCTTCTTGCGCGGGTCGAGCCGCATGATCGCGCCAGCTATCAGGGACCTGAGCGGGCATCCCCGGACTGGATTGACGAGTTTCGCCTTCAGGTGGCGGCGCGGAGTCCAAGGCTCGCGCAGTGTTTCGCGGGCTCGGACAGACCGGGCAGCTTGCGCTGGACGGCCTCGGTGAATCCGCGGAGTGGTGCGGTTTCGGATCATGAGCTGGAGCCTGTAGGGGCCGGCGCGGGGCTGCGGCGCGAGCAGCACGAGTGCGTCGTACGCGCCCTCTCGAGCCCTCCGTACAAGTTGACCGCGCCACAAGGGGAGGCCTTGCCCCAGCGTGTCAGTCTCGTGATCGAATTCTAGCCGCTCAGGCAGGCCGTGCTCGTGTCTCGCAAGCGTCAGGCGCCACTCGTCGGATGGGGGTGACCGTTCGTCGGAGGCGTTTTCCGGCCCTCGGACCAGGGCTACCGTGGACCCATGGGAGACCCTTCCACCCAGAGTCCGGGGAGCCGCCAGCTGGAGATTCCCCTCCCAGGCAACGCCGAGCTGTTGCCTCGGGAGATGGTATGGCTCTACCCCATCGCCGCGCTCGCCGCCGCACCGCTGCTCAACCAGAGCCTCTTCTCCGTCCCCCTGGACGTGGCGCTGTGGCAGGTGCTCGCCGCGTGCTTCCCCTTCGCCGTGCTGTCGCCCACCTTTCACATTCTCTACCGCACGGTGATGCCGGTGCTGCTGCGACGGCTCCAGCGCCCGGCGGCGAGAGGCGCGCTGCACCTGGTCGTCACCTGCGCCGTGGCCCTTGGGATGGCCTCGCTCATGAGGCCATTCCTGATCCAGTGCTTCGGCAAGCCGCTCCAAGCGCTGAAGTTCAGTGTGACGTGCGTCATCATCTCGTGGGCTGTCCTCTTCCCGGCCCTCCTCTTCCAGCGGCAGCGCAACCGGGCGCTACACATCGAGCGCATGGCCCAGGCCGAGCGTCAGGCCGCGCTGCAGGCGCAGATCGAGGCGCTGCAGGCGCGCATCCAGCCGCACTTCTTCTTCAACACCCTCAACGCGGTGGCCAGCTTCATCCCTCGGGATCCCGAGCTGGCGGAGCGCACCCTGGAGCGGCTGGCGGACCTGTTCCGCTATGCCCTGGAGAGCTCGAAGACGCGTCTGGTGCCCCTGTCGCGCGAGGTGGACATGGTGCGCGACTACCTGGCCATTCAGCAGGCGCGCTATGGCTCCCGACTGAAGGTGGAGGTGGAGCTCGACGAGCGCGCGTCCAGCGAGCAGGTGCCGCCCCTTTTGCTGCAGCCACTGGTGGAGAACGCCATCCTCCACGGCATGGCCAACCGGCAGCAGGTCTCCGTGGTGGTACGCATCCGGCGTGAGGAGGATCGCATCACCCTGGCCGTGGTGGACGACGGTCCCG
Source organism: Hyalangium ruber (assembly GCF_034259325.1). Classification (NCBI taxonomy): domain Bacteria; kingdom Pseudomonadati; phylum Myxococcota; class Myxococcia; order Myxococcales; family Archangiaceae; genus Hyalangium; species Hyalangium rubrum. The sequence continues at coordinate 83,175 of NZ_JAXIVS010000003.1, read as the reverse complement.
GGCCCGGCGCCTCCGAGCATCGAGGCACCCAGACGAGCGTGAGGGACCTGCGCGAGCGGGTGCGTCTGGTCTATGGCGAGCGGGGGGCCTTCACGCTGGAGCCGGCGCTCGGGGGCGGGTGCAGGGCCTTGCTCGCGCTGCCCGTGGGAGGTGCGGTGTGAGGGTGCTCATCGTCGATGACGAGGAGCCGGCGCGCAGCCGCCTGCGCCGTCTGCTGAAGGATGTGGCTGGCGTGGAGGTGGTGGGCGAGGCGGGCGACGGCCACGAGACTCTGCGCCAGGTGGAGGTGCTCCATCCAGAGCTGCTGCTGCTGGACATCCGCATGCCAGGGTTGGACGGGCTGACGCTCGCGCAGCGCTACACGGATCTGCCACCGGTCATCTTCGTCACTGCCTATGACGAGTACGCGGTGCAGGCCTTCGAGGTGAACGCCGTGGACTACCTGCTCAAGCCGGTCCGTCCGGAGCGGCTCGCGGCGGCGATGGAGCGAGCGCGGCAGCGGCAGCTCGCCACCCGTGAGGCGGTCTCCCGAGCGCTGGAGGCAGTGCGCCCGGTGGGGGCCTCGACGCGCATCGTCACCAGCACGCCCGGGGCCATCCGCCTCTTCGACGCGCGCGACATCACCCGCTTCTGGGCCGCGGACAAGTACACGCTCTTCCAGGCGGAGGGTGCGGAGCAGGTGACGGAGGAGACCCTGGGCTCGCTGGAGGAGCGCCTGCGCCAGGTGGGCTTCCTGCGGGTGCATCGGGGCGAGCTGGTGCATGTGGGCAGCATCAAGGCGCTGCGGACCGTGGAGGGCTCCTTCGCGGTGGAGTTGCGGGACGGCCAGGTGGCGCGGGTGAGCCGCCGTCTGCTGGCCGCGGTGAAGGGAGAGCTGGGGCTGGACGGATCTCCGGACTGAGCAGACGCGCCGCTCGTCGCCCACGGGCTGCCGTTCATCCTCGCTGGAGTGCCGCTGGTCGGGCGCTGCTCGGCAGTGAGCCTGCCGCCTCTACCTTGGAGGCATGAAACGCACGCTGCTGCTGATGACGGTGCTGGGCGGACTGGTGGCGTTGATCGCCGTAGGCTCTCGCTCCACTTCGCCCGGAAGCAATCCGCTGGTCCGTTACTCCCTCTCCTCCGCGGCCCGCTACACGATGTGTGGCCACGTCGAGGAGCGCCTGCCAGCGGGCAGCTACCTCTACCTCCGGGTCCGGGACGATGAGGGAGCCCAGCACTGGGTGGCCACGCTGCGCTCCACGGCTCCCAGCACGCCCGAGGTCTCGGTCCGAGTGCTGGCGCGTGCGGAGAATTTCCCCTCGGCGAGGCTCCACCGTTCCTTTGCCCCGCTGCTCTTTGGCGCCGTCTCCGAGTCATCCCCTTGCCGTCCTCAGCAGTCCCGCTGAGCTGAAAGGAGCTGTACCCATGAAGCACCTCTTCATCGCCTGCCTCGTGACACTCGGTCTCACTGCTTGCTCATCAGAGGAGCCGAAGGATCCGCCCAAGGATGAGCAGGCCGACTGCTCGCGCGGGCAGCTCGAGGCGGACCTCACGTTCAACGGGCCCTTGGCCGGGCCTGCGGTACGAGCGGACGGGACCCTGGCGCCCGGCCGCTATACCGTGAGCAGCACCTACCTGAGGCTGAAGCCGGACGCGGAGGGACAGGCTCGCTTCCAGGAGCTCGTCATGCCCGTCGGCCAGGCGCTGCGGAGCCAGCCGGGGTTGATGGCCCTCCAGTTCGCCTCCTCCGTGTATTGCAACACGGCGCGCACGTTCTCGGTGTGGAAGGACGACGCGTCCATGTACGAGTTCGTCTCGGGGCCGGCGCACCTGGACGCGATGAGCGCCGTCAGCGAGGTGAGTCGAGGGGGGAGCATCGTCACGCACTGGGCGGACGACGAGAAGGGAGCGTCCTGGCAGAAGGCGGCGCAGCAGCTCTCCGCGGACGAGGGGCCGTTCTACTGAACCTCTTCCCCTGAGCATGGCGCTCACGCAGAAGTTGCGGGAAGCGAGTTGCGGTTCCCGGATCGAGTCGGTAGATAAGGCTGCATGGTTCGGGGATTGCTCGAGCCCACCACTGCCTTCTCCCCCTTCACCGGAGAATCGAAGTGACCCGAAGCCGGACGGGAACCGCGGCCGTTCTTCGTGAGGTTGGAGGTGCGCTGCAGCGCACCGAGATCGTCTGCAATGAGCTTCGTCCCGACGAACTCCTCGTGCGGATGGTGGGCGCCGGCATCTGCCATACAGACCTCTCGGTGATGGAGGGCGTCGTCCCGGTGCCTCTGCCCGTGGTGCTCGGGCACGAGGGCGCGGGGGTGGTGATCGAACGCGGCTCCGCGGTGACTTCGCTCGAGGTTGGCGATCACGTGGTGCTCAGCTTCGATGCCTGCCGGGCCTGCCGAGCCTGCCAACGAGGACTGCCGGGGTACTGTACTCACGCGCGCGCGCTCAACTACGCCTGCGCGCGCTCCGACGGGACAACGACACTGCGCGACGCCACCGGGCCGGTCCATGGAGGCTGGTTCGGGCAGTCGTCCCTCGCGTCGATTGCGCTGGCTAGCGAGCGCAACGCGGTCCGCGTGCCTCGCTCGAATGAGCTCGCGCTGCTCGCACCGCTGGGCTGTGGAATCCAGACCGGCGCCGGGACCGTGCTGCGAGCGCTGAAGCCCTCGCCCGGTCAGGGCATCGCGATCTTCGGTGCGGGTGCGGTGGGCGCTGGTGCGCTCATGGCCGCCGTCGCGGCGCGCTGCTCGCCCATCGTGGTAATCGACCCGCTGCCCTCGCGGCGCCAACTCGCGCTCGAGCTGGGAGCCACCCACGCGCTGGCCCCGGACGAGGTCGGTGAGCGCAGCTCGGGGCTTCGGAAGGTGCTTGGCGGTACGCTCGACTTCTGTGTCGATACGGTGGGGACCCAGGCGGTGATCACCCAGGCGCTGAATGCGCTCGGGGCGCCTGGAGTGTGCGCCACGCTCGCGCTCCGCGGCGGCGCCAACCCGGTGTCGATCAGCCAGACGCACCTGCTCTACGGGCGGACGCTGGTCGGCGTCATCGAGGGCGACGCCGATCCGCATACGTTCATCCCCGAGCTCGTGCGCATGTGGCGTGCCGGGCAGCTCCCCTTGGAGCGCGTGATCCAGACCTTTCCCTTTGACCGGCTCGATGAAGCGCTCGCCAAGATGCGCGACGGGTCGGTCGTCAAACCCGTCCTGACCTTCGGAGGAATCGAATGACTGCCGCTTCCGCCCGTAACCGCCTCGCCGAGTTCCGCGCCCGCAGCACCATCGACCCCGCGGAACTCGATGCGCTTTGGGAGGCGCTTGAACCTGCGTCGCTCGACGACCTCTGGGGAAGCTGGGAGGGCGCGGAGCTCGCGACGGGGCATCCGCTGTCGAAGCTGCTCGGGAAGGTGCGCTGGGTCGGCAAGCGCTTCGGCGGGCCGCTGGACGTGCAGCCGCTCGTGTGTCGCGCGCCCGACGGCTCGCTCTTCTCCAACCTCGAGCTCGGCAAAGGCGAAGCGAGCGCGTGGATGGTCGCGTTCCGTGGCGAGTCCACCGCGACGATGGTCTACGACGGCACGGCGACCTTCGATCACTTCAAGAAGATCGATGACCGCACGCTGATGGGCATCATGAACGGCAAGAACGTGCTCCACGAGGGCCGCCACTTCTACTTCGTGCTCGAGCGAGCCAGTGCCCCCTTCGTGCTGGGCCCGCCGCCCGCGCGTCCATGAAGGGCTGTGCAGTCCTCCTCCGCACCGGGCACTGCCCTCAGCCGAGCACGCTGCCCTCCAGCAGGTTCATGACCGCATCCGCATAGGCCTCGGGAGAGATGCCGCGCTGGTGGTACTTCCAGCGCTTCAGGTACCACTCCTGCAGCAGCGGTTTGATCAGGGCGGCTGTCATCTCGAGATCCTTGAGCTTGAACACGCCCTGGCGCACACCCGAATCCAGGGCTTCGCGGATCAGGCGCTCGGTGGCCAGTTCCTCCTGGCGGGCGCGCTTTCGCGCCGAGGGCCCGAACGCCTTGGCCTCCAGGTAGGCGAACTTGAACCAGGCGGGCAACGCCTCGGTGAGCTGGATGTGCCGGTTGACGATCCAGCGCAGATGGACGCGCGGGTCGGCGCGCACTGCCTCCGGCACGGCGACCAGCACCCGATCCACTGCATCGGAGACCACGTCGAGCACCATCTCCAGCAGGGTGTCCTTGTCGCGGATGGAGCTGTAGAGCGCGCCGATGCTCAGTCCCGAGGCCCGGCTGAGGTCGCGCATGCTCATCTCGTGGAAGCTGTGCCGCTCGGACATGCGAAGCGTCGCTGTCAGCACTCGGGTCAGGTTCGCCACCGCCGTGCGCGGCTTCTTCACTTCCATGCGGTCACGATGCCGGTGGTACAGGCGCTCGCAGAGCTCCTTCAGCGTGAGCCCGTGTTCTCTGGCGAAGGCATCGTCCTGAGTGAGCGGAGGCGCGCGTGCTGGCATCGGGGCTCAGAGGGGAAGGGGCGTCGCAGCCAGAAGATCCTTGCCAGCCCGGTCCGTCAACCCAAATAATAGCGAACGATCGTTCGGAATTCCGAGCGGAGAGGGACACGTGCCATGGCGCTGACATGCTCGCTGCACGGCAAGAACGTCCTGGTAACCGGGGCATCCAGCGGCCTGGGACTGCACTTCGCCGCGACCCTGGGAGCCGCGGGCGCAACCGTGGTTCTGGCCGCCCGGCGCGACTCCTTGCTGCAGGAGACGGTCGCAGACCTGCGCGCTCGCGGGGTGAGTGCTCATTCGGTGCCCATGGACGTGCGAGACCCTGACTCGGTGACGGCGGCGTTCGATGCCGCGACACGCGAGGTGGGAGTCCTCGACGTGGTCATCAACAACGCAGGGATTAGCGCCACCACCGCCGCGCTCGACATCTCGCACGACGAGTGGACCCGCGTTCTCGATACCAACCTGACCGGCTGCTTCACCGTGGCCCAGCAAGCGGCGCGGCGTCTGAAGGAGGCCGGGCGAGGTGGCACCATCGTGAATGTCGCCTCCATCCTGGGCCTGCGTGTCGCAGGAATGCTGTCCCACTATGCGGCGGCCAAGGCGGGCCTCGTTCAGCTCACCCAGGCGCTGGCCCTGGAGTGGGCCCGCTACCGCATCCGGGTCAACGCGCTGTGCCCCGGCTATATCGAGACCGACCTCAACCGCGACTTCTTCCAGACCGAGGCTGGCAAGGCGCTGATCCAGCGAATTCCCCAGCGCAGGCTTGGGCAGCTCGCCGATCTCGACGGCCCACTGCTGCTGCTCTGCTCGGACTCCGCCGCTTACATGACCGGCTCGATCCTGGCGGTGGATGGCGGCCACCTTTGCAGTTCCCTCTGAGGAGCCCCGTATGGACTTTGCCCTGACCGCCGAGGTCGACGCCCTGCGCGCGCGGGTGCGCGCCTTCGTCGAGACGCACATCCTCCCGTTGGAGAGCGATCCCACCGCCCGGGACGACCACGAGAACATCAGCGAGGCGGCGCTGGAGGCGGTCCGCGCCCGGGTCAAGGAGGCGGGACTCTGGGCGCCGCAGATGCCCAGGTCTCGCGGAGGCTTGGGACTTGGAGTCGTCGGGATGGCGGCCCTCTATGAGGAGATGAACCGCTCCATCTTTGGCCCCGTCTGCTTCAACGCCGCCGCTCCTGACGACGGCAACATGATGCTGCTGGAGAAGGTGGGCACCCCTGAGCAGAAGGCCCGCTGGCTGCAGCCCATCGTCGACGGCGCGGTGCGCAGCTCCTTCGCCATGACCGAGCCCCGTCCCGGCTCTGGCTCCGATCCGGCCGGCATGATGCTCACCCGAGCGGAGAAGAAGGGCGACACCTGGGTCATTACCGGCCGCAAGTGGTTCATCACGGGGGCGGCGGCGGCCAGCCACTTCATCCTGGTCGCGCGTACCTCCGACGATCCGCGAACGGGGCTGACCTGCTTCCTCCACCACCGAGATGACCCCGGCTGGCGCATCGAGCGGCGCATTCCCATCATGGGGCCGGAGGAGCACGGCGGTCACTGCGAGCTGGTCTACGAAGGCCTCGAGATTCCCGACGCCAACCGCCTGATGAATGTCGGCGACGGCTTGAAGGCGACCCAGATCCGCTTGGGCACCGCCCGTCTCACCCACTGCATGCGCTGGCTGGGCATGGCCCGGCGAGCCCTGGAGATTGGCGCGGAGTATGTGCGGGACCGTCAGGCCTTCGGGCATACGCTGTCCGAGCATGAGAGCGTGCAGACCCTATTGGGCGATGCCGCGCTCCAGATCGAGGTGGGCCGCCTGCTGACGATGAAGGCCGCCTGGAAGCTCGAGGCCGGCGATTTCGCCCGCAAAGAGGTCAGCATGGCGAAGATCGTCGTCGCCGACGCCCTCCATCAGGCCATCGATACCGCCATCCAGCTCAACGGCGCCCGTGGCTATTCCAAGGACACGCCGCTGGAGTGGATGTACCGCTATGCCCGCCAGGCCCGGCTGGTCGACGGCGCCTCGGAGGTACACAAGATGGTCCTGTTCCGCAGCCTGCAGAAAGAGGGCAAGGACTTCTGGAGCTGGGGGGTGTGATGGAGGCGCAGCGCGGGGCGCTGGCGGCCTGGCTCGCCGCCCAGGCCGAAGCCAAGGAGGCGGAGATCATCGCCCTCGCCAGGCTGTCCGGTGGCGCCATTCAGGAGAACTGGGGCCTGGAGGTGGCCTTTACCGGTGGCCGGTGGGGGGGACGCCAGGCGCTGGTCGTGCGCACAGACGCCCCCTCAGGGGTAGCGGTGAGCCTGGGGCGGCCCCAGGAGTTCGCCCTGTTCCAGGCTGCCTTCTCCGCCGGGGTGACGGTGCCTGAGCCGCTGTGGCAGGACGCGGACGGCGTCGTGCTCGGCAAGCCGTTCTTCGTCATGCGTCGCGTGAATGGCACCGCCGCGGGGCATCGGCTGGTGAAGGACGCGGCGGCCGGAGGAGGGCGGGTGAACCTGGCCGAGCGACTGGGACGGGAGCTGGCACGCATCCACTCCATCCGTCCTCCGCGCGCGGAGCTGGCCTTCCTGGGTTCGCCGCCGGACAGCACCGCGCGTCGCTGGATCGCCGAGTTTCGTGGCTGGCTCGATCGGCATGAGGCGGCGCATCCCGCGCTCGAGTGGGGGCTGCGCTGGCTGGAGCGTCACGCGGCGGACATGCCCCGACCGACCCTCTGCCACAATGACTTTCGCACCGGCAACATCATGGTCGACGCGCAAGGCGTGAGCGGCATCCTCGACTGGGAGTTCGCGGGGTGGGGCGACCCGCTGGCCGACATCGGGTGGTTCTGCGCGCCCTGCTGGCGCTTCGGTGCCCTGGAGCGGGAGGCGGGCGGCCTTGGCGCGCGTGAGGATTTCTACCGGGGCTATGAGAGCCAGAGCGGTACCCCCATCGACCGCGCCCGGGTCCCTTACTGGGAGGCCATGGCGACCCTGCGCTGGGCGATCATCGCCCTGCAACAGGCCGAGCGTCATGTCTCGGGCGGAGAGCGCAACCTGGAGCTGGCGCTGACAGCACACATCCTGCCGGCGCTGGAGCTGGACCTCCTGGAGATGACACGGGAGCACGACCATGCGTGACAGGCCCATCGCCCACGAGCTGCTGGAGGCGGCCCAGGAGGTGCTCAGCGACAAGCTGCTCCCCGCCCTGCCTCAGGAGCTGACCTACTCGGCGCTGATGGTGCTGAATGCCATGGGCATCGCCGCGCGGCAGGCGGCCGCGGGGGACGCGCCGCTCGAAGCCGCCCGGAGCCGGCTCTCCGCCCTCTATGGCGATGATGCCAGCGCGCTGCCCGTCCTGGAGCGGCGCCTGGCTGCCGATATTCGGGCAGGGCGCTTCGACCCGGGCGCGGCCGATCGGGCGGCGGTCTTCAGCCACCTGTGGGCGACCACCCGCGCCAAGGCAGCGGAGAGCAGCCCCAAGGCACTGAGGGGCCGCCAGGAGTGAACACCGCGGCCCACCGGTCAGCCCCTCCACCCAGCCAAAAAGCCTGACTGACGCACTGCGTATTGTGGCGTGCCTGAGGGGAGGCGTATTTGCGGGTTATTGGCATTCTGCCAATAAAGGAGGACTGTGCGTATGAGCCTGAGTTGGATTCGTCGATGGGCGGCTTCCAGTTCCCTGATCCTCGCCATGGGCGGGACTCAGGCGGCTGCGGATCCCCTTCCGCTGTTGGACATCGCAGCCATCCGGTCGCCCTTCGCGGCGGCCTGCAATGGGAAGCCGGACTCCACGCCGTTGCCGGTGGATCCGCGCACCCTGGTGGTGCCCGGCATCAACACTCCCGGTGCCGCCTTGCAGTTCAACGCCTACTGGGTGGATCTGCACACACCGCCGGCGCCGTTCGTCTCGAACCTGCCGCCGAATCCCCAGACGTGCGGCCAGTTCCGCGCGAGTGCTTCCCGGGGCCGCTCGAACATCGAGACGCGCACCTACTTCCAGCCGTTCAGCAACTCGCTCGCCTACTATTACAGCTACACGCTCTGGGGCTACGCCCTACGGCCTGCTGACTTCGACGAGCAGGTCATCAAGCGCTATGGGCTTGCGAAGGCGCCATACCGCAACCCCTACCCGCTGCCCTGGGAGAACCCCAACCTCACCAACGGAGGCAGCGGCCAGCTCCCGCTGGGGCTCGTGCAAGAGCGGGACGCGAACGGCCGCTACACGGGTCAGATCAGCTCGACCTGCTCGGGCTGTCACGACTCACGGCTCGGGACTGAAGAGGAAGCAGGCTTCGTGTGGGGCCGATCGAGCGACGCGAGCGATGCGGGCCTGATCCAGTCCGACATGTTCCGCTCCACGGTGTGGGAGACGCCCCTGCTGCTCGCCCCCGTGCCCTGGAGCGTGGGCCGCGGCTCGAGTGACGCCATCGGCATCGTCGATCTGCTCCCCGCGCTCTTCGACATGGACTCGCTGGCCATGGTGCCGAGCCTGCTCGAGTTCTTCCCAACCCACGCGGGCGGCATGTCCCGCGCGCCCAACTGGTGGTACCGCTCGTTCAAGACGCGCCAGTTCTGGGATGGCGCGCTCACCTCGGACAACGTCCGCTCGGAGATGGCCTTTGGCGTCGCCAACCTCACGCGCACGCCCCCACAGCGCCGCGCGCTGACCGTCGAGTTCGAAGACAATGACAACTTCTTCCTCTCGCTCTCTCCTCCGCCCTATCCCAAGGCGATCAACACCGCGCTGGCCGAGCAAGGGGCCGTGCTCTACCACGAGCGAGATCTCTGGGCGAACGGCGCCAATGCCAACATCCCGAAGCAGCAGGGCAATGGCTCCTGTGCGAGCTGCCATGGTGTCTACTCGCCGCGCTACGCCGCCAACCCCGCCTACCTTCCGGACCCACGCCTCAAGGGCATCGCCGGAGTCATCACCCCCATCGAGACCATCCGGACGGACCCTGCCCGCGCGCAGTTGATGGCCGACGAGCGCAAGCGCCGAGCCTGGAACACTTCCTTCCTCGCCTACAACGACCAGGCCCCCAACCACGGCCCCTTCTACGATGACCCGATCATGAGCGCGCTGCGCCGCGTGCCGCGTGCCGCGTACGACAGGGGCACGGGGCCCATCTTCTCGCCCGAGGGGCCCAACACGTGGCTCGAGCCGTTTGGCTACATCGCTCCGCCGCTCTACGGCGCGTGGGCCTCCGCGCCCTTCTTCCACAACGGCAGCGTGCCCTCCCTCTGGGAGGTGCTCAAGCCGTCAGACCGCCGGGCGGTGTGGAAGCGCCAGCAGACCTCCGCCAACAGCCGGGGCAACAACGCCGGCTACGATTCGAGCTATGCGTCCTATGACTGGGCCAAGCTCGGCTGGAAGGTGACGCCGCTGGCGTGCGGCGATGTGCCGGCCAACGATCCGTTCATCCCCTGCAGCCAGGAGATGGCGACGCCCGACGTCCTCTTCGCGAACATCGCCAACCTCGTCGCCAACCACAACTCGCTCGCCTACCAGTCACCGCCGCCCATCACCGAGAAGCAGATCCGCTCGCGCATGATCTTCAACTCGCACCTCTATGGCCTGGGCAACGAGGGGCATGACTTCACCCAGTCGCTCACGGACGCCGAGCGCTGGGCCATCATCGAGTATATGAAGACGCTCTGAGCCTGACGCGCATGTGGCGGGCCTTCGGGCCCGTCACATGAAGCGCTTGAGGAACTCGAGCTTGCCCTCGTAAGGGGGGTAGCGCAGCTTCAGGTCGAGCGCGAAGGGGCGTTTGACCACGCTCTTCTTGTGGCTGAAGGCATCGAAGCTCGCCTGGCCGTGGTAGCCGCCGAGCCCCGACTCCCCCACGCCGCCAAAAGGGAGCCCCTCGGCGGCGAAGTGGACGCACACGTCGTTGGTGACCGCTCCGCCGCTCGAAGTCTCGGTGAGGACGCGCTCGTTCACCGCGGAGTCTCGCGCGAAGGTGTAGAGGGCGAGCGGCTTGGGGCGGGAGCGCACGAAGCGGATGGCGTCGTCGATGCTCGGACAGTCGACCAGGGGGAGCAGGGGACCGAAGATCTCCTCCTGCATCAGCGGGCTCGACACGGGCGCATCCGTGATGACGGTGGGGGCGAAGTAGCGGCTGGGTGCATCGCGCTCGCCTCCGAAGGCAATCTTGCCGTCGGCCGCGAGCGCGGAGATGCGCTCGAAGTGTCGATCACTGATGATCCGGCCGTAGTCGCCGCTCGCGCGTGCCGTGGCGCCGTAGAAGCTCTGGACGGCTCGCTGGACCAGCTCGATGAAGCGGCCCTTGAGCTCGGGGGGAATGAGCACGTAGTCCGGCGCGATGCAGGTCTGGCCCGCGTTGACGTACTTGCCCCAGGCAATGCGGCGCGCGGTGACTTCGAGGTCCGCGCTTCGGTCGATGATGCAGGGGCTCTTTCCACCCAGCTCGAGGATGGTGGGCGTGAGGTGCTTTGCCGCGGCTTCGGCCACCACCCGGCCCACCTGGGTTCCTCCGGTGAAGAAGATGAGATCCCAGCGCTCCGCGAGGAGCGCCCGGCTCACCTCCACGCCCCCCTCGGCCACCGAGACGATCTCCGGGGGGAAGGCCTCGCTCAGCATCCTCGCGAGCACTCGCGAGGTCGCCGGCGAGAGTTCGCTGGGCTTCAGCACGGCGGTGCAGCCAGCCGCGAGCGCGCCGATGAGCGGCGCGATCGACAGCTGATAGGGGTAGTTCCAGGGCGAGATGATGAGCGTCACGCCCAGGGGATCCGCGTATTGATAGGCCCTCGCTGGCTGGATGACGAGGGGCGCCGAGCCGCGCCGTGGCTTCATCCAGGCCTTCACGTTCTTCAGCGCGCTCTTGATCTCGCCGTAGATGCTCCCGACCTCGGTGAAGAAGGCCTCCTCTGGACTCTTCGAGAGGTCCGACTTGAGGGCGGCGAGGATCTCGGCCTCATACTTGCGCGCCGCCCGGTCGAGCGCCTGAAGCTGCGCCCGCCGCCACTCGAGTGGGAGCGTGGCACGGGTCTCGAAGTAGGCACGCTGTCTCTCGACGAGTGTACTCGCGTCGAGCGAAGGCGCAGCGGCGGCAAGTCGGCTGGAGTTCAGAGCCATGGAACGACCCCTTTCGTGGGCGGGTGCTACTTCAGGAGCTCTCCGCGCTCGGCCTTCGCGACGAGAGAGGCGGGAGGCAGGAAGTGCTTGCCGTAGCGCTCGGCGAGCTCGCGCGCGCGGGTGACGAAGCCGCGCGGCCCCGTGCCGGTACGCCCTTCGTAGCCGTTGATGAACTGCACGACGCCGCCCGTCCACGGCGGGAAGCCAATCCCGAGGATGGAGCCCACGTTCGCATCCGCCGCGGAGCGGAGGACGCCTTCATCGAAGCACCGCACCGTGTCGATGGCCTCGGCGAACAGCATCCGCTCCTTCATGTCCTCGAAAGGGATGGTGTGGCCGGGCTTGGTGAAGTGCTGAGCCAGCCCTGGCCAGAGGTTCGTGCGCTTGCCATCCGCATAGTCATAGAAGCCGCCCCCCGTGGAGCGACCCTTGCGCTGGTACAGGTCGATCATCGCGTCCATGACCCCGTAGCTGCCGTGGTCCATCCAGGGCTGGCCAGCGGCCTCGGCGGCGGCCTTCGTCTCGAGCCGGATCTTCCGCGGCAGGGTCAGCGTGAGTTCGTCCATCAACTGGAGCGGAGCGGCGGGGTAGCCCGCCTGGAGGCCCGCCTGCTCGATCGACGCGGGGGCGATGCCTTCGCCCACCATGGCAACGGCCTCATTGAGGAACGTGCCGATCACCCGGCTGGTGAAGAAGCCCCGGCTGTCGTTGACGACGATGGGCGTCTTTCCAATCTGGACGGCGATGTCGATCGCCTTCGCGAGCGTGGCGTCGCTCGTCTTCTTGCCCGCGATGAGCTCGAGCAGCGGCATCTTGTCCACGGGGGAGAAGAAGTGCATCCCGACGAAGTCGGCCGGCCGCTTCACGCCCTCCGCGAGCAGGGTGATCGGCAGGGTCGAGGTGTTGGAGGCAAGCACCGCGTCCGGAGCGACGTGCTCTTGAATCTCCTGGAAGACCTGGTGCTTGAGCTTCACGTCCTCGAAGACCGCTTCGATGACCAGATCACAGCCCGAGAGCGCAGCGGCGTCCGTGGTGGGGTGGATGCGCGCCAGGAGCGCCTCGCCCTTCTCCTTCGTGGATTTGCCCCTCTGGACATCCTTCTCCACCAGCTTGACCGAGTACTGCTTGCCCTTCTCGGCGGAGGCGAGGCTCACGTCCTTGAGTACCACGTCGATGCCGGCCTTGGCGCACACATAGGCGATGCCGGCGCCCATCATGCCGGCGCCGAGGATGCCGACCTTCTTCGCCGTGTGCTGCGGGAAGCCCTTGGGACGGCCGCCGCCCGAGTTGATGTGCTGCATGTCGAAGAAGAACGCCTGAATCATGTTCTTCGCGACCTGCCCGGTGGCCAGCTCGGTGAAGTAGCGTGACTCGATGGTGAACGCGGTCTCGACGTCCACCTGCGTGCTCTCGACGGCCACGGCCATGATGGCGCGCGGCGCGGGCATGTTCGCCCCCTTGAGCTGCTTGCGCAGGTTGGCGGGGAAGGCGGGCAGGTTCGCCGCGAGAGCCGGAGAGGAGGGCGTACCCCCGGGGATCTTGTAGCCCTTCTGATCCCACGGCTGCTGTGCGGCCGGATTCGCCTTCACCCAGGCCTTGGCGGCGGGCAGGAGCGCATCCACCGAGCCCACCACCTCGTGGACGAGGCCGACCTCCTTGGCCTCCTGGGGACGATAGCGCTGGCCCTGGAGCAGGACCTTCATCAGCGCATCCACGATGCCGAGCATGCGCACCGTGCGCACCACGCCGCCGCCGCCGGGCAGCAGCCCGAGCGTTACCTCCGGCAGTCCGATCTGCGCGCCCTTGACGTCGGCGACGATGCGGTGGTGACACGCGAGCGCGATCTCGAGCCCGCCTCCAAGTGCCGCGCCGTTGATCGCCGCGACGACGGGCTTGCCGAGGGTCTCCAGCGCGCGCAGCTGCGCCTTGATCTCCTGCCCAAGCTCGAAGGTCTGCCTGGCCTCTTCCTTCTTCACGTTGCGCAGATCATTCAGGTCACCGCCCGCGAAGAACGTCTTCTTCGCCGAGGTGATGATCACGCCCGTGATGTCGGCCTTCTCCTTGACGAGGCGGTCCACGGTCGCGCGCATGGACTTCAGGTACGCGGCGTTCATGGTGTTGGCGGACTGGCTCGGGTCATCCAGCGTCAAGACCACGATGCCGTCGGCGTCTCGTTCCCAGCGGATGGTGTTCTGCTCACTCATGGGGTTGCTCGAATCTTGTCGGAAGGGAAAGGGGAGGGGATCAGACGCGCTCGACCAGGGTGGCCACGCCCATGCCACCGCCGACGCACAGGGTGACGACCGCGCGGCGTGCCTTTCGTCGCTCGAGCTCGTCCACCACGGTCCCGAGGATCATGGCGCCCGTGGCGCCCAGCGGGTGGCCCATGGCGATGGCGCCGCCGTTGACGTTGAGCTTCTCGCTCGGGATGGCGAGGTCCTTCTGGTACTTGAGGACCACGGAGGCGAATGCCTCGTTGAGCTCGAAGAGGTCGATGTCCTTGATGGAGAGGCCCGCGATGTCGAGCAGCTTCCGGGTGGCCGGAATCGGGCCGGTGAGCATGATCGTCGGGTCCGCGCCGGAGGTGGCGATGGCGGCGATGCGCGCCCTCGGCGTGAGGCCGAGCGCCTTGCCGACCTTCTCCGAGCCCACCAGCACGAGCGCCGCGCCGTCGACGATGCCGGACGAGTTCCCCGGCGTGTGGATGTGGTGGATCTTCTCCACGGAGTGGTACTTCTGCAGCGCCACCGCGTCGAAGCCGCCCGCCTCGCCGATCGTCGTGAAGGACGGGTTGAGCTGACCGAGCGAGGCCACGGTGGATTCCGGGCGCATGTGCTCGTCCCGATCGAGCAGGGTGAGGCCGTTCTGGTCCGTCACCGGGATGATGGAGTTCTTGAAGTAGCCACCCGCCCAGGCCTTGGCCGCGCGCTCCTGCGACTGCGCGGCGTAGCGGTCCACGTCCTCGCGGGTGAAGCCCTCCATCGTCGCGATCAGGTCCGCGGAGATGCCCTGAGGCACGAAGTAGGTGTCGTAGTTGGTGGCGGGGTCCATGGCCCAGGCACCGCCGTCCGAGCCCATCGGTACGCGGGACATGCTCTCCACGCCGCCCGCGATGACCAGATGCTCCCAGCCCGAGCGGACCTGCTGGGCGGCCATGTTCACCGCGGTCAGGCCGGAGGCGCAGAAGCGGTTGAGCTGCACCCCTCCCGTGGTCTCCGGCAGGCCCGCCGCCAGCACCAGCGTCCGGGCGATGTCCGCGCCTTGCTCCCCCACCGGAGAGACAACGCCGAGCACCACGTCATCGATCCGCTTGGGATCCAGGTTCGGGTGGCGCTTCTTGAGTGCATCCACCAGGCCTACGAGCAGCGACAAGGGCTTGGTGCCGTGCAGCGCGCCCTTCTTGCCCTTGCCGCGAGGGGTGCGAATGGCGTCGAAGATGAAAGCTTCCTGGCTCACTGGGAGCCTCCTTGGGAACGGTTGAATGGGGCTACAGGGAACGGGCGACGAGCTCTTTCATGATCTCGTTCGCACCGGCAAGAATCCGCAAGACGCGGGTATCGGCGAACAGGTGGGCGATGGGATACTCCTTCATGTACCCGTACCCGCCGAACAATTGCAGGCAGCGGTCGGCGACGATGCAGGACTGGTCCGTCACCCAGTACTTGGCCATGGCCGCCGTGGTCACGTCGAGCTTGCCCTCGAGGTGGGATGCGATGCAGTCATCGATGAAGGTGCGGCAGACACGCCTCAGGGTCGCACACTCCGCCAGCTCGAAGCGCGTGTTCTGCAAGGCGAAGAGCGGCTTGCCGAAGACGTGACGCTGCTTGGTGTACTCGATCGTCACCTCCACGGCGCGATCGAGGCTCGCCATGGCGAGGATCGCCGTGCTCAGCCGCTCCTGGGGGAGCTGCTGCATCAGCTGCACGAACCCGTTGCCCTCCTCGCCTCCGAGCAGGTTGACGGCGGGGATCTTCAGGTCATCGAAGAAGAGCTCGGTCGTGTCCTGGCCCTTGCCGCCTAGCTTGTCGAGGATCCGGCCCCGCTGGAAGCCGGGCGTCGTGTCGGAGACCTCGGCGCACAGGAGCGAAATCCCGGCGTGACCCTTCGCGTCCCCTGTTCGCGCGGCGATGATGAGGAAGTCGCAGACGTGGCCGTTGGAGATGAACGTCTTCGAGCCGCTCACCCGATAGAAGTCGCCGTCGCGTACCGCGCGGGTGGAGATGGCCTGGAGATCCGAGCCGGTCCCCGGCTCGGTCATGGCAATGGCGCCCACCCACTCGCCGCTGGCGAGCTTGGGCAGCCACTTCTTCTTCTGGGCCTCGGACGCATAGGCGAGCAGGTAGTGCGCGACGATGGTGCAATGCACCGCGAAACCCATCGAGGGATCGCCCGCGCGGATCTGCTCCTCGAGCAGGACCGTCTCGTGCGCGAACGTGCCGCCGCCGCCGCCGTAGGCCTCCGGAATGGACATGCAGAGCAGGCCCAGCTCGCCCGCTCGCCGGTAGAGCGCCTTGTCCGGATAGCCCTGGGCCACGTGCTTGGGCACGTTGGGGAGGACCTCTTTCGTGAAGTAGGTGGCCGCAAGCCCGCGCACCTGCTCGAGCTCATCCGAGCTCCATCGGGAACGTGCCGTCATGTCTGTCTCTCTCCGCTCATGGTCTTCGTCTAGAGCCCGAACGTCTTGCCGATGATGTCGCGCTGGATCTCGCTCGTGCCGCCAAAGACGGTGGAGATCACCGTCGCGCGCAGATGCGACTCCATGTCGTACTCGGTGGCGTAACCGTAGCCCCCCATCATCTGCATGCCCTCGATGGCCACGCGCTTGGCCGTCTCGGTCGTCTTCAGCTTGGCCATCGAGGCCTCGCGGGGAAGCATCCGCTCAGGGGCTTCATCCGCCATCGCGGCCACCCGGTAGACGAGCAGCTCACAGCAATCGAGCTCGGTGGCAAGGTCCGCGATCCGGTGCTTGAGCGCCTGGAAGGAGCCGACAGGCCGGCCGAACTGCTTGCGCTCCTTCACATACGCGACGGCGTCATCGAACGCGCGCCGGCCGCGACCGAGCATGGACGCGGCGAGGATGAGCCGCTCGCTGTTGAGCCCCGCCATGAGCTGTTTCCAGGCCTGGTCCACGGTACCGACCACGGCGCTCTCGGGCAGGAAGCAGTCGGTGAAGAAGACGTCGTTGACTTCCTTGCCACCCAGGGTGGGGATGCCGCGAATCTCCATCCCCGGTGTACCCGTGGGGACGCAGAACATGGTGAGGCCCTCGTGCCGCGAGCCCGAGGGGTCGGTTCTTGCCACGAGCAGGATGTGGTCCGCGAGGTGGGCGTTCGAGCACCAGGTCTTCTGCCCGTTGATGATGAAGCCGCCCGAGACCCGGACCGCGCGGCAGGTGAGTGCGGCGACGTCCGAGCCCGCCCCAGGCTCGGAGATCGCGATCGCCTCCACGCGGCCACGGGCGATACCACCGAGGATTTTCTCTTTCTGGGCCTCGGTCCCGAACTTCGCATACGGGCCGGCGGCGACCGCGGTGGTGATGTAGCCCCCTACCGGGGCAAGTCCGTACGCGGTCCGCTCGGCGAAGAGACAGACGTCGGTCATGCCACCACCCGAGCCGCCATGGTCTGGCGAGATGCCCGCCCCGAGCCAACCCAGCTCCGCCATCTGCGCGTAGATCGCGGGGCTGTGGGCCTCGGTGCCGTTCTGGGTGAGGGCGTCGCGCTGTGCTCGCGTCCCTGTCTTGGCGCGGCAGAACGCGTCGATGGCGTCAGCGAACGAGGCGTGCTCCGGTGTTCTCGCGTACATGAGGGGGCCTTGGTGTGGATCCGGTGCGTGAGGAGTCAGGCGTCCACGTAGAGCGTGGCGATGCGCTCGGCGTACTGCTTGAGGAGGACGCGGCGCTTGAGCTTGAGGGTGGGGGTGAGCTCGCCCGTCATGGGAGACCAGGTCTCGGTGACCACTTCGAAGCGTTTGATCTGCTCCGCTCGGGAGAGCCGGGTGTTGACCGAGGCAACGAGCGAGAGGAGCTCCGCCTGAATCGCCGGATCGCGAGCAAGCTCATTGATCGACCGCGGTGCGAGGCCGAACGCCTTGGCCCAGACCGGTGCTGCGTCCGCGTCGAGGCAGATGAGTGCCGTCACATAAGGCCAGCCATCCCCAATCGCGATCGCCTGACCGATGAGGGGGTGCGCGCGCAGCATGTTCTCGATCTTGGAAGGAGCGATGTTCTTTCCGCTCGAGGTGATGAGGAGCTCCTTCTTGCGATCGGTGATGGTGAGGAATCCATCGGAGTCGAGCGTGCCGATGTCGCCCGTGGCGAGCCAGCCGTCCGCGTCGGTCGCCCGGATGATCTCACCGCTCGCGTCGAGGTAGCCGAGGAACACCACGGGGCCGCGGACGAAGATCTCCCCGTCCTCGGCCAGCCGGACCTGCAGCCCCGGGATGGGCCGGCCTACGCCGCCGACGCGAAAGTCCCCGGGCGTGCTGAGGGTGGCGCACCCCGTGGTCTCACTCATTCCCCAGACCTCCAGCACCCTGATCCCGAAGCCACCGAGGTACTCGAGCACCTCGACGGGGATTGGCGCCGCGCCGCTGCTCGCCCAATCGAGCGCGTCCAGCCCGAGCGTTCGGCGCAGGGGCTGGAGGACCTTGGCATCCGCCTCTTTGACCTTCTGGGCGAGCTCTGGAGGTACCGCTCTTCCAGAGCCTTCGATCCGGAAGGCCTCCAGGGCCACCGCGTGGGCCGCCATGATGGCCTCGCGCTGGGGAGGCTCGAGCGTGCCCAGCTTCGCCCGCAGGCCTCCGGCGAGCTTCTCCCAGACGCGAGGGACGCCGAAGAACGCGGGAGGCCGCACCTTGGCCAGCAGCGGCACTACGCCCGCCGGATCCGCGCAGATATGCACATGCAGTGCTTTGTAGGCCGCGCGGTAGAGGCCGAGCTCGCGCTCGGCGATGTGCGCCAGCGGGAGATAGGCAATCGAGGGGGCCTGCATCGGCGTGGGGATGCAGAGATCCACCGAGATCGCCTCGTAGAAGGCATTGCGATGGCTCAGCACCACGCCCTTGGGCTCGCCGGTGGTCCCCGAGGTGTACATCATCGCGATCGGGTCTTCGGGCCGGATGCTCTTCCAGCTCTCTTCGAAGACCCGGGGATCCTCCTGGTGAAGCCTGCTCCCCTCGGCCTCGAGCTCCGCGAAGGAGACGAAGCGCGCATCGCCAGCCGGGACGGCCGACCCATTGATGACGATGATCCGCTTGAGGGCCGTGAGCGTTTCGAGCACCGGCCGCCACCGTGCGACCTCGTCCGCGCCCTCCAGCACCACCACCGTGGCTCCGCTGTGCTTCGCGACGTAGCCCACCTGCTCGGTGCTCAGTGTCTGGTAGGCGGTGCAGGGGATGGCGGCGAGATGGACCGCGGCGTAATCGATGATCCAGTGCTCGGGCCGACTGGACATCATGATCAGCATCCGCTCGCCTCTCTTCAGCCCGAGGGTGCCGAGCCCACGAGAGAGCGCGGCGGTCCGCTCGCGTACCTGTGCCCAGGTGAGCGTCGTGTCGCCAGCGCTGAGAGCGGGAGCACCCGCGTACTCCTCCGCATTGCGTTTGAGGAGGAGCGGCAGCGTGAGCTTGTCCGCCCGTGCTTGGCACTGCGCTTCCAGGTCTGCGATAGACGCACCCATGGGCACCTCCTGCGGTTCAGTGGTCAAACGTGCTGATGTGTTCCTCTTCAGGGGTCGACGTAGAGGTCGAGCATGACGTCGGAGCCCCCTCCGTAGCGGCTGAAGTCGGTAACGCCTTCGGCGCGGAGGATGTCTTCGTCGATGAAGGTCTGCCCGGTGCAGTCGCGCGGCGAGCGCTGGAGGATGGCCACGGCGGCGTCCGCCATGATCTCCGGCGCGCGGGCTCTCTGCATCGAGGTGTCGCCGCCGAGCAGATTCTTCACCGCGGCGGTGGCGATAAGCGTCCGGGGCCAGAGCGTGTTCGCGGCAATGCCGGCCTCGGCGAACTCCGCGGCCCAGCCGAGCGTGAGCAGGGTCATCCCGTACTTGGCGAGCGTGTACGCCGGGTGCAGGCCCATCCAGTGCGGCGCGAGGTTGACTGGCGGAGAGAGCGAGAGGATGTGCGGGTGGGGGGAGCGCCGCAGGTGCGGAAGCGCCGAGCGCGTCAGAAGAAACGTCCCCCGGAGCTGGATCTGCTGCATCAGATCGAAGCGCTTGATGGTCAGCTCCTCGGTCTTGAGCGGAGCGAGGGCGCTGGCGTTGTTGACACAGAAGTCGATGCCGCCAAACCGGGCCACGGTCGCGTCGACGGCCCGCTGCACGTCCGCCTCGTCGCGGACGTCGCCCACCACCGCGAGCGCCTGACCGCCCGCTGTTTCGATCTCCGCGGCCGCCGTATGTACGGTCCCGGGCAGCCGGGGATCCGGAGTGTCGGTCTTCGCCAGCAGCGCGACGTTGGCACCCAGCCGTCCCGCCGCGACGCCAATCGCCAGCCCGATGCCGCGGCTTCCGCCAGACATCAACAGTGTGCGTCCCGCCAGTGGCCTCGAGGCCTCCGCTCTTCCCGTCATCGCTTGGGCCCTGTCTTCGGTGCCCGGGCATCGCCCTGCTCGGGGTGAGCTTGCTCTGGCAGTCGGGGGAGCACGTCACGCACGATGGTGATCAGCGCCTCGCTCAAGAGCAGGTGTGCTTCCTCTCGGGTGATGGTTCCGCCGCGGATCCACTCGCGAATGGTGGCCTTCACCAGTCCGCCGTAGGAGCGGATCATCGCCCGCTGTCGCGCGTCACTGCCAACCTCGACCTTGAGCCCCAGGAACGCGAGCGTCTTCGCGGCGGCCACATCGTCCGCCTCCAAGATGATGCGTTCGACCTCTGGATCCGAGCCGATGCCTCCCGTGCCGGTGACCGCCACGTAGGTCTTTCCGTGGGTCGCCACCGTGTCGAGGTACCACTCGACGCTGCGCTCTACGCGCTCTCGCAGGTTTCCGGTCATCGGCACGCTCTCTTCCAGGCCGGGCATGAGCAGCATTCGCTTCACGACCTTCAGGTAGAGGTCCCGCTTCTGCCCGAAGTAGTGGTTGAGCAACCCCCGGGCAACGCCCGCTGCCTTGGCGATGTCCGTGGTGGAGACTTCCGCATAGGGACGCTCACCGAACAGCCGCACGGCGCACTCCAGGATCTGCTCCCGGCGCGTATCCGGTTCGAGCCTCTTCCAGCGTCGAGCGGCGGGGCTCATGACTTCTGCTCCCGCCAGGGCAGGAACGCTGGCAGGTCCTGCTGGACCGTTCGGGTGAACCTCGCGGGCCGTTTCTGCAGGAAGGACATCACTCCCTCCACGGCGTCCGTGTTCTGCCCACAGCTCGCGATGAGCTGGCTGTCGAGCGCGAAGGCGGGCTCGGGCGAGGGCAGAGCGCTCATCCGGTAGAGCGCCTGCCGGATGACGGCGACGGACACCGGTGCGGTGGTCTCGACCAGCTCGCGAGCGAGCGCATAGGCGGCATCGAGCAGTGCGTCAGGCTCGTGGAGGGACCGGACCAGGCCCGCGCCGAGTGCCTCTTCCGCTTGAATCAGACGGCCACTCACCATCCAGTCGAGCGCGCGTCCCATCCCGACGATTCGCGGCAGGAACCAGCTCGAGCCTGCCTCGGGGTAGATGCCCCGCCGACTGAAGACGAAGCCGAAGCGGCTGTCTCTGGCGGCGAGGCGAAAGTCCGCGGGGAGGATCATCGTCGAGCCTACTCCGACGGCCGCGCCACGGATCGCCGCGATGACCGGTTTCTGCAGCGCGAACATCCGGCGGGTGACCCGGGTCGCCGGCTCGACCCATCCGCCCTCCAGGTGCTCGAGATTCGATACCTCGAGCGAGCTGCCGCTCAGGTCGGCGCCTACGCAGAAGTCCTTGCCGGCACCCGTGAGGACGACCACGCGCACGTCTTCATTCGCACCGGCGGCGTCGAGTGCCTCGCCGAGCTCGTCCGCCATGGTGATGGTGAAGCCGTTGCGCGCTTCAGGACGGTGCAGCTCGAGGGTAGCGACCCGATCCGCAACCGAAGACCGGATGTGTTGATAGCTCATGAATGGGGCCTCTGCGCTCCTGTCAGCTTGATGATGGGAGCTTATTGGCGGAGTGTCAATAGCGAGAAAACCACGGGGGTTTGCCTCCGCGAGCCTACCTGGGCCTTGGAGCGGTGCGTCAGCTTGGGGGAGGCGTGCGGGGACTCCAGCAGTTGACTCGCGGTCGTTTCGGGTCGGACCCTACATCCTCCAGATCTAGAGCAAGTGCTCTGGGTCCCGATGCGAGATGCCTGGACCGAACCTGCCCTCTCCGAGCCGTTCCCCCGCTTCCCAGCCCGGCAAGGACTGGGTCGACGTCTCACGCGATTCGGCCACGGGCATCGAGACCATCCGGGCGCACTTCACCGGCCACGCCTATGACCCGCACTTCCATGATGCGTATCTCGTTGGGGTGACGGAGCAGGGGCTCCAGGAGTTCTCGTGTCGGAGGGCGCTGCATCGCAGCACGCCGGGTCGCGTCATCCTGATCGAGCCCGGAGAGATTCATGATGGACAGGCTCGGGATGAGGCGGGCTTTACGTATTTGATGCTCTACCTGGATCCCGCCTGGGTGACCCAGAGCTGTACCCGGGTGGCGGACGGCACCTTCTCACTCCACCAGGCCGGCTTCCGCGCCACCCTCAATGATGAACCGCGGCTCGCGGCAGCCATCCGCCGGGCGTTCTGGAGGCTCCACCAGCCCGAGTCGAGGCTCGCGCGGGATGGGGCGTTGGATGCGCTGGCGGCGGCCCTCAATTCACACTTCGGCGCATCCGAGGTCGTCAGGGTGGGGGAGACGGCAACCCGCGCCGCGCGGCGAGCCCGTGAGCTGCTGCGTGAGCACATGGAGCAGGACCTGGGGCTGGACGCGCTCGCTCGACTCTGCGGAGCGGACCGCTTCCAGCTGTCTCGGGCTTTTCGCGCGGCCTATGGGTTACCGCCGCACGCCTACCTCGTGCAGCTGCGTCTCGCCGCCGCGCGTCGGAGGCTTGCCATGGGTGAAGCACCCGCGTCCGTTGCCGCCGCCGTGGGCTTTGCCGATCAAAGTCACCTGGGGCGTTGGTTCCGCCGCGCGTTCGGGTTGACCCCGGCGGCCTACCGCGCAATCTGCACAAACGTTCCAGACGGGAAGTTCCTCGACCGCTGAGGATGTGCCTCCACAGCGGAGAGAACCATGCCCGAGACCTTCACGACCAAGGTCGCGCTCATCGTGCGCGAGGACCTCGCCATCTGGCAGAAGTTGAATGTCACCGCCTTCCTTGCCACGGGGATCGCCGCCGCGGCCCCGGAAGCCATCGGCGAGCCCTACGAGGATGCCGCGGGGAGGCGCTATTGCCGGCTGCTCGGTCAGCCGATGCTCGTCTTCAGCGCCACCCGAGCGGAGCTCCAGAGCGCGCATCGTGCCGCCGTCGAACGCGGACTGACTGCCGCCGTCTACGTGGGCCCCATGTTCGCCACGGGCAATGATGAGGCGAACCGCGCGGCGCTGGGGGCCGAGAACCCGGAGGACCTCGATCTGGTGGGGCTCGCGGTGCGCGGTGACCGGAAGCAGGTCGACAAGGCCGTGAAGGGCCTGGCGCTTCACAAGTAGCGCTCGGGCACTATCCTCCGACGGTCACCGCGGCGGGCTGCGCCTCTTGCTCGACGAGCGAGTGCCGCTCCCAGGCTCGGCTTCGCCACCGGAGCCACATGGTGACGCCGCGGAGCCACTCATCCGCCGCGATGGCAAGCCAGACCCCCGGCAGTCCCAGGTTCATCCGGAACACCAGGAAGTAGCCCAGCGGCAGGCTCATACACACCATCGAGACGATGCCCATGTAGACGGTGAAGGTGGCGTCTCCAGCGGCCCGCAGCGCGTTCACCAGGACCAGGTTGAAGGACCGGCCCGTCTCCAGGAGGATGCTCAGGACGATGAGCTGGGCGGTGACCTGGCGGATGTCGCCGTTGTCCGTGAACAGTCCCACCAGCGGCTCGCGGAAGAGGATGGCCGTCACATCCACCGCGAGGGTGATGCCCACGCCCCACTTCAGGCTCTGCAGGGCCTGGCGGTACGCGTCCTCAGGGCGGCGGGCGCCCACCATGCGCCCGACGATGATGGCGGTTCCCATCCCAATCGCCAGGCTGCACAGGAAGACATACTGGGAGATGGCGAAGGCATATTGCCTGGACGCCAGGGCCACCGTGCCGAGGAAGGTGATGTAGTAAAGGAACACCGTCTGGCAGCCCTGATAGGTGAGCTGCTCGACCGCGGCGGGGACGCCCACCTTGAGGATCTTGCGGACGTACTCCTTCGAGAACCGCACGTAGTCCCCGAACTCCATCCGGATCGGCATGAGGCGGTAGAGCATCCATGCGAATACACCGACCGCGATGGCTCGACTCAGCACGGTGGAGAGCGCCGCGCCCGTCACTCCCAGCTCCGGCAAGCCGAAGTGGCCGAAGATGAGGGCGTAGTTGGCCGCTACGTGCAGCACGTTCATGCCCAGCGAGACCAACATCGACTGCCGGGTGAAGCCGTAGGTGCGCAGCAGGCCGGACAGGACGTTGATGAGCGCCTGAAAGAAGAGGAAGCCTCCCACCAGGTGCAGATACGTCGTCGCATGCGCCAGCACGGGCCCCTGCAGGTTCATCCCACCCAGGATGGCGTCTCCGAACAGCAGCAACCCCGCGCTGACCATGAACCCCAGGCAGAGGTTCATCGTGATGGCGAGCGCCGAGATTCGGGCGGCCTCCTGCACCTTGCGGGCGACGATGTACTGGGCGACCACGATGGCGGCACCGTGGCTGATGACGCCCGTGGCCATGATGCAGATGAAGACGTACTGATTGACCACTCCCACCGCGGAGACGGCATCGTCCGAGACGCCGCTCAACATGAGCGTGTCCGACGTCCCCATCAGCATGAACAGTAGGAGCTCCAAGAAGATCGGCCAGGTCAGCCGGAACAGCCCTACGGGAGGCGGGGCCTGCACAGCTGACTGCGGCGTAGCTGCTACTTCCATAGGTGCATCTGCTCCGTCGGGCCGTCGCGCGGCGGGCGCCAGCTCTGGCAGCCTTCGCCGCACCCTGCGTTTCGCATGCCCCGAGCAGGGAGTCGAGCGGTCCGGAGTACACCCTACGACGCCTGCTCGCTGCTTCGCCAGGCATAACCCCTTGCCTCGGGGCCCCCGCTCACTGCCGCTTTGGCCCAGTCCCTCGCCCAGGCTATCCAGCCGTGACGACCTGTGGGGTATCGCAGGCGGGGAGGCTCACGGTGAAGCGAGTGTATTGGCCCAGCTCGCTTTCCACCGTCAGGTTTCCGCCGTGGAGTTTGACGATGTCGTAGCTCAGCGACAGGCCCAGTCCCGTGTTGCCACCTCCTGGTGGCTTCGTGGTGAAGAACGGCTCGAAGATGCGGCTGTGGAGGTCCTTCGGGATGCCTGGCCCATTGTCCTCTACTTGGAGGACGACGTTGCCGCCCTCGCGACAGGTGCGCAGGGTAATGGTGGGAACGTAGTCATGGGTGGATTGGCGCTGCTTCATCGACACGGCATCCATGGCATTGTGGATGAGGTTCTGAAGCACGCGCCCCAACTGCTGGGGCATCGCCTGCACCTTCCCCACTGTCGGGTCGAACTCTCGCACGAACGTCACTTCGAGCCGCGGAGAGCGGGCACGCTCCACTGCGTAGGTCAGCGTCAGGTAATGCTCCAGGAGCGGCTTTACGTCCGTTGGCTCGAGCGCCCCGGTTCGGCCCTGGGCATGCTCCATCATGCTCCGGATGATGTGGTCTGCCCGCACCCCGTGCTGGTGGACGATGGCCGCATTCCGCATGAAGTCCATGATGATGTCCTGGACCTCGCTCAGAAGGACCTGGGGCCGCTCCCGCAGCGTCCGCCCCAGTTCCTGGGATAGCTCGATACTGGCCTCCGACAGGTTGTTGATCAAATTGAGCGGGTTCTTGAGTTCGTGCGCGATGCCCGAGGTGAGATGGGCCAGGGAAGCCAGCTTCTCCGACTGGATGAGCTGGTTCTGCGTGCGCTGCAGTTCCTGGATGAGGCCCTGCTTGGCCGTGTTCTCCTGGTTGAGGGCGGCGTTGGCCATCTCCAGTTCGCGGGTGCGGTGTTGGATGCGCTCCTCCAGCTTCAGGTTGAGTTGCTCCAGATCCGTGCGGGCCTGCTGCAAGGACGCGTTGCTCTGGCCCATGTGTTGGCCCATCTGGACCAGCCCCTCTCCGGTGCGCTGTAACTCGATGATGGGATAGGTAGGCCGGGGCTGGGTGTACTCGCCCTGGCCAATCCGCTGCATCATGGACTCCAGGTCCAGCAGAGGCTCCGCGAGCAAGCCACTCATTCGGCGCACCTTCTGGTAAAGCCACCCGAAGAACAGGGCATAGAAGAGGATCAGCCCCGCGATCATGCCCAGGCCCACACGGAGGACGCGCCTGTTGAGCTCATAGGCCTCCGCGAAGATGTCTGCCTCGTCCACGACAACCAGCAGTTTCCAATCCGTGCTTTTCACGGTGGACCATGCCACCTGCTTGCTGCGCCCTGCCAGTGTCACGGTCTCCAGTCCCTGCTGAGCGGAGGCCAGCTGCTGGCCAAGTGCGCGGCCGTCCTCGCGTTTGAGCAGGTTGAAGGTGTCCGGCTTGAACGTGTCTTGCCGGATGGGCTCGTGGTAGGAATAGTCGCTGAGTTCCTTCAACTTCCAGTCCCGCTCCCCCTGGGTGGTGAGAGCGAGGATGGTGCCGTCCTTCCCCACCAGCATTCCGTAGCCGTTCCACGGAAAGTGTAACTGGAGCACCTGGTTGGTGAGGCGGTCGATGGTGACATCCAGGCCCGCTACACCCTCCATG
The DNA here is from genome assembly GCF_034259325.1 of Hyalangium ruber. Lineage (NCBI taxonomy): Bacteria > Pseudomonadati > Myxococcota > Myxococcia > Myxococcales > Archangiaceae > Hyalangium > Hyalangium rubrum. The sequence continues at coordinate 56,760 of NZ_JAXIVS010000003.1, read as the reverse complement.
CGATCGCCACTCCCTGGGTAGATAGGGGCGGTGGCCGAAACCATCCACCCCTGACCTGCTGTATCGACATGCACGTCTGTCCAGACGACCTTGCGCTCTGGATTGTGGGTCGCGTCAGCCTCGTAATAGTAGCTGTAGATGGAGAAATCGTAGCCAGGGCCTGACGCCGCGATGACGTCTTCATATTCTCTGTATGGGTAGAACCGGGTCAGGTGATCCGCGGTGTCGACATAGGCCTGGGTTACCAGCGGCTGCGTCTCCACGAGACTCTGGAGCAATGGATCAAGCTGAGCGAACTGAAGAGCCTTGGTGCGCTCAGACTCGCTGATGCGGGAGGGCTTGGAATAAATCAGAGCGGCCCGGCCGGGGAGTCCATGCGTCGTATGGAGCGCGCCTTCCAGGGAGAGGGCATAGCGCGAGGACTCTTCGGCATCTGGGACGAACGGCGTTACGAACGCGCGCTCGGCATGGCGGCGGAGCAGGTCCACGTTAGAGGCCACGGAGGCGAGCTGTGAGCTGATGTGCTCGGCTTGTTGATGGGCGATATATTGAAGCTGCTCGGTCGCTAGACGTTGCTGGGTGGTGATGTTCTGCTCACGGATGACGCTGTTGGTGATGAAATAGGCGGCGATGAGCGCCAGCTCGATGAAGAAGACTGGGACGAGCGCGCTCGTGAGATAGGATCGCCAGATGAGCCGCAGCAGTGACACAGGCGCGGCGGCGCTTCTGTCCAGCGGCAAGCTCATAGTCCTCGGAGGATCTCGCGAACCGTCATCGTGCTCCTCCTCGCGGTGCCAGCGCCTCAGTGCCGCATCAGCAAGCGAAGTCCGCCCATGAGCCAGGAGTGGGATTGCTTCTCGGTGACGTTCGAGAACTTGCCGGTCGTGAACGTCGCGAAGGGCCCGGCCCACACCGGCCCGCTGAGGTGGTAGTCGGCCCCGAGCTGCCCGTTGAACTCCACGCCCTTGAAGGACTCGCTCCTCGGCTTGAAGAACTCGTACCCGATTCCCACCCCCAGCCAAGGGCTCCACTTGCCGGAAGTCGGGAGATGGAGGCTGACGTTGGCGCCGAACCGCAGGTCGGTCGCGCTGCAGTTCGTGCCCTCGGGGCAGGCGTCGGCGAGCAATGCCCTGCCATACTGGAAGGAGGCGCCGAGATAGAGGCTCGAGCCGAGGAAGTACCCCGCATCGAGCTGCACGGGGGCGATGCCGTTGACGACGTCCTTCATCCGCACCGGTTCAGTCCCGTTGCCACCTTCCACGTTGCCCAGCGGCAAGCCGAACCCACCGCGTATCGCGAACGCAAAGCCCGTGCCCTGGACAGGACGGTCCCCCTGAGCCTCCGAGTCGTCCGAAGTGGAAGCTTGCGCCACCGCAGGAGGTGCCACGAGCGAGAGAGAGAGCAAGGAGAGCGTCGCGAGTACACGTGGGTTCATGAGCACAGGCCTCGGGTTCGTGGGACGGCTGACGGTACACGATCAGTCCGCGGAGGAGCGGGTTGCCCTGCACTCCTGGGCCTACGTCCACGGGCCTCGGCGGGTGGGCTCCTTCAGCGCCCGTTCGAGCGCGGTGAGGAAACGGCGGCGGGGCCACTGCTCGGCCCCAAAGCGCGCCAGGTGCTCCGTCTCCACCTGGCAGTCGATGAGCTGGAAGCCCCACTCCACGAAGCGCTCCACCGCCGTGGCGAACGCTGCCTTCGAGGCGTCCGGCGCCCGCGCGAACATGCTCTCGCCGAAGAAGGCCGCCCCCAGCGACACGCCGTAGAGCCCGCCCTTCAGCTCGCCCCCCGCCCATGCCTCGATGGAGTGCGCGAAGCCCATCCGGTGCAGCGTGACGTACGCCTGCAGCATTTCGTCCGTAATCCACGTGCCCGTCTGCCCCGGCCGCGGCACCTGCGAGCACGCGGTGATGACGTCCGCGAACGCCGTGTCCCAGCGCACCTCGTAGGCACCCGCGTTGAGCACCTTGCGCAGGCTGCGGCCCACGTGGAGCTTCTCCGGCTCCAATACGAAGCGCGGGTTGGGCGAGTGCCAGAGGATGGGCTGGCCCTCGCTGTACCAGGGGAAGATGCCGCGCGCGTACGCGGCCAGCAGCCGCTCCGGGCTCAGGTCTCCTCCCACCGCGAGCAGGCCGGTACGGTCCGCCTTCTCGGGCGGTGGGAAGGACTCCGGATCCTCGGGGTCCAGCAGGTAGATGGGCACGGCCCCAGACTACCTGGACACGTTGAGCTTCACGCTCCCTTCCAGCGTGTAGGGCAGGCTCAACAGCGGGCCCTTCACCTCTCCCTTCACCTGGTAAGGCAGTGTCCCCTTGGCGATGAGCGCCTTGGCCTCCGGCCCCAGCGTGGCCGCCGTCACCGAGGCCTCCAGCGGGTACACCCCCGTCGCCGAGGCATCCACCGTGTCCGCCTTCGCCAGCGTGCCCTCGTCCAGGGGCTTGCCGGCCACGCTCAACGTGTAGCGCAGCCCCTCCAGCCGCAGCGGGAACGGGTTGGGGTTCTTCACCCCCAGGCGCAGGGTGAGGTTCACCTCCTCGGCCGAGTAGCGCGCCGCGTCCAGGCTCTCCACCACCACCTCCGGCAGCCGGGGCACGCGCACCGCCCGCGAGGCGGCGAACGGCAGCGTCTCCACCGTCTGCCCCGAGCGCACCGTGAGCGTGCCTCTCAGCGCCATCAGCAGGGTGCCCCCGCGCTCGCTCATCGCCTTGAGGTCCTCCGAGCCGCGCACGTAGGCCGCCCGCTCCTCGAAGGAGAACGCCGTGGGCTGCCCCGCCGTGAGCGGCACGTTCAGCGCCGCCGTGCCCGTCTTCACCACCTGGCCGTCCGAGACGAGCTCGTAGTCGGCCTTCTCCAGCACCCCGGGGCTGGGGCTCACTACCTGGCCGGCATAGCGCACGGTGGCGTCCGTCAGGCCCTGGGAGGCCACCGTGGTCTCCTGGAGGGCCAGGGTTGGAGGGTTCTCGGGCCGGGAGGGCGCAGAGGCGCACCCCAGCCACAAACAAGAGAACAGGGCAACAGCGAGGCAAGGGCTCAGGGTCGAGGGCTTCACAGGGTGACATTGTGAAGAGCCTCCCGGCCGCGCCAAGAGCTTTTCCGCTAGACTGTCCACCACTCGTGGCCCCTCGCCGCCCCAACTTCAACAAGGCGCTCCGCGCCCTGATCCGAGACATCTCGGTCCGCCTGCCGGAGTTCAGCCACATTCGGGCCGGCCGCATCCTCGTCATCGCTGGCGAGGCGCGCCGGGCCTCGCGTGGCACCGTCAAGCCCCTGTGCTTCCGGGGCGGCAAGAGCATGGACCGCAGCGGTCGGCGCAAGCCCATCGTCCGCATCAAGGGCCGGCGCATGCTCTACTGCATCACCCTGCGCCCGCTCTTCTTCCGGGGCTCCACCGCCAAGGCCCGCATCGAGACGGTCATCCACGAACTGTTCCATTGCTCGCGCCGGTTTGATGGCACCCTGCACGCCGGGCGCCGGCATGACGTGTTGGGCAAGGACTTCACCCGCCGTCTGCGTCCCCTGGTGCGCCGCTACCTCAAGGTGTGTCCCCGGGAGCTCAAGGCCACCTTCGCCCACCGCGGCGAGGTGCGGATGCTGCAATGGTTGGAGCGGCCCGGCCCCTCCTACATCCCCGGCACCTCGCGGGTTCGCAAGGTGTATACCGAGGATCAGTTGTTTTACGGAATTACCCGGATGGTGACGCCCAAACCCCGCGTGGCCCGAGAGGTGGGGCCACGCCCTCCCAAGCTCCACTAGGCCTCGCGGGGGGATGGCTTGGGTGGTGTGTTTTTGTTACAAAAATACAACATGCCCGAACCGGCTCCTCCCTTCACGGCTTCCCTTGCGGATGGCGCGGCTTCGCCGCCGCGGGTGTTGATCGCCGATGACGACATGCTGAGCCGCACCACGGTGGCGGCGCTGCTGTCTCCGGCGGGCTACCGGCTGCGCTTCGCCACCAATGGGGAAGAGGCGCTGCTGGCGGTGAGCGAGGAGCCGCCGGACCTGGTGTTGTTGGATGTGATGATGCCGGTGCTGGACGGCTTCGAGGTGTGCCGCCGGCTGCGCGAGTCGCTGCGCGGGGACTACATGCCCATCGTCCTCGTCACCGCGCTGGATGAGCGGCAGGACGTGCTGCGAGGGCTGGAGGCGGGCGCCGACGACTTCCTGCACAAGCCGGTGCATGGCGCCGAGCTGCGGGCACGCGTCTCCAACCTGCTCAAGGTGCGCGCCTACCACCAGCTGCTGGCCTCCCAGCGCGACAGCGCCATGGCCACGGCGGACGCGCTGCGCCAGCAGGTGCTGCACGCCGACCGCCTGGCCACGCTGGGCACCTTCGCCGCCGGCGTGAGCCACGAGCTCAACAACATCGCCCAGGTGCTGCACGGCCTGCTCGAGCCCCCGGGGCCGAGCGCGCCGCAGGGGACGGTGGAGGTGATGGACTCGGGCGATCGCGACATGCTCGCCCACGTGGCCAGCCACGTCACCGAGCTGTCGCGCACCATCCTCAACATCGCCCGCCCGGAGCAGAGCTCGGCGCTGGACGCGGACCTTGGCCGGACGCTGGAGGAGGTGCGCAACATGCTGCGCCTCACCGGCCGCATGCGGCACGCGCGGGTGTCGCTGGTGCTGCCGGAGCAGCCCTGTCGCATCCGCGCCAACCCGGTGCATGCCCAGCAGGTGTTCCTCAACCTCTTGAGCAACGCCGCCGACGCCATCGCCGACATGCCCGAGCCCTCCATCGAGGCGGGGGTGCGCACGGGGAAGGATGGGCGGGTCGAGGCGTGGGTGCGCGACAACGGCCCGGGCATCCCCGATGCGGTGCTCGGCCGCATCTTCGAGCCCTTCTTCACCACCAAGGCCCCCGGCCATGGCACGGGGCTGGGCCTTCCCGTCGTCAAGCAGCTGGTCGAGTCCTGGGGCGGGCGCATCCACGTGCATACCCAGCCCGGCAGCGGCACGCGCATGGTGCTGGACGTGCCGGCCGTCGCCCCCCCGTTGCCCTAGAGAACTCTCCGCATGAGCGCTCCCCCGCCGGACGCGGCCTGGCTTCCCTTGTGGCTCCTGTGCGATGAGCGCGGCGTCGTCAGCACGTATGGCCCGGGGGGCGAGGAGTTGCTGGGCCTGGACCCGCGAGGGCGCACGTTGGCGGAGTTGTTCGACGCGGTGGTGGCCCAGCGGCTCGTGTCCGGCCCGGAAGACCGCTTCGCGTGGGCGCGGCCGGCGGCCAAGGAGGGCGCAGCGCCCATGTCCTGGAGGCTGGAGCGCCACCGGCTGGAGGGTGGGGGGCTGCTGGTGCGTGCGGGCCCGGTGAAGGCCGCGACGGAGGAGGTTCCCACCGCCTGGGAGCGCCGCATCCCCCGCCAGCCGCTCCACCCCGAGGGCAACATCCTCGAGCAGCAGCGGGCCTTCATGCTGGCGCTCCTGGATGCGGACCCCAGCCTCATCTTCGTGAAGGATCGCCACGGCCGCTTCATCTTCGTCAACAAGGCGCTGGCGGACTCGTACTCCACCACGCCGGACGCGATGGTGCTGGCGAGCAACTCCCAGGTCCACAGCAACGCGCAGGAGCTGAAGGTCTTCGACGTGGTGGATCAGCGGGTGCTGCAGACCCTGACGCCCGTGCGCGTGGAGGAGAGCGTCACCCTGCGGGATGAGTCGGTGATCTGGTACGAGACCCACAAGCGGCCGCTGCGCGCGCCCAACGGGGAGACCTTCGTGCTGGGCATCGCGGTGGACATCACCGAGCGGCGCCGCGTGGAGAAGCTGCTCCATGAGGCCAACCAGCGGCTGGAGATGGCGGTGCGCGCCGGGCAGCTTGGCCTGTGGGACTGGGACGTCGCCGCCAACACGGTGTACTTCTCCCCCGCGTGGAAGGCGCAGATCGGCTACGAGGACGCCGAGCTGCCCAACAGCATCGAGACGTTGACGGGCCACATCCACCCCGAGGACCTGACGCGCGTGCTGGAGGCGGTGGGCCGGCACCTGCAGGACCCCACGAAGGGGGACCGGTATGTGAACGAGTTCCGCATGCTGGCCAAGGACGGCACGTGGCGGTGGATCGCCGGCTACGCGCTGGTGCTCCGGGACGCGGCGGGGGCGGGGGTGCGCGCCACCGGCTTCCACGTGGACATCACCGAGCGCAAGGCGCAGGAAGAGGCGCAGCAGGTGCTCAGCGACAACCTGCGGCAGACCAACGAGCACCTGGAGCGCCTGGGGCGGATGAAGGACGAGTTCCTGGCCAACATGAGCCACGAGCTGCGCACGCCGCTCAATGCGGTGCTGGGGCAGTCGGAGGCCATGGGCGAGGGCATCTTCGGCCCGCTCACCGAGGAGCAGCGCTCCAGCCTGCGCACCATCGAGGAGAGCGGCAAGCACCTGCTGTCCCTCATCAATGACGTGCTGGACGTCACCAAGAGCAACGCGGGGCACCTGGAGCTGGTGTTCGCCCCCGTGCCGGTGGAGGAGGTGTGTCAGGAGAGCCTGCGCCTGGTGCGCGAGCAGGCGCGCCGCAAGGGCCTCTCGCTGAGCTACGCCAGCGACGGACAGGTGGTGGGCCTGTGGGGAGACCGCCGGCGGCTGAGGCAGGTGCTGCTCAACCTGCTGAGCAACGCCAAGAAGTTCACCCCCGAGGGAGGCCGCATCGGCCTGGAGGTGGCCTCGGCCCATGAGGGCGCGGCGGTGTCCTTCACCGTCTGGGACACGGGCATCGGCATCGCGGACGAGGACCGGCAGCGCATCTTCGAGCCCTTCGTGCAGCTGGACGCGGGGCTGGCGCGGCGCCATGAGGGCTCGGGGCTGGGGCTGGCCCTGGTGCGCCGCCTGGTGGAGTTGCACCACGGGACGCTGACGGTGGAGAGCACGTTGGGGAAGGGCAGCCGCTTCACGGTGGTGCTGCCCGTGGAGCCGCCCGCGGGCTCGGTGACGCTCGAGCCCGTGGGCCTGGGCGTCATGACGCGGCTGCCGACGCCCTATCCCCTGTCGGCCGGGCGCACGGTGCTCATCGCCGATGACCACGAGGCGAACACCCGGCACCTGGAGGACTACCTGAAGGCCCATGGCTTCCTCGTCCGCATCGCCCGGGATGGGGAAGAGGCGGTGCGCATGTGCCGCGAGATGAAGCCGGCGGTGGTGCTGATGGACATCCAGCTGCCGCGCTTCAACGGGCTGGAGGCCATCCGCCACCTGCGCGCCGATGCGACCACGGCCGCCGTGCCCATGGTGGCGCTCACCGCGCTGGCCATGCCGGGAGACCGCGAGCGCTGCCTCGCGGCGGGCGCGGACGCGTACCTCCACAAACCCGTGCGGCTGGGCGAGGTGCTGGAGGTGGTGAACCGGCTCGCCCTGCGTAGCGCGCCGATGGCCTGACTCAGGAGGCCGTGCGCGAGCCTTCCTCGGCCCGGCGCGTGGCGGCGACGCGGGCGATCCACGCGGGGTGGATGGGGGCGGGCTCGGCCACCAGCTCGGGGCGGTGCTGGCCCTTCTGGAGCAGCTCCTCGGTGAGCGCGGGCAGGGCGCGCCAGTGGACCTGGGGCTTGAGGTGGTGGGCCTGGTGGTGGCCCGCGTTGAAGAAGTAGCGGTTGTAGAAGCGCGAGAAGGACGTCACCGCCAGGGCCGTCCGGTCGCTGGCGTCCGCGCCCAGATGGGCCGCGAGGTTGAGGTAGTGGATGCTGGCCTGTCCCACCAGCAACATGGCGAACAGGGACAGGCCCAGCGAAGGCTGCCACGCCACCAGCGCCAGCAGCGTGCCGTCCACCACGGCGAAGTCCAGCAGCAGCTCCAGCCGCTGGCGGCGCGTCTTGCAGCCGCTCCACGCGTGGCCCACGGCCTCCCACGGCCAGAACCACGGCGTGAGCGCCCAGCGCACGCAGTAGTGGAGCGCGCTTTCGCCCGGTCGTGGCTGCTCCCAGTCTCCGGGCCCGTCGTTGTACTTGTGGTGGTTGAAGTGGTGGACGTAGTAGCCCCGGTACGCGAAGCCGCACGCGAGCCCCAGCGTGCGCGACAGCACCCAGCGCAGCGCCTTCGGTTGGGCGATGGGCACGTGCATGTGGTTGTGCAGCACGGCGTAGTTCCAGAACATCAGCGCCCACCCGAGCACCATCGCCGCGAGGCGCGGGCCTGGCGACCAGCCGCTCCAGCCCACCAGCACCGCCGTGAACCAACCCACCCACAGCGCGTGAACCGCGAGGTTGGGCAGATCGAGCCGGGGGGCTTGGGCGGAGGGCTGGGTCATGAGTCCGGGTTGCTCCTGCGATACGGGACACAGTTGGGTACGGCCGCTCGCCCGTCTGGCGCGTGGGGTACTGAGCGCTCGCGTTATATGACGCACCGGGTCGGGCGTCTTCTTCTGGACGCCCCAGGCAGTCTCAGCGAGCGGTCGAGCGCCCCAGTGCCCCACCGTCCTCTCTGAAGCACGGTGTGTCGCCTGGGGCGCGCTCGCAAGCCCTCCCGACTTGGAGACAGGTTTCCCGTTCCCGGAAAGGCACGGACGCGCGGCCTCCTGGCCTCCCGTCTGCTGCCACGAGACAGGTGCAACCCCAGCGTCATGGGAGTGCAAGGAGACTCCCTATGCAAGACGTAGAGACCCAGTCCTGGTCCGGGCTCGGCGTGGGCACCGACCGGCAGTCCTTCCTCCAGAAGGTGACCGAGCAGCTTCCCGACTATGAGCCGGCCCTGGCGGTCGAGGCCGTGTTCTGCGCGCTCACCGAGCGCCTGCCGGGTGGAATCGTCCAGCAGTTGCTGGAGCAGCTCTCTCCCGATGTGCGGGAGCTGGTGGGCCGCTGCCAGAAGCGCGGCGACGCGCCGGAGAAGCTGGACCGCGACGACTTCTACCTGCACGTGGCCAACCACCTGAACGCGGACATCGAGAACGTGCGCCTGGTGCTCCACGGCGTCTTCGCCGCGCTGCACTCGCAGATCACCGAGGCCGAGTCCGAGAAGGTGGTCAGCCAGCTGCCCGACTACATCAAGGGCACGTGGCTGGCGGCGCGCCGCGGCGTGGACAAGCCCTACTGACAGCGGCGGTAGGGTAGAACCGGGCCTCCCTTTCCTGGAGCCTCGGTGGAGCCTGTCGCCCTCTCGCTGGTGCTGCTGTCGGCGTTCTTCCACGCGCTGTGGAACGCGCTGCTCAAGCGGCACCAGGATCCCGAGGCGGGCATCATCGGCGTCACCTCCGTGGCCGTGGTGCTGGGTGGGCTGTGGGCGCTGGGGCTGCAGGGGGAGGCGTTCCCCACGCGGCGAGGGCTTCTGTGGTGCCTCGTCGCGGGCGGGTGCGAAGGGGCCTATCTGTTCTCCCTGGCGCGCTCGCTGAGGCACGCGCCGCTGGGGCTGGCGTACACGGTGGCGCGCGGCGGGGCGCTGCTCCTGGTGTGGCCGGTGTCGGTGCTGTGGCTGGGAGAGGCTCTCACGCCGCTGACGGTGACGGGCGCGCTGGTGCTGGGCGGAGGGCTGGTGGTGACGGGGCTGGCGCGCCCGGCGGGCCCAGCGGGGAGGGGCGTGGCGTGGGCGGCGGTGAGCGCGGTGTGCATCGCCGGCTACCACGTGGCCTACAAGCTGGCGCTCGGGGAGGGGGCGCAGGCGCCCGCGCTCTTCGCCCTGGCGCTGTGCGTGGCGCTGCCCATGCTGATGCTCACGCGCCTGGGAGGGGAGGGCAGGGGAGCGGTGCTCCGGCAGGCCCGGCGGAGTCCGGTGCTGATGCTGGTCACGGGCGGGCTGTGTACGCTGTCCTTCGCGCTGATGCTCGTGTCGCTCTCGCGCGTGGGGGCGGGGGCGGTGCTCACGCTGCGCAACACCTCCATCGCCTTCGCCCTGGTGCTGGCGATGCTCCAGGGCGAGCGGCCGGGGCACCGGCAGCTCTCGGGCGCGGTGCTCGTCATCGCCGGGGCCGTGCTGCTGGGCTGGCCGGCGTAGACAGGCGGCTCAGGGTGCCTTGTTCGTCGCTACTCCGCCCAGCCGCTTGAGTGCCGTCTTCGCGTCCTCGTGGTTGGCCTGGAGCTCCACTGCCTTGGCGTATTCCGCCTTCGCCTCGTCCACCCGGCCCGTCTGCTCCAGGAGCTGCCCGAGCGCGTTGTGCGGCTCGGCGAAGTTCGGGTCCACCTGCGCCGCGGCCCGGAACGACTTCTCCGCGTCCTTCGGCTTGCGCAGCAGGTACAGCGCCTGGCCCGTGTAGAGCAGCGCCAGCGCGTGCCGGGGCTCGATGGCCAGCACGTCACCCAACACCCGCACCGCCTTCTCCGGGTCACCGCCGCGCAGGTAGATCTGCCCCAGCTCCGCCCGTGCGTCGAGCTGCGCGGGGTCTCTCTTCGCCACCTGCTCCAGCAGCTCCAGCGCCTTGTCCGGCCGCTGCATGCGCGAGTGCATGACGCCCAGCCGCGCCAGCGCCGCGGGGTCCGACTCCTCGCCCTCCTTCGGCGCGAGCAGCGTCTCCACCTCGGCGTACCGGCCCATGGCCAGGTACAGGTCCGCCAGCGCCAGCTTCGCCGCGCGGTGGTTCGGCTCCTCCTTCAGCAGCTCCTCGTAGAGCGGCTGGGCCTTGGCGCCCACGTGCTTCTTCGCGTACGCGTCCGCCAGCGCCAGCCGCGCCTCCACCGTCGCCGACAGCCGCACGCCCTCCTCGTATTGAGCGATGGCGCCGTCCAGGTCTCCCTTGGCCTTCAGCGCGTCTCCGTATGCCGCGCGCGCGCTCGCGTCCTTGGGGAAGTCCTCCACCACCTTCTTCAGCGTGGCGATGGCGTCGTCCACCTTGCCCAGGGCCAGGTACGCGCGCGCCAGCCCCTGGTACGCCTCCGTCGTCTTCTTACCGTCCTCGGCGCTCGCCTCGATGGCCTTCTGGAAGGCCGCCACCGCCCGGTCCTTCTTGCCCTGCTGCAGGTACAGATGGCCCAGCTGCGTGTACGGCCCGCTGGAGCGCCGGGGCTCCAGCAGCAGCGCCTTCTCGAAGGACTTCGTGGCGCGCACGTTGTCGCCCAGCCGGAAGTACGCCAGCCCCAGGTTGAAGTGCGCCTCCGCGTACTTGCCGTCCGCGGCGATCGACTTCTTGAAGGCCTCCGTCGCCTTCTCGTGCTGCCCCAGCCCGTCGTACACCACGCCCATGTTGTTGTGCGCCATGGCGTGCTTCGGCTGCACCTCCAGGGCGTTCTTGTACGCGGACATGGCCCCCATCAGGTCGTTCTCCCTCATGAGGAGCACGCCCAGGTTGTAGTGGGCCTCGGCATCCTTGGGGGCCAGCTCCAGCGCCTTCTGCAGCGTCTGCTTGGCCTCGCCCATCCGCCCCTTTTCGGCCAGGGCCTTGCCCAGGTTTACCCGGGCCACCGTCAGCTTCTCATCCAGCTTCAGCGCGTCCTGGTAGGCCTCGATGGCGTCGTCCGTCCGCCCCGCCCGGTGCAGCGCCTCGCCCAGGTTGAACTGCAGCTCCGCGTCCTTGGGGGAGAGCTCCGCGGCCACCGAGTACTGCGTAATGGCCACATCCGTCTCGTCCAACACCCGCGCGAGCAAACCGCGCTCGGCGCGCAGGGTGGACTCCTCGGGGTATGCCGCCAGGGAGGTGTCCAGCAGGGTGCGCGCCTGCTCCGTGTCGCCGGAGAGCCGCAGCGCGCGGGCCAGCGCCACGCGCGCCGCCACCACGTCCGGCGCCTTCTCCACCAGCTTCGTCAGCGGCGTCACCGCCTTCTTGGGCTGCCCCTTCGCCAGGAAGGCCGTGCCCAGCTTGTAGAGCGCGTCCGCGTCTGGGGGCAGCGGCGCGGCTTCCGCGGCGGCCTCGGGGGCGGGAGTGGCCGGCGCGGGTACCTGCGCCGTGAGAAGCTGGAAGACGAGGGCTCCGGCTCGGATCATCACAGGTTCTCCACGTACGGACTGGTTCGCGCGTCAAAAGTCTTCTTCGCCAGCGCGGCCTTCTTTCCTTCCCACGCCTCCCTCGCCGCCTTCTCCTCGGAGGTGCCCTGGGTGAGCTCGGCGCGCTCTTCCTTCACCTCCGCGTCGCACTCGGCCACCTGGGCCTCGAACTCCTTCGGATCCAGCTCCTCGCTGCCCTCCACCTTCGCCTTGCGGGCGGCCTCCACGCGGGCCTGCTCGAAGCGGGCGAAGGCGCAGCGCAGCGCGAGCTGCTCCACTTCCTGCAGGTCCACGTTGAGGCGCTGGCGGGCGCGCAGGTACTCCACGCGCGCCTCCGCCTCGTCGATGGTGAGCTGGGCCACCTCGCGGGAGACGGCGTCCTCGGCGCGGTCCAGCTCCGCCTCGGCGGCCTGGGCACGCGAGCGGGCGCGGCGGATGTTGTCTCGGGCACGGAGGATTTCACTGCCCGCCTCGTCCACGCGGTCGATGGCGAGCGCCAGGGCGTTCTCCGCCTCCAGCAGCTCGATGCGTGTCTCGTAGGGCAGCTTCTTCACCATCTCGTCCGGCGCGCGCATGCCATAGCGCGGGCCACACGCGGCGAGCAGGGGGAGGGTGAGCAGGACAAAGCGCTTCATGGAACGGTCGCCTCGAAGCGGCCGAAGATGGTGCGGCCGGAGTAGACGTCGGTGCCGTTGACGAAAGTGACGCGGAATTCGCCCGACACGGTAGCGCCGGGCTGCAGGGCTTCATCGAAGGTGAGCGTGCCCCGGGTGAGGCGCGGGAAGTCGCGCACCGGCTCATCCAGCACGCTGCGGCTCACCGTGCCGCGCTGGGCCGAGTCAGGCTCCTCGTCCAGCAACTGCGCCAGGTCCACGGACTGGCCTGGCGCGTACTCGAGATCCTCCAGGCTGGCCGACACCTTGAGGATGGTGTCCTCGCTGGCGCCCTTGCGCGTGAAGAAGCGCACGGAGAGCTCGTCCTGGGTGCCCACGGCCTGGGCACCTTCGTAGCGCAGATCCAACAGCGAGGTGACGCTGCCCTCCAGGTGCGGCCCCTGGCCGCACGCGGTAAGCAGGCCCGAGAGGGCGATGGCGAAGAGCCTCACTTGCACGCCTTCCACCCCGCGTCCACGTCCGGGCCATTGAGCGAGGCCACGTCCTTGAGCACGGACAGCTCGCGCCGCGCCCCGTCCGCGTCTCCGAAGCGGCAGCGCAGGGCGGCCATGTTCAGGCGGGCCTTGTTGTACGTCGGGTCGGCCTCCAGCGCCCGGGCGTAGGCCTCGCGCGCGCTCATCGCATCACCCTGGTTGAGCAGCGCCCAGCCCAGCGCGTTGTGCGAGGCGGCGCGCGTGTCCTGAAGCTCCGTCACGCGGCCGAACGTGAGCTGCGCCAGCCCGTACTGCCGGGACTCCAGGTACGCCATGCCCAGCGCCTCCAGCGACTCGGCGGTGAGCGTGGCCTCCACCTTCTTGCGCAGCTCCTCCACCGACGCGTTGCGCACGGGCGCCCCGGGCGCGGGCACCGGCATGGCCGCCGTCTCGCTCCGAGTCCGGCAGCCCACCACCGCCGCGCTGTACACCTCGAGCTGCTCGGCGCGGTTCAGGCAGGCCTTGAAGGCCTCTTCCGCGCGGGAGCGCAGCGGTGCCACCTGCTCCTTCACCGCCGCCTGGAAGGCCTTGGCCTCCGCGGCCGACATGCCCGCGGGCGGCTGCGTCCCGTCCACCACGTCCGCCAGGTGTCCGTACGCCAGTCCCAGCTTCCACAGCGAGGCCACCGCCCACTCCGCGTAGCCCAGCGAGGCCGCCTGCGTGTAGATGCCCTCCAGGCCCTGCAGCGCGCCGACCTTCTCTTCCACCTTGTCCGACGGCAGCTCCTTGTAGCCCCGGTAGAGGATCTCTCCGAGGAACCACAGGCCCTTGGCCGCCTCCTCCGTCTGGCCGTTGGGCCCCTGCACCGCCGTGGTGAGGGTGGAGATCAGCTTGTCAGGAGCCTCGCCCGGAGCGGTGGTGGCCTGCACCTCGGCGATGACCGCCGCCGCCGACGTGCTCAGCTTGTCCAGAGCCAGCGCGGACTCCGCGGCTCGCCGGGCGTTGGCGTAGTCCTTCTGCTTCAGCCGCGCGTCAGCCAGCAGCACCAGCACCTCGGCCTTGCGCGCGCCGGCCGTCTCGGAGGCTGTCTCCAGCGTGCGTGCCGCCTCCTTGTAGTCGCCCATCGCCATGCGCAGCCGGGCGGCGGAGAGGTAGCCATCCAGCCCCGTCACGTCGCCGGTGAGCTTCTGGCCCACCTGCTCGTACCAGCCCGCCGCCTCGCCGAAGGCGCCGGCCTCCGCCGCGTGCCGGCCGAGCGTTAGCAGCACGTCCGAGAGGAACTGGCTCTTGGGGTAGTCGGTGAGCAGCTTGGTGCCCAGCTCGCGCTGGCGCGTCATGTCCCGCTTCTCACGCGCGGCCGTAAAGGCGCCGTACAGGGCCTTCTCGCCAATCTCCGAGCTCTTGTTCTCGTCGGCCACCTTGAGCAGGCCTTGGATGACGTCGCCCGTCTCCTGCGCGCTCTTGAGCGCCAGCTCGTCCAGCGCCTCGGCCTTGCTCTGGGTGAGGATCTTGCGCACGTCGTCCTGGAACTTCGCGGGTAGCGCGGTGCCCAGGAACTTCTTGCCCGTCTCCTCCAGGCCCTTGAAGTCGTTGAGCTGCCGCAGCCCATCGAGCGCCAGGTTGCCGGCGACGGCGGCGTCCTTGTGGTTGGGGTGCGCCAGGGCGAACGCGGTGAACAGCTCTGCGCCCTTCTGGTAGTCGCCGTCCTCGTAGAAGGCACGGGCGATGTTGAACTTCACCTCCAGCACGTTGGGGCTGTTGGGGAAGCGGGTGACGTAGTTGCCGCCCAGCACCTTCAGGGCCTGGCGCGCGTCGGCCACCTCGAAGGCGTTGCGCTTGAGCGCCTCCTCCGGCTTCACGGTGGAGAAGTGCGACAGCAGCGCGCCGTACACCGCCGCCTCGATGGCCTTCTCATCCCGCTGCTTGGCCTTCTCCTCGTAGCGGGCCAGCTCCTCGAACTGGCGCGCCGCGTCCGGGAACGCCCCGGCCTCGAAGAGCGCGTCGGCGCGGTTCTTCATGATGGGCCGCACGTAGGCGTCCGGACGGAACAGGCTCAGGTACTCCCGGTAGGCCGAGGCCGCCGTGACGTACATCGCCTTGTCGTCCTTCTTCTGCGCCGCTAGGTGCAGCTGCGTGGACAAGTCGCGCGCCATCTCCTCCAGCTCCGCCAGGTGCTTCTTGCGGTCGGCCTCGGGCAGCTCCGGGTCCGTCTTGCTCTGCACCGCGGCCCGCACCAGGAAGCGCAGGTCCGTCGGCTCCGGCATCACCTTGCCCTTGGAGGCCTTGAGCGCGTCGTAGAGCTTCTGGCCGCGCTCCAGGTCCAGCTCGGGGTCGAACTGGATCTCCATCAGCTTGCGCAGCGCGGGGATGGCGTACTCGTACTGCTGCTTGATGAAGTAGCGGTTGCCCAGCTTGTCCAGCGCCAGGGCGAAGGTGGCCCGGCTCTCGCTGAGCTTCTCGAAGTAGTTGAGCGCGCCCTTGGCGGGCTTCACCTCGGTGTAGCTGTAGACGAGGTCCAGCAGCGCCTCGCGCTTGATGTTGAGCGCCTTCTTGGCGTCCACGCCGGGAAGGGGCTCGCTCGCCGCGGCCGCCTCGAAGAAGGTGACGGCGTCGGCGTGCTTGGCCTGGTTCACCCGGATCCAGCCCATCTTGTAGCGGGCCAGGTCATGCACCGGCGAGGGTGGCTGGGCGAGGATGGCGGCGTAGTGCTTCTCCGCCTCGGCCAGGTCCGCCTTGTCGAAGAAGTGGTCGCCGAGGATCTGCTCGGCCTCCAGGCGCAGGGGGCTGGAGGGGTACTTGCGGATGAGGTCCCCCAGCGTCTTGAGCATCTCGTCGAAGCTGCCCAGCTCGCGCTGCTCGTGCGCCAGGTAGAACGTCACCTTGTCCCCGTCGTGGAAGTCCGGGTACTCGCGCAGCAGGCGGAAGTACATCTGCACCGCCTTGTTCTTCAGCAGCCGCGTCTCCGGCGACACGATGGCGCCGCTGGCTCCCTCCGGCCGGGACTCGGCCTGCAGGTAATAGACGTAGCGGCTCTTCTCCACGTACAGCTCGGCCAGCCGGAACTGCAGGTCCGGCAGGTACGGGGCGTTTCGGCTCTTGGCGATCAGCCGCTCCGTCTCGCCGATGGCGCGGTCCACCTTGAAGATGTCGCGCTTGAGCTTGGTGATGAGCTCCTCGCGCTCCTTGGCCTTGGAGACGATGGGGTTGAGGCCCGCATCCCCGCGCGCGGGGCCGCCAGGGCTGGCCGCCAGCAGCACCGCGGTGATGAGGCCCGTCAGCTGGCCGCTCATGGGGTCTCCTCGATGCAGCGGCTGTCGATGCGGACCCGGTACGACTTCAGCTCGTCGTTCCAGTACTCCCCATCGAAGCGGAAGGCGACCTGTTCGGCCCGCAGCAGCTCCTCCTCCGGAGGCAGCACTGCCTTGGAGCCCTTCTTCACCCGCTCATACAGCTTGAGGCCCACTTCGTACTCCATCAGGCGCACTTGCTCAGAGGCGCGCAGCAACGTGTCGGCTTCCTGGCGCACGGCCTCGCCCAGCCGCGCCTGGTAGACGCGCTCGGACTCGCCCAGCGACAGCGCATACAGCTTCGTCAGGTGCGCCTGCAGCCGCTCCCCGAAGCTGCCCGCGTAGCGGCCCAGCCGCTCGGACTCCAGCTCCAGCAATTCCTTGAAGCGCGAAGCCCGCTTGGTGCTCCCGTGTGCGGCGGCGGCGCGGCGCAGGCGCAGGTCCTGCGTCAGGTCATCCCGCTCGGCGATGGCGTCCAGCGAGTCGGCGAAGCGGCGGGTGAGCTCCTTGGCCGCGCGCTTGGCCGGCAGGTAGTGGCACAGGTCCCGGTAGATGAGGGCGCGCAGCAGGTACTTGTCCGGAAGGAACTCGTCGCGGAAGGAGGGCGCATCCAGCGTGGTGAGGATGCCCAGCGCGGCGCGCAGCTCACCCAGCTTGTAGCGCGTCCACGCCTCCTCCAGGTACAGCGTGGCGCGGCCCGGATCGAGCTCGGGCAGCTTCACCAGGGAGTAGGCCTCCAGCGCGCCCGGGTAGTCCTTGCGCTCGTAGCGCAGGCGGGCCACCGCGAGCGCCGCCTCGTTGCGCGCCTCGCGGGTGAGCTGCTCGTCCTTGGACAGGGTGAGGAAGTCGGTGATGAGCTCCTCGCCCGGCTCCTTCACCGTGCGCAGGCGGGTGACGAGCAGCGCGAACTTCGCGCGGCTGGCCTCGGCGCCGCCCTCCTCCAGCTTGGCGAAGTGGGTGTTGGCCCAGCGCTCGTTGCCCACCCGCAGGTCCACCAGCCCCTGCTGGTAGTGAGCGTAGGCGCCGGCCTCCTGCTCCAGGAAGCCCAGGTCCAACGCGCCGAACACCTGCTCGTCGATCATCACCTCGTCGTGAGGCTTGTCCGTGAGCTGCTTGAGCGTCTCCAGGGCGCGCGGCAGCACGTTGGGGTTGGAGCGCTCGCGGGCGATGCGCGCCAGGTACGTGGCGCCTGCGTGGGTGAGCCCCAGGTCGATGAGGCTGCGCGCCAGGAAGTACTGGCCCCAGGCGTAGTTGTCGTCCGTGCGGGGCGCGGCCGACAGCCAGGCGAACAGCGGGCCCGCGGCCGCGCGAGGGTTGCCGGCGAAGTACTCCGCCAGTGCCTCGTCGAAGAGCTTGGGGTCCACCTTCTCCGGAGCGGGCGGCGTGGCCGGCTCGGCGGCGGTCTCGGCGGCCTCGGTCTCGGCGGGAGCGGCGGCAGCGGCGGCTGGCGCTTCGGCCTCGGCGGGCTTGGGCGCCGCGCCAGTGGCGGCGGCGGGAGGAGGAGGCTTGGGCGCCGCGCCAGTGGCGGCAGCGGGAGCAGGAGGAGGCTTGGGCGCGGCGGGTTCAGCGGCCCGGGCCTCCACGGGGAGGGTGAGGAGCGCGGCGCTGGTGAGCGCGGCGAGCAGGGTGCGGGGAGTCATTCCGTGGCGCCGAAGTTGAATGCGGTGCCCAACTGGATGGTGGGGACGTTGACGATTCGCCGGGCGCCGGCGAACAGGAAGTTGTTCGTCACATCCAGGCGGAAGGAGACGTTCTGGCTGCTGAAGAGCCGCAGGCCCAGGCCCACGTTGGCGCCCGGCCGGAAGCCGCCCTCGCGGTTGAGCTTGAAGATGGTGGCGCCGCCGATGACGAACGCCTCGAAGTGCAGCACCTTGCGGTTGAGGAAGGCCGTCTTGCCGTACAGCGGGCTCCACAGCACGTCCGAGCCCACCATCCACTGCACCTCGTCCTCGAAGGCGGCGGCGGTGGGGGCCACGCCGAAGTCGTTCTCGAGCTGGCTGCGCAGGCCCGTCTGCACGTTGTAGCTGTAGGAGCCGCGGCCTACCTGCCACGCGAAGCTATCGCTGAAGTGGTAGGTGTAGCCGACCCCCGCGAAGTAGCCCTTGTAGTAGGCGTCCGCCGGCAGCACGCCGATGCCGAGCGTCAGCTCGTGGTTGAGCCGGTAGGCCCGGTCCTGCACGGCGGACACGGTACCGGGGTTCTCCAGCGCCTCGGCCTGCGCGAAGGCAAGGCCGGGCATGAGCGACAGGAACAGGAGGAGGGCTTTTCGCACGATGGGGACTGTCCGAGCGGAGGCCGCCACGGACGCGGGGAGAGCCCGCGTCAGTAGCCGACCGAGTTGAAGATGAAGGGATAGGAGATGATGACGACGCCGCCCTTGGGGGTGGGGAAGGCCCAACCCTTCAGGCTGCTGAGGATACAGGCCTCGACAGAGGCATTTCGGAGGGTGGAGGACTTGGTCTTGGCCGCGGCCACCCGGCCACCGGCGCCGATGGTCCACTCCAGCACCACCTTGCCGGCCAGGCCCGGATCCTTGAGCAGACCGCGCTCATAGCAGGCGTGGACTTCCTGGAGGTGGCTGTTGATGACCTTGGCCACGGCCTCGCGGTCGATGCTGCCCTGCGTGGCGGAGATGCTGCGGGTGGTGGCGCGCGTCACCACACCGCCCACCTTGCCCTTGCCCACGCCGCCAGCGCCCAGCGCGCCGATGCCGCCGCCACCCTTGCCGCGCAAGAGCTCCGCGCCCAGCGTGGCGCCGCCGCCCTTGCCGCCTCCGCCCAGGCCGAAGGTGCCCAGGCCCGCGTTGGCGATGGGGGCTTTGCCGATCAGCCCCGAGAGCTTGTAGTTGGACGTCTTCACGTTCTTGCTGCCGGGGCCGCTGCCCAGCTTGTCCACCGCCGCCAGCAAGTCATTGGTGGCGGGGCCGGCGGCCGACAGCTTGGCCAGGGCCTTGAGGGCGCGAGACTCGGGCGGAGGGGGCGCCACGGCCACCTCCTTCTTGGGAGGCGGCGTCTTCTCCACCGGCTTGGGGGTGGGCTTCTCCGCGACCTTCTCTTCCTTCTTGGGCTTGGCCTTCTCCTTGATGGCCTCGAGCTTCTTCTTGGCCTCCTCCTTCTTCTTCGGCTCGGGCGCCAGCAGGCGCAGCGCGATGGGAGGGAGGTTCTTCTGCGTGAAGTCCGGAGACTCGGGCCGATCCGGCTTCAGCGCCACCAAGACGCCCAGGCCGCAGGAGAAGAGGAAGAAGCACCCCAGCGCCAGCCAGGGCAGGCCCTTGAGCGGGTTGACCCATACCTTCTCGGGCACGGGGGCGGCGTAGGCCACCAGGGACATGGTGCCCTGGCTCAGGCGCGCGGCGGCGCCATCGCGCAGGGTGACGAAGCGGCGGTTGCCGTCCGCCTCGAGCGCGGAGGACTGCACGGGCTGGAAGCGCCCATCCGCGCCCGAGCGCTCCACCGTGGAGCCGGGCGGCACGAAGAGGCGGTAGGCGCCGTTGAGCGACTCGGCGAGGGTGAAGCCCTCCTCGGGCAGGCTGAAGCCCCACAGCGGCATGGGGGCGCGCGTATCGCCCGCGGCCTTCAGGGGCTGCTTGCTCGGCTGGAAGCGGTGGGCCTCGCGGCGGATCCCGCCCCAGTACAGCTCCAGGTAGAGCTGGGCCGCGCCCTTGCCAGGAGCCATGCGCGGAGCGTGCGTGGGGCGGCTGGGCTCGGACGTGGGCCGGGCCGGAGCGTGGGCCTTGTGCGGGAGCGGCGCCGCCGGGACAGGGGCCAACCCCAGGTCCGCCGGATCCACCATGTCCGCGAGGAGATCATCGGCCAGCACCATGGACGGTGGAGGCCCCACCGGCTGCAGCTCCTGGGGAGCGCGGCGGCGCGCGGAGGGCATCGTGCCCGCGGGCATGGGCTCGGCGGCGGGCTGCGGGGGCAGCGCCACGGGTACGGGGGTGGGGACCTGGGCGACGGCGGGGCCTCCGCGAGAGGCAGCCACCGGGGCCCGCTGAGGCACGGGGACCACGGTGGGCGCGGGGCTCGCGGGAGCCATGTGTACCGCGGCGGCCTGCTGCGGGGGCCGGGCCATGGACGGCGGCGGGGCGGCGATGGGAACGGTGGTGGCGAGCAGCTCGGGCGCGGGAGGCTGAGCGGCGGCCTGCTGCGGGACGGGGCTGCGCGCCACGGGTACCGTCGCGGCCACCTGCTGCGCGGGCGCGGGCCGGAGCGGGCGCACGGCGGCCTGGGGCGCGGGAGCGTGGGGCGCGGGAGGCGCGGCGCCGAGCAGGGCGGCCACCTCGGGCGGCGGCTGCGGCTTGTCGGCGGGCCGCTGGGAGAGCACGCGCGTCTTCAGGACGAAGGGGCCGCAGAGCACCTCGTCCACGGGGCGGATCTCGCACGCGGACACGCGGTGGCCGTTGACGTAGACGCCGTGCGTGGAGCCGGCGTCCTGGATGGCCGAGCGCCCGTTCTGGAAGTACAGCACCGCGTGGCGCGGATCGATGGAGGCGTCATCCAGCCGCAGATCCGAAGAGGAGTCCGAGCCGATGGCGTAGGTGCCAGGGACGAAAACCTCCGTGCCGACGAGCAACCCGTCGCGGAGGATGACGACCTGGAGGACGGAGGGCTGCGCGCTCACGTGGACACTCCTAGAGGGGCCGTGGGGCGAAGCCCTACTGGTCGTAGACGGTGGAGAGGGTTTCGGAGCGGAAGCTCTCGCGCTCGCGGATCATCGATCGCGTCTTCAGCTCCTTGCGATCGTAGAGATAGACAGCGCCGGACTTGTTCGTCTGGCCCTGGATGAGGCGGTCATCGAAGTCGATGCGCGCCGGGCCGCGGCTGGGCGGCGGAGCCGAAGCGTTGGCCGAGGCGGCCTCGCCGCTGACGGGATCCGTCATGGAGGCAGAGGGGTCGGTCTTCGACTCGAACTTGGGCACGGACTTCGGAGCGGCGGCGGGCTTCTTTGCCTTGCTCTTGGCGCGGGAGGCGCGCGCGCGCTGAGCCCATGCCTCCGAGCCGAGGTGTGGAAGAGGAGCGATGCCAAGGATGCTGGCGACGAGGGTGCAGAGAAGGATGCGTCGCATTCTGAGTTCCAGGTTAGTCGATGTTTGTACCGCTGTGTCAACGCGACGACGGAGGGAGCGCTGTGGGGCGCGGAGCGGCGTGTGGAGGGCTGTCCACACCATGTGAGGGGGCGAGTTCCCACCCCCTGAGAACTTTCGGTCATGGGTGGCCAGAGGGGTGGAGAAGGTAGAGTTGGGTTCCTCCTCTCTGGACTGCCGGGTTGTCACATCGATGAAACGCAGCCTCGCGGTATTCGTGGCGCTGGCCCTGTGCGTGGGGGCAGCGGCTGTTTTCGTTTCGCGCGCTCGGCCCGAGGTGGCGCCTGTCCCCGTTGCACCGACACGGCCCGCGGCGAAGCTGCTGGCGGTGGGCCCTCGCTTGACGAGCAACCAGACATCGCAGCCGCTGGCGGTATACGGCGAAGGGCTGGAGCCGGGGATGCGCTTGGCGCTGGGGCCTCCGCTGTCGCGCGAGCTGGCGCTGAAGGTGGTGGACGGGCGGCACGCGTACGCACGGTTGCCGGGGGAGCTGCCGCTGCCAGCGGGCATGCCCCAGGTGAACGTCAAGGCGCGGCTGCTGGCGGATCCGGGAACGGCGACCGAGGGAGAGGCGCGGCTGGACGTGGTGAACGACACCGCGTTCCCGGATCTGGTGGAGCTGGCGGTGTCTCCGGATGGGAGCCAGGCGTTCATCGCCTCGCCGCCGACGGACACGGTGTACGCGGTGGAGCTGGGCTCGGGGGCGGTGCGGGAGCTGAAGACGGCGGACGGCCCGAGCGCGTTGGCGACATATAAGGATGCGGGGGGGCGCGGCTGGCTGGCCATTGCCCACCGCTTCAGCCCGGAGCTGCGCCTGTACGCGCTCGACGGGTCGGGAGCTTCGCGGGTGCTGCCGGCGCCCGCGGGCGCGATGGGGCTGGCGGTGGACGCGCGGGGCGAGGTGGCCTTCGTCGCGGAGCAGGTGCGGGACACGGTGCGCGCGCTGTCGCTGGAGGATGGGAAGGAGCGGTGGGCGGCGGCGGTGGATCCGAACCCGCGCTCGCTGGCGCCGTGGAAGGAGCTGCTCGCGGTGGGCGGCCAGCAGACGGGACAGGTGGAGCTGCTGCGCCAGTCGGACGGTGAGCGGGTGTCGACGGTGGTTCCAGCGCCGGGCGTACCCATCGTGGGCGGCGGCACGGAGCGCTTCTCGGCGCAGGTGATGGGAGGCAAGGCGACGCGCGGGATGGTGGCCAGCGAGCGGCTGGGGCGTCTGTTCTTCTCGAGCCTGGGGCCGAACGTGGGGCCCAACGTCGAGCGGATGGAGGTGAGCGCCAACGGTGGGGTGGGCGTGGTGGATCCGGCGCGCCGTGTGATGGTGCGGCACCGAGGCTTCGGGGCGGGGATTACGGAGGGGTTGGCGCTGGATGAGACCGGCGGGCTGCTCTACGCGGCGGACATCGGGCTGGGGCAGGTGCGGGTGGTGGATGCGCGGCGACTGGTGGAGAGCGAGGTAGGGGCGCGCAAGGCGCTGCTCCAGGAGCTGCCGATTCCCCTGCCGGAGAACACGCCGCGGGCTCGCCCGGACGAGGACTATGGCAAGGAGGGCCGGGCGGGAGTGGAGCTGCACTCGGGGCCGCGCGCGCTGGCGCTGGCGCCGGATGGGCGCACGCTCTACGTGCTCAACCGCTTCACCGGCACGCTGGCGGTGGTGGATGTGTCGGAGGCGCGTACGGGACGGGCGCGGGTGGTCCGCCAGTTGCCGGTGACGGAGATGCGGACACAGCCGAAGCGTCGGCTGGGACAGGTCCTCTATTACGCGGACATGGGGCGCACGGCGATGAGCTGCGACGCCTGCCACGTGGAGGGGCACACCGGGGGTGTCTTCTTCGAGAAGACGCGACCGATGCGCATCTACCGCTCCACCACGGTGCGGGGCAGCCGGGACACACCGCCGTACTTCACGCCGGCCAGCACGCACAGCATCGGGGAGACGATCCGGACGGTGGGCAATCGCAACCGCTACCAGAACCCGCTGCTCACGGACGCGGAGGTGGAGGCGCTGACGCTCTTCACGGCGCTGGTGCCGACGTTGCCCAACCCCTTCGTGGGAGAGGACGGGGCGCCGCCGGAGACGCTGGAATTGCCGGACGGACGCAGCGGCCGGCCGGGAGAGGGGAGGGCGCTGTTCGAGGGAAAGGCGGGCTGTGCCGCGTGTCACCCGGCGCCGCTCTACACATTGGATCAGACAGCGGAGACGCGCGGGCGCTACCTGGAAGTGGGCACGCCGCTGGCGCTGCCGTTGCGACTGGAGCAGCAGGACCTGGTGCCAGGCGCGGCGCCGCCAGCGCTGATGGGCGCTTGGGACGTATGGCCCATGCTGACCAGCGCGGCGGCGGGCTACGAGGTGCGAGGTGACCAGCTGGTGGTGGGCACGCGCTTCCCGTTGCGAGCCGTCATTGAAAGCGCGGGGCCCGCGCACGGCAACGCACAGGCACTCACGCCCCAGGAGCGTGATGATCTGCTGGCCTTCCTCCTCACGTTGTGATGCCTCGTCACTCCATCTGCTTGCGATCGATACGAGGCCTGGGGTCTACAATAGGCGGTTGATGCGCACGCTCCCTCGGCTCGTCCCGCTCCTGGCTTCCCTGCTGTTCCTCACGTGCTCCGACGCGGGCATCTACGCGCTCGATGGGCGAGGGCCCAGCGGCAAGGACCGCGCGGACTTCGCGGGCGAGGCCTGCATCCCCCTGGCCACTGGAGAGGCCTTTCCGGTGAAGGTCGTCTTCGCCATCCAGGGCGGAGAGGGCGTGCCATCGGAGATGGTGGGCTTCACCACCGACGCGCTCGGCACCCTCAGCAGCCGCTTCTCCGGCCCCTTCATCAAGTTCTCGCTGATCGCCTTCCACACGGTGGCCACCGGCCTCCAGGGCAGCTTCGCCGACGCGGCCACCTTCCAGACCGCGCTGCCGCGCTACTCCAGCTACCAGGAGACGGGCCCCATCAGCATCCGCTCGGCGCTGCGGCTCTCCAAGAGCCTGCTCTCCGGTGACATGCAGACGGCCTGCCGAGGCGAGGTGGGGCGCGCCCGCTATGTCGTCGTCCTCGTCATCACCAGCGCGGACGTGAGCTGCGACAACCCCGCCTTCAACGTGGGCATCGACTCGCGCTGCGCCGCGCTCACCCCCGTCACCGGCGCCGCCGCGTGCAGCCAGTGCGAGCTGACGGCCGTCACCGGAGAGCTCAAGGCCCTGGCCCAGCAGTTCGGCGCGGGCGAGGTGGTGGTGCAGCCCGTCTATGTGCGCAGCACGCCGGACCCCGTCGCCCGCGAGCAGGTGGCCGCCATCGCCAACGCGGGTGGCACCGAGGCCATCGAGACGGACCCCGCGGGCCTGCGCGATGTGCTCGGCACCCTCAACTACACCTCGCTGCAGACCTCCCTGGTCCTCAAGCGCTTCCTGGCCTTCAACCGCAACGTGCAGGTGCGCGCCGGTGAGGTGCTCGTCGACAGCGACGGAGACGGCGTGCCGGACCTGGACGAGGTGGCGCTGGAGCTGGACCCTCGCGACCCGGACAGCGACCGCGATGGCCTCATGGACGGCGTGGAGCTGCGCATGGGCCTCAAGCCCCAGCCCGGCAACGTGGACATCATCAACGGCTGCAACGTCTCGCTGGACGACGACGGCGACCGGCTCAACACCTGCGAGGAGCGTGTGCTCGGCACCGACCCCTGCATGGGCGACACCGACGGGGACGGGCTGCCGGACCTGGTGGAAGCCCTGGGACTCACCAACCCGTTGGTGCCGGAGGACCTGCTCGACACCGACCGCGATGGCATCACCAACATCGAGGAGGTGCAGGCCCGGGGCGACCCCCTCAGCGCCGACATCGCCTTCCACGCCGAGCGCGGCTACGGCTACTCCTTCGAGCTGGCCGAGCCCACCCCGGATGGGCGCGCCTGCTACAACGTGCGCGCCGAGAACATCACCGTCGTGCCCACCTTGGAGCGCCAGGATCCGATCTACCCAGGCGTCGTCATCCCTCGGGGCAACAACGACATCTACCTCTATCTCCAGGTGGGCCGGGACAATGATCCCCGGGGCACGGGGGTCGGCTCGCTCTACGTCAAGCCGGTGCGCTACACCGAGGAGCAGGGCAAGAACCCCACGGGCATCCTCCCCTTCTCCCCCAATGACTTCATCCTGGGGACATGAGGCCAAACTGTGGGGTGGACCCCTCGTTTGGGATGAGGGCTACCCCCCACACTCCTCACCCCGCGGTCGGAGCGACTTCTCCAACTCCCTGTAATTCCTGGCTCTCTTCGTTCACTCTGCAACGGATCGGCTCTTGCTAAGGCATCGGACTCGAAAGGAGTCACCATGACACTCTCCCGAATCCTGCCTCCCGCCCTGCTGTTGGGGGCTTTCTTCTTCACTCCCGTCGCGGTCGCACAGACCAACGGGGCGGACAACCCGGAGTGCCTCGGCAGCGCGTGTGGCCGGCCCAAGGAGGAGGGCGGCGGTTGCGGCTGCGGCTGCGGCTGCTCCGTGTGGGTGGCCTACACGGACGACGGCGTGACGCTGGCCTACACGGACGACGCCGACGGCGACGGCCAGGCGGATGATCGCGACAACTGCCCGTTCGCGGCCAACCGCATGCAGGAGAACGGGGACGGCGATGCGGTGGGCGATGCGTGTGACAACTGCCCGGGCCTGGCCAACGCGCAGCAGCGCGACACGGACGGCGACGGCGTGGGCGACGACTGCGACGACGACGCGGACGGCGACGGCGTGCTCAACGACGCGGACAACTGCCACCTGGTGCCCAACCGGGACCAGAGCGACCTGGACTCGGACTGGAAGAAGCCGGGCCTGCCGGTGGAGAACACCGGCGGTGACGTGTGCGACCGGGACGACGACAACGACGGCCACGTGGACGGCGAGGACACCTGCC
This sequence comes from Hyalangium ruber, assembly GCF_034259325.1. Lineage (NCBI taxonomy): Bacteria > Pseudomonadati > Myxococcota > Myxococcia > Myxococcales > Archangiaceae > Hyalangium > Hyalangium rubrum. Next base: position 30,590 of record NZ_JAXIVS010000003.1, on the reverse strand, counting down.
CCCGCGTCGCCAACCCCACCCAGGCGATGCCCGCGGATTCCAGCCAGTGCCGCGTGGACCTCGACGACGACCGCGTCTCCGACAACGGTGACAACTGCCCGGGGATCGCCAACCCGAACCAGGCCGACACGGACCGGGATGGGCAGGGTGACGTGTGCGACCTGGACATCGACAACGACGGCGTGCTGAACAAGGACTCCAGCGGCAACGCCCTGGACAACTGCCCCAACATCGCCAACCGCGACCAGCTGGACGACGACGGCGACGGGGCGGGCGACGTGTGCGACACCCGCTACTGCGTCGTGGTGGACAAGAGCAACCCGGATGACTGCCTCGATCCGCGCTCGCCCTTCACCGTCTCGGGCGGTGGTCAGCTGAGCCTCAAGGGCGGTCAGCAGGTGCGTCTGCCGCTGTTCGCCAACCGCAACGGCGCCGCCATCGAGTACACGTGGACGGTGAAGGAGCGCCCCAGCGGCTCGCGCGCGGTGGTGGAGAACCCCACGGGCGCGGTGACGCTGAGCCGCCACTGGGAGTACGCCTACGTGGACAACAGCGTGCCCACGTTCACCGCGGACAAGGATGGCGTGTACGACATCCAGCTCCAGGCGAAGCTGGCCTTCGCGGACCGCGCCTACCCGGAGCAGCGCGAGTCCGTCTCGAGCCTCAAGTTGCAGGTGGGCAGTAACTCCAGCAGCTGCGCCGCGCTGCCGGGTCCCGCGGGTGGCGTGGCGCTGGGTGCCGCGCTGCTGAGCGTGCTGCTGCGTCGTCGCCGTCGCGAGTAGACTGCTCTTTCCCTCGTTGTGCGCAGGAGGTCCGTTTCCATGCACCCCCACCCTCGGATGCTGCTGGCCGCGGGCCTCCTGAGCAGCTTGCTCATCACCTGTACGGACACGCTGGTCGAGCCGCTCAGCCAGGAGCAGAGCAACCTGGATGATCGGCTCACCCTTCAGGGGCGCGTCTGCACCGCGCCGGCCAACCCCAGCGGCTTTCCGGTGAAGGTGGTGCTCGTCATCGACCAGTCCGGCAGCATGTGCGTGTCGGATCCGCCGGGCTCGCAAGAGGGCACCGGCTTCTGCGAGCAGGTGGCCGTGGTGGTGCCCCCGGGCGTCACCGAGCCGGCGCGCGTGCGCGCCCTGCGGCGGTTGGTGGCGCAGTTCCGCCAGCAGCCCAACGTGCAGATCTCCATCGCGCCCTTCGAGACCAACGTGAAGAACGTGTGGCCTCCGGCCGCCAGCGGCGACCGCTTCGCCCGGCCCGACAGCACGCTGGACACGTACATCGGCGGGCTGCAGAGCCAGCTCGGCAAGGGCACCGACTACCAGGGCGCGCTCTCGTACGCCTACAGCCTCATCGCCAGCGACATCGTCTCCGAGTCGGAGAGCAACCCCGAGGTGCTGCCGCGCACCCGCTACGTGGTGGTGTTCCTCACCGACGGCACGCCGTACCCGCGCTGCTCGGCCAATGACACCCTCACCGCGTACGCGACGCCGGACAGCCCGGACCTGACGTGGGCCGACTCCTCCAGCGCGGTGGAGTTCTGCAACCTGCTGGATCCGGACTCGCCCGACAGCATCGACGGCTTCGAGCCCGGCACGGACCGCAACCAGAACTACCAGCTCTTCAGCTACGTGCGCCGGCTGATGGAGCTCAAGGAGCAGTACAACGTGGGCGATGTGCGCATGCACACCGTGCTGCTCTTCAATGAGGAGGCGGTGCGCCGCTGCGGCCCCATCTGCCAGGACCTGTACGGCACCTACCCGAACACGCCTCCGGCGGAGTACCCGCAGGCGGCCAAGAAGATCGCCGCGTTCCTGCTCAACCGCTTCGCGGAGATCGGCAACGGCGTGTACCAGGAGTTCAACGACACGACGGAGATCAACAACCTGGGGCTGGGAGCGCTGGACTACTCCTCCTTCGCCTCGCGCAACGTGCTCAAGACGCTGATGGTGCAGTCCTTGAGCGCCATGCCCGCGGAGGGCGGGCGCGAGCTGGACACCGACGGCGACGGGCTGCCGGACCGGGTGGACAACAGCTTCACGATGGAGACGAACACCTATACCCAGGACAGCGACGGCGACTGCCTGGATGACGCCTTCGAGGCGCGTCGGGCCGACCAGGGCTTCAAGGCCGGTAACGACCTGGACGCGCGCGGGTGCGACCCCGCCTCGCCGCTGACGCGGGGCTGTGAGTGCCGCGACACGGATGGAGACGGCCTGACGCAGTTCGCCGAGACCTATCTGCGCACGCGCGCCGGCATCATCGACAGCGACGGCGACGGCATCCCGGACAACATCGAGGCCCGCTACGGGCTGGATCCGCTCCGGTCGAACGTGTCCGGCATCGACACGGACGGTGATGGAATCCCCGACGAGGCCGAGCTGAAGGCGGACAGCGATCCGACGCGGCGGGATCGGGCCTTCTACGAGCGCTACGGCTACCAGTACGAGGTGAAGATCGCCGAGGAGCGCGCCAACGGCAGCACCTGCTACGATTTCAGCGTGTCCAACCTGCAGCTCGTCACACCGCCCAGCCGCTCCGGGGTGCAGCAGGGCTACAACCTCTTCAAGGTCTGGTTCGCCGAGGCGCCGGCGAGTGGTGTGTCCACCGACTACGGCGTGTGGCGCTCGGCCTGTGCCTGGGCGCAGTACGCGCCGCCCAGCGTGCGCGTGCCACTGGGGCCGGAGCTGAACCTGCAGGACTCCAACTTCCGCAGACCGCCGGATCTCAACGAGATGAGCGAGTACATGCAGCGCTGCGTGGGTGATCGGCCGGGGGCCACGCCGTGAACGCACGGGCGTACCTGGCGGTGGCGTGGGTGGTGGGAGTCATCGCGGCGGTGGCCTGTACGGACTCCTACCTCTATGACGAGCGCCGCGACGAGCAGGTGCCGGTGGATCGCGCGGTGGCCTTCGAGGGGCGCTTCTGCACGGTGAGCGCCAACGAGGTGGTGCGCCCCATCAAGATCGTCGTCGCCCTGGACGCCAGCCAGTCCATGACGGTGAGCGATCCGGACGGCACGCGCGCCCTGGCGTTGATCGACCTCATCGAGAACCTGCCGACCGACCCGGAAGTCTTCGTCGCGGTGGTGCTCTTCGCGGGCAGCACCACGGCGTTCCTCACCAAGGACGCGTTCAACCAGGACGGCTTCGCGCAGGTGGCCAGCCTCACCGAGGCGCAGAAGCTCAACCTCACGCGAACGCTGCTCAACTTCCGCAACCCCAGCAACGCGCCGAACCGGGACTCGACGGACTTCGTCAAGCCGCTGGCGGACATCTACTCGTTGATCAACTCGGACATCGCCGCCAGCCGCCAGGCGCCCGGTGGGGCGCAGGCGCTGGCCCAGGCGCGCTACTCGGTCATCTTCCTGTCGGACGGAAAGCCCAGCAACGACCAGGACGACGAGCTGCTCCAGGGTGACGCGGTGGTGCGCATCCGCCAGCTGAGGGACCTGGTGGAGGACGTGCGCGTCAACACCGTACACGTCTTCAACCCCACGCAGCCGGTCAGCTCGGTCTGTGACTTGACGGGCGACGGGGGCTGCCCGCTGCTCATCATCAACCAGAACGCGGACCGCCTGGAGAAGATGTCGCAGCTGGGCGGAGGCAACTTCCGGGACTTCCGCAACAACGAGCCCATCAACTTCCTGAACTTCAATTTTGGCCAGGTGCGGCGCGCCTTCATCGTGAAGGAGCTGGTGGCCTCGAACTTCAACGCGCCCCCCTCCAGCCCCTTGGGCGAGGCGGACTCGGACGGCGACGGCCTCACCGACGCGGAGGAGGCGGAAGAGGGCACCAACCCCAACCGCGTGGACACCGACGGCGACGGCTTCAGCGACGGGGTGGAGGTGCGCTTCAGCCGCCAGGGCGTGGACTTCAATCCCACCCAGACGGCGCTGCCGGACGGCGGCGGCCTGGATCCGGGCTGCCCTCCGCCGCTGCGCGCCTCGGACACCGACTGTGACGGGCTGCTGGACTGCGACGAGCAGTTCATCGGCACCAACGCCAACGTGGTGGACAGCGACCGGGACGGAGTGCCCGACGGCGTGGAGTGGCGCGGCGGTACGCAGGGCTCCAGCAATGATTTGGACGAGGACCCGGACAACGACGGGCTCGACAGCCGCGCCGAGCTGCGCCTGCACACCAACCCGGTGAAGGTGGACACCGCCCACCTGTCCGTGGACGGCTACCGCTACTCCATGGAGGCCGAGGGGCCGCCGGATGAGCTGGGTCGCCAGTGCTACAACTTCCGCGTGGACAACGTGCTGCTGGCGCCCACCGGGCCGGACATCACGGACGCCGGGATGGATGGTGGCGTGGGCCTGCCCCTGGATGGTGGGCTGACGCTGCTGCGCGGGGCGGGCTACAACGATCTCTGGCTCTCGGTGGCGATGATCCCCGCCGACGATCCGACCGCGCGATCCATCACCCGGTTCTACCGCTACCAGACCGCGCGCTATCCCCTGGGCGGAATCAAGTCCCCCGTGGATGGCGTCATCCGCGTCGAGCCGGAGGACTTCCTCTCCGCGTGCCCCGGTATCCCGGACGCGACCCAGAACCCCTGAGGCCCTGAAGCAGGGCCCTGAAGCCTACCGTCATGCTCAAACCAGCCTACCTGCTGCCGCTCGCGCTCCTGCTGCTCACCGCCTGCCCCTCGGATGGGGATGACGACACGCCGGATGCCGGGGGCGAGCTCCCTCCGGACCTGTGCAACAACCCCGCCGAGGCGCTCTCGATGCCTGAGTGCGAGCTGGTCCTGGGCCAGGAGGTGGAGCGCTTCATCTCCGCCCCGAATGATCAGGACTGGTACAGCGTGCGCATCCCCGCGAACGCGAACGCGCGCACGCTGGTGCGCGTGACGGCGGGCTACCGGGTGCCCAGCACGGCGGTGAACCTGGCGGTGGGCGTGCTGCGCGAGAACGAGACCGCGCTGGCGCGGCAGGTGGATCAGCACGGCCAGGGAGCGCCCCGGCCGGTGGAGATCATCCTTCCCTTCAGCGAGCCCAACGCGCGGCTGCTGCTCTTGCTGGGCGATGAGCCGGCCCTCATCAGCCGGCCCAACTTCGACGCGCGCGCGCCCTACTTCGTGAAGGTGGACGTCCTGGAGAACCCTGACGCCAACGAGCCCAATGACACGCCCGAGCAGGCCACGGCGCTCACGCTCGCCCCGCAGAACGGCGTGGAGGTCGCCACCCAGAGCGGCTTCCTGTCCACGGGAGGTGACGTGGACCGCTTCTCGTTCACCGTCCCCGCGGGAAAGATCGCCTACGTGCGGCTGAGCGCGCCCGAGCTGACGCCCCCGTCGGCCTACCGGCTCTCCTATGTGCTGGTGCGCCCGGACGGCACGGCCGAGGACGAGGGCGTCGTGGCCAACACGCGCCTGGCCGTGGACCTGGCCACCGCGCGCAAGGTGCGGAGCGCCGGCCCCTGGACGGTGCTGGTGCGGGGCTACCGGCCTCCCAATGAGACCGGCACCATTCCGGGAGACCTGCGGCTCCAGTACCAGCTCGAGGTCCGGGTGATGGACGAGCAGGACGCGCAGGACACCAACAACGACAACAACAGCTACGAGCGGCCGGTGGTGCGCACCATCGGCGGCGCGCCGGGAGCCACCACCTCCTTCACGGGTCGCCTCGGCTCGGTGCCGGACACGGACTGGTACGGGGTGGACGTGCCCGTCTTCGACAAGCCCAGCGTGCTGTACTACCGGCTGGTGCCGGGCACGGGCGGAGGGCGCTTCCCGCCGCTGCCGGGCCTGGTCGATCGCCAGGTGAACGTGCTCACCCAGGTGTCGGCGGGGACGGTGGAGGACTCGCGCGTCGCCTGCGCCACCAACGCACAGGTCTGCCCCAAGGGTTATGGCGAAGTGCCCGCCGCGCGGTCATTGGTGGAGTCCTTCTGCGGCGGCACCGTGCCGCTGTGCCTCCAGTCCGCGCGCGAGGAGGATTCGAACTTCCCCAACCTGCGCAACTTCGAGGGTGCCATCCCCGTGCCCGCGCACGGCGCGACGGCGCGCTACCTCTTTGGTGTCCAGGACACGGGCAACAACTGGGCGGATGACCGGGACTACGTGCTGCAGGTGACCTGGCTGGCGGACCAGGACGACGCCGACCGCGCCCCCACGGGCACCGAGCAGCCCACGCCGCTCACCTTCGCGAATGACACCAATGGCACCACCTTCCCGGTGCCGCCCGGCAACGCCACGGCGCTCAATGGCGTGCTCACCCACGGCTTTGGCCGCCTGCAGGCGGATGACCGCACCACGGGCCGGGGTGTCCGGGGGCCGAGGGACTATGACGCCGTCCCCTCGGACGTGGACAGCTACCTCTTGTCCATCGAGGGCAGCCAGCCGGCGCCGCAAGACCGTGCCTGGGCGCTTCAGTGGACGGTGCAGCACCTGCCGGACGGTGGGATGCCGCACGGGCTGGCGTTGGACTTGACCTTCTGTGATGGGGACCGGATGGACAGCGGAGTCTGTACGCCGGTGTCCACGGGCAGCCGGAACAGCCCGCTGACACTGGCCTACCGGGGCGAGCCGCTGCGGGCCTGGCACACGCCCAGCGGCACCTTGAGTGGGCTGCAGCCGCTCTACTCGAGGCAGGTGGTGGGCAACTCCACCGTCTTCACCGTGCAGCCCTACGCCTGCTCGTGCCTGGAGCCGCGCTTCGTGCGCGGCGGCACCGTGCGCGTGGACGTCAGCGCCACCGAGCGCGAGTCCTACGAGCGGGTGAACTACAGCGTGCGCACCGCGTACACCGCCTATCCGCAGAGCTACGCCACCGATGGGGGCATGCGCATGTGTCCGGCGCCGCAACAGGATGGTGGCACGGCCCTGCCGGATGGGGGCACCTCGCCCACCACGTGGGCGCCGGGTTGCCGCTTCACGGTTCAGCCGTGACCGGGAGGAGGGCGGGCCGGGAGGGGCCCGCTCTCCTTCCCGGTGGAGTCCGGCCTACGGAGGGGGAATGCCACGGCCGGTCAGGGGGATGGCCTTCGTCGCCCCGTTACCGGCGTTGGACTCGATGGTGAACGTGCCCGTGTAATCCTTGGCCTGCGTGGGCTTGAACTGCACCTCCACGAAGGTGATCTTCCGGCTCTCGAGCACCAGGGACTTCCCCTCGGAGAGCTCCTGGGGCAGGCGCAGGGTGAACACGCCATCGCCCGATTTGGTGACCTGTTTGATCTCCAGCGGCTGGTCCCCGCGGTTCTCGATGTAGAGGGTGTTGAAGCCCGTGGCACCGACATAGGTGCCGCTGCCGAACTCCACGTCGAAGCCCAGCGACTCGCGGTCGAGGAAAAGGAAGGGGCCCTCCTTCAGGGCTTCTTCATCTTCTCCACATCCAGCCAGGGCCAGGAGGATGATGGGGAGCAACAAGGTACGTAGGCGCATGCCGTCTACTCCGCTCGGTGAGAGGGTTCGATGATGGTTGTGTTTGTAACAGCGTTCGCCAGAGGTACCCAAGCTGTCGTGCTCTCGCTGTTGGCGTTGATGGTGGCGACGGGGTGCGGGGGGAGCCGCTCGGACTTCATCGGCAGCCGCGCGAAGGATGTGTGTGATGCGGAGTGGCCGGTGTGCAGCAAGGTGGCAGGCTGCATCCTGGGCACGGAGAGCTATGTCGAGGGGCGCCTGCCCGGGAAGGGGCAGTTCATCGTCCAGCTGCCGGAGGCCTCCTCGGTGCGGGTGCGCTTCTTCCTGGAGGACGTGGTGGCCTCGGGGGAGGAGACGGTGGTGACGTTCCACGAGGAGGGGTGCCGGGCGCGCATCCGCGAGTCGGTGAGCGGGCGCACGGCGTTGGACCTGGCGGAGAAGGTGGGCGAGTTCAGCCGCGAGGTGGAGCTGACCGGCGTGGGGGACCACCTGGTGGAGTTCGAGTCGGACATGCAGGCGCGCTACGTGCTGAAGGTGGAAGTGGAGCCGCTGCGCAACCGTTGAAGGGTGGGGAGCGCATGAACATCGCCCAGGGCTTGGAGGCGGCGGCGAGGCGCAGGCCGGAGCACCCGGCGCTGCGGATGGATGCGCTCGTGCTCACCTACCGTGAGCTGCTGGAGGCGGTGAACCGCCTGGCGGTGGGCCTGGGAGGCGAGGGCCTGCGTGCGGGTGAGCGGGTGTGCCTGTTCCTGCCCAACGGCCCCGAGTTCGTCATCGCCTACTTCGCGGTGCTGAAGCTGGGGGCGGTGGCCGTCTCGGTCAGCGTCATGTCCAAGGCCGAGGAGCTGCGGCACATCGTGAACGACTCCCAGGCCGCGGTGCTCCTCACGCGTCGGGAGCTGCTGCCCCAGGTGCCCGGGCGGGAACAGCTCCCCACGGTTCGGCTGCTGCTGGCGGAGGAGGCGGGGGACGGAGTGCGCTCCTACGCCGAGCTGCTCCAGCGCCCGGCGGCCGCCTGTCCGGTGGCGCCGGTGGAGCGGGACACGCCGGCGGCCATCCTCTATACGTCCGGGACGACGGGCCGGCCCAAGGGGGCGGTGCTCTCGCACGGCAACGTGGTGTCGAACGTGGCCTCCACGCGGCAAATCGTCGGGATGCGGGATGACGACCGCATGCTGTGCTTCCTGCCGCTGTTCCACTGCTTCGGGCAGAACTTCATCATGAACGCCACGCTGGCGTCGGGGGCGACGCTGCTGTTGCGCCGGCGCTTCGTGCCGGAGGACGTGCTGGAGGTGGCCGAGCGCCACGGGGCCACCGTCTTCTATGGCGTGCCCACGGTGTACATGGCGCTGCTGCACCAGCCGCACGCGGCCCAGGCGCTGCGCGCGGTGCGCTACTTCTTCTCGGCGGCGGCCATCCTCCCGGTGGAGGTGGAGCGGGCGTGGCACACGCACACCGGGCTGCACATCCACGAGGGGTACGGGCTGACGGAGACGTCTCCCTCGGCCTGCTACAACCACACGCACCAGTGGCGCAGCGGCTCGGTGGGCACGCCCATCGAGGGCGTGGAGATGCGCGTCATCGACGAGCAGGGCCAGGGGGTGCCGGACGGGGAGCTGGGGGAGCTCTGCATCAAGGGCCCCAACGTGATGCTGGGCTACTTCAACCAGCCGGAGGAGACGGCGCGGGCGCTGGTGGACGGCTGGCTGCGCAGCGGGGACATCGGCTACCGGGACGCGCAGGGCTACTACTTCCTGGTGGACCGGCTGAAGGACATGATCAACGTGGCCGGCTTCAAGGTCTGGCCGCGCGAGGTGGAGGAGGTGCTCTTCCGCCACCCGAAGGTGAAGGAGAGCGCGGTGGTGGGGATGCCGGACGACTACCGGGGCGAGGCGGTAAAGGCCTTCATCGTCCTCAAGCCGGGGGAGGAGGCCACGGCCGAGGAGCTGCGGGAGCACTGCCGCGAGCACCTGTCCAACTACAAGGTGCCGCGCCACGTGGAGCAGGTGGAGGCGCTGCCCAAGAACGCCACGGGCAAGGTGCTCAAGAAGGAGCTGCGGGCCCGTGAGTCCGGAACGCGGTAGGCTCACCCCATGGCACAGGATCTCAACACGCTGCTGAAGGCGCTCCAGGAGCTGACGAGCGCCGCGAAGGAGCCGGGCCGGCTCACCCCGCAGCAGCTCGAGGCCGAGGTGAAGAAGATCACCGGGGCGCTTCAGGAGACCCTGGCGAGCTTGAGCACCCAGCTCGGCCCGGGCGCCTCCGCCCAGTCCGCGCTGCTCGTGGATGCCTTCAAGGCGCAGCTCGTCACGATGCTGCAGCAGAGCGGCGTGACGATCGAGAAGACCGACGAGATGAAGAAGCTCGGCGAGGAGCTGGAGAAGCTCAAGCGCGGCTTCATCCGCAGCTGAGCGTTTCGTCCGCTCCAGAAGCACGACGGCCCGCCATCCAGGAGGAGGGCGGGCCGCATTGCTTCAAGCGACTGGAGAGGCTCAGGCCTCGACGGTGCCAGGAGTCTGCTGCGGCTGCTCGGCGCCGGGCGAGCCGCCCTGCTGGCCGCCCATGCTGCCCTTGAGCTGCTGGAGCAGCTGGAGGACCTGCTGCAGCACCTTGAAGATCTGCTCCAGCGGGTTCTGCTCCTCGGCGGGAGCGGCCTGCTGGGACTCCTCGGCGCCCTGCGCGGGGGCCGTCTGCTGGCTCTCATCCGCCGCGCCCGAGGGGGACGCGCCCTGGGGCTGGGCGGTCGCATTCGAGGGGGACGCGCCCTGGCTGCCGCTGGCTCCGCTCGTCGGCGTCGTGCCCTGCTCGCTGCCCGAGCCCGCCTCCTGGCCCGGCTGCTGCTGCTGCTTGCCGAGGATCGACTGGAGCATGGTCACCAGCTGCTGTACCAACTCGATCAGCTTGTTGAGGCCCTCTTCCGGCTTCTCGCTCTGACCGGCCTGCTGCGCCTTCTCGGACTTGTCCGCCTTGCCCTTGCCCAGCACGCCGTCGAAGGCGCTCTCACCCAGCAGCGAGCGCAGAACCGGGTTCTGGCTCACGTTCTCCAGCTGGCCCCGCACGTTGTTTCCCCCGCTCACGGGAGACCGGGCCTCGGAGGCAGAGGGGGTGGAGCGGGAGGTAATCGAGAAACCGCTGGACGGCCTGGTGGCGCCGATCATGGACGTTCTCCGAGCAGAGGGGTGAAAGTGGTTGGATGAAGTTAAAAGTGCAACCACAACCTAGTTCTCGTACAAGGGGGGATAATGGTTGCTTAGGACCTACATTTTCCTCCAAAGATTTTAAAAGCCCAGTCGAATCAGGGATTTGCGTCAGGGAAAAAGGCCAAAAAGGCAGGCGGGCCCCTCCTCGCTGTCGGGGCGATGAGGCGCATCGTGGCCACCCTGAGCCAGGGGAAGCGTGATCCGGAGGGGGAGCCGGCCGGGTCAGGGGTCGCGTATGCCTGTCACGAGTCGCTGGGTGCCGCTGCTCGTCTTCACCTCCGTGTGTCTGGTGGTCCTGGGGGGCATGGCGGCGCTCACCCTGAGGCGATCGGGGCAGGCGTTGGAGCTCCTCATCGCGGATGACGCCAGGGACTTGTACGTCGTCCAGAAGCTCCAGAACGACAGCGAGCACGCCTCCCGGAAGGCCCGCGCTTTTCTCTTCACGGGCGAGGAGCGCTTCCTGCGGGAGATGCGGGAGACGCGCGTGGCCATCGAGCAGGACCTGGAAGAGGCGCACGCCGTCATCGACTCCCCCCAAGGCAGGCGGTTGCTCGCGCTCATCGTACAGGCCCAGTACGCGTCCTGGCGGGAGCTGGAGATCGCCATCGAGGAGCGTCGCCAGGGCGATATCGAGGAGGCCATCCGACGCGTGCTCGAGGATGTGCAGCCGCACCGGGATGCGCTCGATCGAGCCTTCGCGGAGCTGGTGGAGTACAAGCACGTGCGGCTGGAGCGCCACCATGCCATCGAGGCGGGGGAGAACCGCTTCAGCTTCCTGCTGGTGCTCGGCTTGCTGGGGCTCACCTTGCTCGTTACCGGCTCCCTGGGGAGCTACCTGCGCCGGGCGACGGCGCACGAGGCCCGCGAGCTCGCCTTGCGCCGCAAGGCCGAGGAGGCGCTGCGCCAGGCGCACGCGCGCATCCTCGGCATCCTGGAGGAGAGCGGCGTGGCCTTCTACGCTCTCGACACGCAGTGGCGCCTGACTTACGTCAACCAAGTCGCCGAGCCGCTGCTCCACAAGCAGCGCGAGGAGCTGGTGGGCAGGAACCTGTGGGAGGTGTTCCCCGAAGCCGTGGGGACCGTCGTCTGGCACCACTTCCACCGCGTGCTCGAGACACGTGTCCCGGCGCACTTCGAGATCTGGTACGAGCCCCTGAAGCTCTGGGCGGAGGTGCGGGCCCAGCCTGGCGCCGAGGGGCTGTCGGTGTACTTCCTGGACATCACCGCCCGGAAGCAGGCGGAGATGGAGGTGCGCGACGCCGCGGAGAAATACCAGGCGCTGACGAGCGCGAGCTTCGATGGCCTGATCATCCACGACAACGGCCTCATCCTGGAGGCGAACGAGTCGCACTGCCGGATGTTCGGCTATTCGCACGAGGAGGTGGTGGGCAGCTCGGTCTCGCGCTTCATCGCGCCGGAGGACGTGGAGCACGTCCTGCGCGTCACCCAGTCGGGTGTGCCGGTGCCGTACGAGGCGAGCGGTCTACGAAAGGACGGCACCCGCCTCCACGTGGAGGTCATCACCCGCTATCTCGACTACCGAGGCAAGCGGGTGCGCGCCGCGGCCATGCGCGACATCACCGAGCGCAAGCGCATGCTCGACTACGAGCAGCGGCTCCTGGGAATCGTCGGCCATGACCTGCGCAGCCCCTTGGCGGCCATCCTCGCCAGCGTGGACCTGATGCTGCGGCGCGGGACGCTCGAGGAGAGCCAGACCCGGCCCCTGCTGCGCATCCGCCGCTCGGCCGAGCGGATGCGGGGGTTGCTGGGCACGCTGCTCGACTACACCCGGGAGCGGGCCGGAGCGGGAGTCCCCATCGCCCCCGTGCCGGTGTGCATCCACGACGTGGGCACTCGGGTGCTCGAGGACCTGCGGGCGGCATACCCGGAGCGGCTGCTCGAGTGTGAGGCCCAGGGAGATACCTGCGGCCGGTGGGATCCGGTGCGGCTGGAGCAGGTGACGACGAACCTGCTGGACAACGCCCTCAAGTACGGCGAGCCGGGCAGGCCCGTGCGGGTCTCCTACCGGGATGCGGGGGCGCACGTGGTGTTCACCGTCCACAACGAGGGTCCGCCCATCTCACCGGAGCTGCTGCAGCACCTGTTCGAGCCGTTCCGCCGCGGCGAGCAGTCGGAGACGACGGTGCGCCAGAGCGCGGGGCTGGGCCTCTTCATCGTCAAGTGCATCGTGAAGGCGCACGGGGGGGACATCCACGTCACGTCCACCCCGGAGGGGGGCACCACCTTCACCGTCCTCCTGCCGCGCCAGCCACCCGCCTGGGGGAGCCCCGCCGACGCGGGCAATCCGGAAGAGGCCCTCAGCCCTTCTTGAGCTTGCGCACGAGGTTGTGGGCCACGCGGAAGCTGTTGGCGGCGATGGTCAGCGTCGTGGTGACGCCGCCGGCGCTCGGCATGAAGCTGCCGTCCACCACGTAGAGGTTGGGCACCTCGTGCGCGCGGCAGTCCTTGTCCAGCACGGAGGTGGCCGGGTCCTTGCCGAAGCGGCACGTGCCGTGCTGGAGGATGGTCGTCTCCCCGGCGACGCCGACGCGCTCCAGGTCGTCCGGGTCCAGCCGCATCAGCACCTCCTCGCCTCGCTCGACGAGGAAGCGCGTGGCGGCGAAGTCCATCGGGTGCCGGTCCAGGGTGATGCCCGCCACGGGGATGCCGTACTTGTCCTTCACGCTCGGCTCCACCGTCACATAGGTGCCCGGCGTGGGAAGGAACTCGCCATACACCTCGAACTGGAGGATGCGCGAGTCGCGGTAGGCCCGCATCCGGTCCTTGAGCTCCTTGCCGAAGACGCCCTCCTTGCCGGAGCCCGCCATGCCCACCGCGGCGAAGATGGGGTTGGGGTGCGTCCACATGAACCCCATGGTCCCGCCCTTGCGGAAGCCGAAGCGCTCATCCGGCATCAGGTAGAAGTCCTGGATGCTGCGGTTGATGAACGGATCCGGCGCGGTGAGCCACGGCCGCGAGGCCTTCTGCTTGGAGACACGGAAGGTGGCGCGCGACTCGCCGAACGAGCTGAAGATGAGGTTGCGCCCCACCAGCCCGCTGCCGTTGGCCAGCCCCTTGGGGAAGCGCGAGGAGGTGGAGTTGAGCAGCAGCCGGGCGCTCTCCACCGCCGTGCAGGACACCACGATGAGCTTGGCGGGCTGCTCCTGCTCCACGCCGTCGGGGTCCAGGTAGACGACGCTCTTGGCCTTGCCGTCCTTGTCCACCTCGATGGTGCGCGCCATGCACTTGGGGCGCAGCTCCACGTTGCCGGTGGCCAGCGCCTGGGGAATGAGGCTGGCGTTGGTGCCACTCTTGGCGCCCACCTCGCAGCCGTAGCTGCCGCACAGCGCGCAGTACGAGCACGCCGCGCGTCCTTTATAGGGCTTGCTGAGGATGCCGCGCGCGGTGACCAGGGGGTGCCACTTCATCTCCTGGCACACCCGGTCGATCTCCTTGGCGATGGGGTGTACGTCCAGCGGGGGCAGCGGGTAGGGGCCGCTGCGAGGCTCGGCGAAGGGGTGGGGCCGGGCCTCGCCGGACACGCCCAGCTCCGTCTCCGCCTTGTCGTAGAAGGGCGCGAACTCCTCGTACGAGATGGGCCAGTCGGCGAGGTTGGCGCCCTTGATATCTCCCAGCGTGGAGCGCAGACGGAAGTCCACCGGCTTGAGCCGGTAGAAGTAGCCGCTCATGTGAACGGTGCCGCCGCCCACGCAGTTGGCCGTCCACGCGCTGTTGGTGCGCTCGTAGCGGCCGGTGGCCCCCTGGCGCACCAGGTGCGGCTCATCCCACGGCAGCGGCATGAAGAAGTTGCGGCGGCTGTTGAGGATCTCGTCGTGGACGAAGTCCTGGGGCCGGTAGTGCGCGCCCTTCTCCAGCACGACGACCTTGAAGCCCGCGCGGCCCAGCTCCAGCGCCATGGGGGCTCCGCCCGCGCCGCTGCCGATGATGCAGACGTCCACCGCCTCTTTCGTCATCGGTGGTCACCACACTCGCGCAGGCACTTGGGCCCGTCGTAGCCCTCGGGGGGCGCCATGGCCACCGTGCCCACGGCGTCGAAGCCCACCAGGCGCCAGCCCACCCGCTCCGTGTTGCCGCCGTAGGAGGGGTCTCCCAGGAAGCCCTCCAGCGTGAGCACCACCAGCAGCTCGTAGAAGTGCGCCTCGCCGGTGCCGGGCCCGCTGTCCTTGAAGAGGGTGAGCAGCTCGTCCTGCTGCTCGGGCGTGGCCTCGGTGAACCCCTTCTTGAACATGCTCCGCGCGCGGCGCTCCAGGGCGGACAGGCCCTGGAGGAAATCGCCCTTCATCCGCTTCATCTCCGGCGTCTGCAGCATGCGGTCGATGTAGGCGGGGACGTTCGCGTCCTTCGCACCGGGATCCTCGTCGCGAGGCAGCACGCGCTCGGCGGCGGCGGCCACGGTGGCGAACTCCAGCCCACTGAAGGTGCCGTGGGGAGAGGCACCCGTGGGCACGGGCTTCGACGGTGGCGCGGCGGGCTCCTCCTGAGAGGAGCGCTTGCAGGCGGTGGGGCCGAGCAGCACCACGCCTCCGCCGAAGAAGGTGAGCCGCTGGATGAAGGAGCGCCGGGAGAGGGGACCGGACGCGGAGCGCTTGCGAGCCATACGGCCACGGAGCTTAGGCCGCGCGAGGGGCTTTGCCAAAGCCGCGCGAGGGCTTGCTGGCGTAGGATGGGAGCCCTGACGAAGCCGACACCGAAGGAGACGTTATGAGACGGCAGGGAAAGGCACTGTGCCTGATGCTGGCGCTGGCGGCGTGCAAGGGGGACGACGGCACCGAGACCCCGGACGCGGGCCCCAATCCGACGGACCCGAACGCGAACTCCCGCTTCACGCGCCTGACGCTGGATGGCGCGGAGACCGATCTGCAGCCGCTGGCGATGGCGGTGGGGCCGGGGGACCGCATCGGCGTGGCCTACTACTTCCGCGTCGCGGGCACGGCGAACTACGAGATCCGCTACGTCCAGGTGGAGGGCGGCCAGGTCTCCACGCCCGAGAAGGTGGACACGGTGGAGAACGTGTCCGCGCTGTCGGTCGCGTTCGACTCGAGCGGCAAGGCGGCGGTGGCCTACCTCGGCGGTGGCAGCGATGAGTCCGTGGAGTGGGCCCAGAGCGATCTGGAGGTGGCCTACCGCAACGGCGCCAACAACTGGTCCTCGAGCGTC
This sequence comes from Hyalangium ruber, assembly GCF_034259325.1. NCBI lineage: Bacteria > Pseudomonadati > Myxococcota > Myxococcia > Myxococcales > Archangiaceae > Hyalangium > Hyalangium rubrum. The sequence continues at coordinate 14,847 of NZ_JAXIVS010000003.1, read as the reverse complement.
CCGGTGACCGGAAGCGGCCAGGCCCCGGCCGACAACGCCGTGAGCAACACGGGCTTCCTGGTGGGCATCAACCCCGCCATCGTCTTCAACGGCACCACGGCCTACGTGGCCTACCGCGACGGACACAGCGGCCAGTTCGAGAAGCAGGACTGGGACGGCAGTGACCTGGAGCTGGCCTCGGGAGGGCCGACGAACTGGAACCTCCGCGTGCTGGCGGCGGGCGGCAACAACAAGGCGGCCTACGGCGGCCACATCAACATGGTGCTGGGCAAGGACGGGCAGCCGGCGCTGGTACATGACCAGGTGTCTGGCAGCCCGGATGGGACGGGCTCCAACGTCCTCTTCCAGCGGCGCAACACGGACGGCTCGTGGACGGCGCCGTTCCAGGTGCAGACGGTGTTCAACGCGCAGCGTGGCGCTTCGCTGGCGTGGGACGCGACGCTCGGCTACGGCATCGCCGTGGTGGAGCGCTCCTCGAGCAACCGGCTCACCTTCGTGGAGTGCAAGGGGAACACCGCGACCCAGTGTACTCGGGCTGCCGACTGGACGACGCCGGACCCGGTCTACGAGTCGGGCACCGGCGGCTGGTACCCCTCGCTGGCCATCGATCCGAAGACGCACGATCCGTCCATCGCCTTCTACCTCTGCTCGAACTCGCCGGGAGCCAACGAGGGCACGTGCAACGCGAACGACGACGAGCTGCGCGTCACCACCCGCATCGAGGGCAACTGGCGCGAGGAGCTGGTGGACGCCGATGGTGGTTGGGTGCCGAAGATGGCCTACCTCTCCACGGGTGAGCGCGTCATCGCCTACCGCGCGCCGAGGAGCGGCACGCTCAAGCTGGCGGTGGAGCGGGTGCAATGAGGCAGTGGGGCAGGGCGCTCAAGGGGCTGAGCCTCGGCGGCCTGCTGGTATGCTGGGGCTGCGGCGGTACCAACACCCTGTCGGGCAGCGTGGAGGAGCTGTTCCCGCTGGACGTGTCGCGCGTGGAGGTGCTGCGCAACGCCGAGGCGCTCCAGGTCAGCTACTACCGCAACACCGGGTTGGACGTGGACCTGGTGGTGCGCCTCTCGGTGGCCACCGAGGGGCTGGAGCTGAGGCCCGGGAGCAAGGTGAACCTGGCGGGCAACACCGAGTCGGGGGTGGCCCGGACGACGGTGGTCCACCTGGCGGCGGGAGAGCCCGCGCGCCTCTTCGCGCCGGTGGACAAGGGGAACCTGGAGCTCGACGAGGGCGGAGACATCGGCCAGCCCACGCGCGGTGACTTCTCCATGTCCTTCCAGCGCGGGGAAGGCTACGGCGCGGGTCGCAGCCTGGAGGGCCGCTTCTCCTCCACGGCGCAGGATGCGGGCTTCGGCCTCGAGCCCTGAGCACGCATGGGAAGGAGGCTGCGCGGGGACGACTCGCCCAGCCTCCACGCCTGCTAGTTCAGCACGGCGATCAGAACGGTCGCTACCAGCCCCACCGCCGTGAGAATCAGCCCGGTGATGGGTTGCCAGCGAACCTTGTCGGCGGGAGGTTCCTTGCTCTTCACCAGGGCGACGATGTTGAGGACGAGCGAGGCGATCTGGATGGCCACGCACATGGGGATGAGCGAGATGACGCCCAGCACCAGCCCGGCTGTCTGTAGCCCCGTGCCACTCCGTGCCTGATTCACCGTGACGTTGCGGCCGCGCAGCTCCCAGCACGCGGGGCACATGGGGCGTGCCTCGGGGCGGGTGCGGCGCTCGCACTCGGCGCACATGAACGAGCCGCAGCGGCCACACGTCCAGGTCGCGGGCGCTTCCGGATGGCCGGGGCAGGTCGCCCCCTCCGGTGGGAAGTGATTCATGCGCTCTTCTTCAGGGCTCCGGCCGCGGAGGGCAGCGACTGCCGGCCGGCCACCAGGTGCTCCTTGAACATGCGGATGGCGTCCTGGCTCGGCAGCTTGAGGGTGATCTGCCCGTCGGCGATGCGCTCCACCACGGGGCCCTTGTTGCGCACGAACTTGAAGTTCACGGTGATGGGCACGGCCAGGCACAGCAGCCATGCGGCTCCCCCGAGCACCTCGTTCTCGGAGAGAAACAGGAAGATGCCGCCGATGAAGAGCCCGATGGCCGCCACGATGGAGAGGGCGAAGAACACCTGTCCCTGCTTCCAGGCCTTGAAGGCCTCCTCGGTGAAGGGGAGCTTGCCCTTCACGCGCTTGGTGAGCGCGGTGGCGATGATGGCCGCGATGAGCAGGTTGATGAGGATGAAGACCGCCACCCACCGGGGGTACCAGGCGAACTTCACGTCCTTGAACTCGACGTTCTCGGTCTGACCGGTCACCACGCACACGGGTGGGAGGTCGAACTCATTCAGCTCGTCGGCGGGGAGGATGATCTTGTTCATGCGGCGCCTTTCTACCGCAGCGCGGAAGGCGCGCGCCAGGGACGGCCGGCGCGGATCGCGAGCGCTCCTCCGACCAGGGCGAACGCTGCGCCCACCACCGCCATGGCCACGGGCAGTCCGAGGGGAATGTCCAGGTGCGTCGTGATGCCGAGGATGCGCGAGAGCCCGCCGGGCAGCACCAGCAGCTCGTCGTTCAAGGCCGTCAGGGTGCGTTCCAGGCCCGCCAGCCCCGCCGCGCCACCGGCCAGCAGGAACTGGAGCCCCAGCACGAGCAGCAGCCCGCCGAAGGCCCGGGAGCCCCTCAGTCCGGAGGCGAGCGCCCGGGTCACGAGCCCGTAGCAGGTCCAGACGACGAGCAGCGTGGTGGCACAGGCGAACACCAGGCGGAAGAGCTCATGCGTCCAGAAGAGGAAGGGGAGCAGGAGCGCGCCCCGCACCGCCACCACGGCGAGCACCAGGAGGCTCCAGGCATAGAGCGGCGCCAAGGCACCCACGAGGCTCCCGAGCCGCGCGGGCCTGGGTCCCGAGGTGAGCAGCACCCACGTCCAGGTGACGTAGCTCGCGAGCAAGAGCGCGGTGGCGAGCAGGAACAGCGGTGCGGCCATCGAGGAGGTGATGGCCGCGCATCCGAGGATGACGAGCAGGATGAAGCCCACCAGGAAGGGAGAGGCTGTGCCGCCGGAGGCTTCCGGCTTCCAGGGCAAGAGCCCTCCCTGCCAGAGGGTCCCCAGGCCCTGGAGGGGCGCCGGTAGCCGCGAGGCGCGGAGCCCCAGGAGCAGCGCCGCCAGCCCCACGAGGAGGACCAGCCGCGCGGCCCACGCCGTCAGGGCGCTGCGCTTGGCAAGCACGAGCCCGGCCTCGGCCTCTCTGAAGTTGTAGGCCGGGAAGTCCAGATTGCCCCGGTACCGGGCCACGTGCGCGGTCTCCTTGACCTCGAAGCGGGCGAGGGCCTCCTGCCAGCCGGCACGCTCCGTGTCTCCGCCCTGCTCCAGCCAGCGGTAGTACTGGAGCAGGTAGCTGCGGTACCACGCCAGCGTCCCGTACAAGTCCTCCATGTAGTCCAGGGACGCCATCGTCCCGGCCTCCCACTCGCGCCCTCGCGTGGCGTGAGCGAAGGCCTTGGCGGCGAGCTCCCGGAGGCGGCCAGCGGCCTCGGCGGCAGCGAAGCCCTCACGCACGGTGGCGTCCACGTGCTCGCGCGAGACGGCGTAGATGTTGCTCATGACGGAGCTGGAGCCTCCGACGATGTCCCACTTGAAGATCCACAGCATGGGGGGAGGCTCCAACCCCAGCGCCCGCACCTCCCAGCGTGCGAAGGCGTTGATGTACAGCCCCCGCATGACGGCGGGGTGGGAGGCCAGCAGCAGCTCCTCCCACGCATCCAGGGTGGCGGGCGCATCGCCGAATTGCTCGCGAGCCCACTCCCTGGCGATGTCTCGGCTCTCCCGTGTGGGGTCCTGGCTGAGCCGGGCGAGCGCATGGACATTGGCGTCCACGAAGAGCCAGTGCCCGTGGAAGGGGTAGAGCATGAGCGGGCCCGAGCGCAGGGGTCCGCCGTCCTGTGTCCATACCCAGACGCCCTGGATGTTCGGGTTGTGCTCCCGGAAGGTGAGCAGGGCGGTGCGGTAGAGCGGCCCCATGTAATTGGGATAAGCGTTGAAGCTCTCGAACTCGCGCCGCGCCTGGAACTCGATGATGCGCTGATGGCGCCCGCTGAGCAGTGTGGAGTTGAGCGGCAGCCAGCTGTCGAAGTCCCCCTGACAGTACTTGGTGGAGAGGATGAGCCGGGGCGAGTCCACCTCCCCGAGCACCCGCTCATAGGTGGGGGGCCGAGTGTGCATGTCACCGACCTCGCCCACGCCCACCGACCAGGTCCGGAAGAAGAGGTACCGGTCATGCGCCTCGGCGACGCTCAACAGCGTGCGCAGCATGAGGCGCACGGCCTCATCCGTGCGCACCTGCAGCTCACTGCGATAGTCCCAGCCTTGCTGGTTGTAGACGGAGCCGGCCTCGCCGATGCGGATCATCAGCCCGTCCACCTCGGGGAACGTCTTGAACAGCTCCTCGAGCGCGGCCCCATACACCTTCCAGAGCCGAGGATCCTCGGCATCCACGCGGCCCAGGCGGGCCTGGAGGTAGCGCTCGAGCGGCGTCGTCAGGGCGACCATGTCCGTCTTCAGGACGATGCGCAGGCCGCGGCTCTCGGCATAGGTGAAGAGCCGGCGGAAGTGTCGCTGCAACTCCAGGTGTCGCTGCCGATGCGCGCTGCCCTCGGGGTAGACGCTCAGACCGTCGTCCAGCCGGTCGAAGTTCACGAACTCCAGGAAGCCGTTCATGATGATGCCGTTGAAGCCCAGCGAGGCCATGCGATCGGCGAAGGCCTGGAACTCCTTCTCCACCTGGGCGAAGGCGGCCGCGTCCACATAGGGCGGTTCGGCCATCAGCACCCGCTCATAGCGGCGTTCGTGGTGGGTGTAATCCCCGCGTCCCCAGCGGCTTGGATCCGCGGCGATGCCCACGGAGCCCACGTCTGTCAGTCGCCACTCGAGAGGCGCCAGGCGCTGGGCGGGCGCGGGGCGCTCCAGAGGCGGCAGCGCCTTGGGCTGGAAGCGGATGCCCAGAAACGCGTTGAGCTCTCCGCCGAGCCAGAGTCCGAGGAAGATGGCGACGAGCGCCACAGCGAGAGCGAACAGGGGCTTCTTCCTATTGCGTATCCAGGTCACAAGCCGGTGCCCTTTGTCTTTTCCAAACCCATGAGCAGCGCGCTGGCGAGGGTCAGTCCGCCGAAGAGCACCGACACCGGCGCGAAGCCCGCCTCGAGCGTCAGCAGACCCAGCGCCAGCCAGAGCACGCTCACCACGATGAGCCAGCCCAGGCCCAGCTGCCGGAGGGAGCGTTTGCCCAGCACCATCAGCGTGGCAGGCAGGAAGGTGGCGCCGCAGATCCCGAGCACGCCCCACAGCGGGGAGACAGGCTCGTCGCGCTCACTCTGAAAACCCCCCAAGGAGGGGAGCTCCTGGGGGCTGGCGAGGTAGAGCAGCAAGCCCAACTGCGCCAGGCCAATGAGCACGATGAGCGCCAGCCCCGCCTTCCCCTTGCCAGTGGAAAGGACGCTGGGAGGTGCGGACGAAGGCGCGGCGTCAGGACGAGAGCGGTCCAAGATGGGGCCGGACTCTAGCGCCCCATGCGAGGAGTTGTCCGCTCCAGCGTGTCTGTCGAAGCAGACCGTCGCGCTTATTGAGTCTCGCCGGAACCTGGGGCCGCCGGACTGGTACACCAGGTCGCCTCGCAGTCCATACGGCCGAACTCGCAGTTCTGCTTGGCCTCGGGAGTGGCGGCGCGCGACATGCACCGCACGTAGAGCCAATGGCAGTCACTACACAGCGCCATCGCCTCGACATCCGACTTGGAATCCTGCTCCCCTTCAATGCCACCACACCCCACCAGCAATCCGACAGCCAGCACTGCTCCCATAAGGCTTCGCACGTGTGTCCTCCTGGTCGTGAAGCCTTGTCAACGTAGCCTGATGAGGCCTCCGCGCCCATAGCAATGTGCCTGCGCGTCCACGCGAGCCCTCGGTCCGATGGAGTTTGAGTTTGAAACCCTACCCATCCCCGGGGGGCCGGTGGTTCGACCAACTTCAGATCGAGCTCATTGAGCTTCGAGAGGACCCGGTCGAACCCTGGTGGCGGCCGGACTGGGGGTTGCCCTGGTTCCCGAGTCCATCGTGTCGCTCACCCTCGGGGGGAACGTCGTCTACCGTCCCCTCGCCGGGGTGACCGAATCGATGGAACTGCGTGTGGTGTACCGCCGGCTCGGGAAGGAGCCGGCCCTGCGGACATTCCTGGAAGTGGTTCGAGGCTTGTCGAGAGAGTCGCCGCTACCGCAGGCTCTTGAGGTCGATGACGAAGCGGTACTTCACATCGCCCTTCAGCATCCGCTCGTAGGCGTCATTGACCTGCTGGATGGGGATCAGCTCGATGTCTGAGACGATCCCATGCTGCCCGCAGAAGTCGAGCATCTCCTGCGTCTCCTGGATGCCGCCAATCATCGAGCCGGAGAAGCTCCGGCGCTGGGGAATGACGGAGAACGCGCGCAGCTCAAGAGGCTTCTCGGGGGCACCCACCAGCACCATGTGTCCATCCCGGCGCAGGAGCGACAGGTAGTCGTTCACGTCATGCTGGGCCGAGACGGTATCGAGGATGAGGTCGAGCTTGCCCTTGTGCGCGGCCATCTCCTGCTTGTTCGAGGACGACACCACCTCGTGGGCTCCGAGCCGCAGCGCATCTTCCTTCTTCTTGTCGGTGCGGCTGAACACGATGACATGCGCACCCATGGCACGCGCGAGCTTCACGCCCATGTGGCCGAGCCCGCCCAGGCCCACCACGCCGACCTTCTGACCCGGACCGACCTTCCAGTGCTTGAGCGGTGAGTACGTGGTGATGCCAGCGCACAGCAGCGGGGCGGCGCTCGCCGGGTCCAGGTTCGCGGGGACCTTGAGGACGAAGTCCTCATCCACCACGAGGGTGTCGGAGTAGCCGCCCTGGGTGAGCGTCTTCCCGTCCTTCTCCCGGCCGTTGTAGGTGGGGATGTTGCCAGCCTCGCAGTACTGCTCGAGGCCTTCCTTGCAGCTGGAGCACGTGCGGCACGAGTCGACCATGCAGCCGACCCCGACGAGGTCGCCTGCCTTGAACTTCTTCACCCCGCTGCCGGTGCGGACCACGCGACCGACGATCTCGTGCCCCGGCACCATGGGGAACAGCGCGCCGCCCCACTCATCGCGAGCCTGGTGGAGGTCCGAGTGGCAGATGCCGCAGTAGAGGACCTCCATCTGCACGTCGCGCTCGCCGGGCTCCCGGCGCTCGAACTGGAAAGGGGCGAGGGGGGACTTCGAATCCTTGGCGGCATAACCGCGAGCCGAAATCATGAAGGTGTCTCCTGGGGTGGTGTTTCTACGCAGTGGAGGCAATGATGCGGTCCACCCCAGCCGCGCGAAACAAATGGAATCAGCACGCGGTATGTAGGAAATCTTCAGAATGGCCTTCACTCCGCTCAACGCCCTGAACGCTTTCCTGGCCGTGGGCCGCAGGCGCAGCTTCGCGGCGGCGGCAGCCGACCTCGGCGTCTCCTCCTCCGCGTTGAGCCAGTCCGTCCGCCAGCTGGAGGCGCGGCTCGGCGTGCCCCTGCTGACCCGCACCACCCGAAGTGTGGCGCTCACCGACGCGGGCCGCCGCCTGCTGGAGTCCGCTGGGCCGTCCGTCGACCAGGCGCTCGAGGCGCTGAAGACGGCCGCGGCCCAGCCGGGCGAGGTGACGGGCCGGGTCCGGCTCTCCGTTCCCACGGTCGCCATCCACCCCGTCGTCACGCCGATCCTGACGCGCTTCCTCAGCCGCTACCCGAAGGCGGAAGTGGACCTCCGAGTCGAGGACCGGATGGTGGACATCGTGGCGGAGGAGCTGGACGCGGGCATCCGCATGTCGGAGACCATCGAGCGCGACATGGTGCAGGTACGGCTGTCGGGGGCGTTCCGCTTCGTCGTGGCGGCGGCGCCCTCGTACCTCAAGCGCCGGGGGACACCCGAGCGGCCGAAGGACCTGCTCACGCACGACTGCTTATGTATCCGGTCGGCGACGACGGGAGCGCTCTACCAGTGGGAGCTGGAGCGCGGGCAGAAGAGCTGGCGCCTCCCGGTGCATGGCCCGCTCGTCACCAACGACGCGGTGGTGATGCGGGCCATGGCCGAGGCGGGCATGGGGCTCATGTACGCGTTCGAGCCCGATGTGGCGCAGCAATTGAAGCGAGGGACCCTGCGTCTGGTGCTGGAGCCCTATGCGGCGCTGGTGGACGGATTCTTCCTGTACTTCCCCAGCCGCGCGCAGGTGTCGCCCGCCTTCCGTGCCTTCGTGGACGTGGCGCGCGAGGTGATGCCGGGGCGCGGCGCCGCGTCCTCTGACTGACTTCAGGAAGCCGCGAAGCCCTGGCTGCGCACCTTGTCCGGCGTGGTGCCCGTCATTCTGCGGAACATCGCGATGAAGGCGGAGGCACTGCTGTAGCCCAGGTCGAGCCCGATGGCCTCCACCGAGCGGCCCGTCTCGAGCATGGCCAGCGCCTTGACGACGCGGAGCCGCTGGCGCCAGTCCGTGAAGGACAGGCCCAGGTGCTGCTGGCAGCGGCGCTCGAGCGTGCGCTCCGTGGTGTGTACCTGTCGCGCCCACTGCGCCACGGAGCGCTCATCCGCCGGGTTCTTCTCCAGGGCCGTCAGCACGGGGCGCAGCAGCGGATCATCGGACATGGGCAGGTAGCTGCCCTGGGGAGGGGCGAGGACCAACTGGTCGATGAGCACCTGAAGGAGCCGTCGGTCGGCGCTCGTGCGGGGCTGGTCCACGCGGTGCATGCGCAGGTGCTCGAGGAGCGCCTTGACCAGCGGGCTCACCGCCAGTGCGCACGTCGTCTTCGGCAGGGCGCGGCAGCGCTCCGGGGCGAGGTAGAGCGAGCAGTGGCTCGCCTCATAACGATTCATGCCACGGTGCTCGACGCCAGGAGGCAGCCAGATTCCGTACTGCGGCGGTGCGAGGTAGTGGCTGTCGGCGAGTTTGAGCTCCATCACCCCGCTGAAGGCGTAGACGAACTCGCCCCAGGGATGACGGTGCCGGGGGTACGAGGCCTCCTCCGTCAGGCTGGCCGTGCGGAAGTACACGGGGTAGGGGAGCTTGGTGGTGAAAGGAACTTGCAGTTGCTTCGCCATGACGGGTTCTCGGCACGGATTGTCGGACTCTCGCTATATCAACGAGTCCCGTCATGCGCATATGGGTGGCATGAACACTTCCCGGAAACCGGTTGACGGGTTCGCGCTCGCGACGATGCTGTTGCTGTGCGCCATCTGGGGCACGCAGCAGGTGGCCATCAAGCTGGCCGCGCCCGACATGCCGCCCCTGGTGCAGGTGGCGCTGCGCTCAGGCATCAGCGCGCTGCTCGTGGGGCTGCTCTGCTGGTTCCGTGGCGAGCGACTGTCCTTCCGCGACGGCACCTGGCGTCCCGGCCTGCTGGCGGGCGTGCTCTTCGCCGCCGAGTTCCTCTTCGTTGGCGAGGGCCTGCGCCACACCCACGCCTCGCACATCGCCGTCTTCCTCTACACCTCGCCCGTCTTCACGGCGCTGGGGCTGCACTGGCTCGTGCCCTCCGAGCGGCTGCGGCGCTTGCAGTGGGTGGGCATCGGGGTGGCGTTCGCGGGCATCGTGCTGGCGTTTGGTGGCGGCTGGCTCCAGGGAGGAGTGAGCCCGGGGATGCTGTGGGGCGATACCCTGGGCCTGCTGGCGGCGCTGGCATGGGGCGCCACCACGGTGGTGGTGCGCTTCTCGTCGCTCTCCGAGGCGCGGCCCACCCAGACGTTGCTCTACCAGTTGCTGGGCGCCTTCGCGTTGCTGCTGCCGGTGGGGCTCCTCACGGGGCAGATGGGCCAGGTGTCGCTGACGGGCGTGGCATGGGCGAGCTTGCTCTTCCAGGGCGTCGTGGTGTCCTTCGCGAGCTATCTCGCCTGGTTCTGGCTCCTGCGGCGCTACCTCGCCTCCAGCCTGTCGGTGTTCTCGTTCATGACGCCCCTGTTCGGTGTCACCGCGGGGATCCTGGTGCTGCGCGAGCGGGCGGACGTCTTCTTCGCCGTGGGCGCCGGGCTGGTCCTGATGGGGATCCTCATCGTCAGCGCGCGGGGCCTTCTGCGCCCGCGTCCGCGCTTGAAGACGGGAGAGATGAGCCCGGCGCGATGAGAGATGTGTCTCAGCCGCGCGGCGTGATGGGCGCCTTCTTGAAGCGGCCCCAAGCGACGAAGACAGCCAGGGCGCCGATGATGACGTTGGCCGGCACCGACGAAAACTCCCCGCGAATGAGGTGGTAGCCAGCGGCGAGCACCATCACCACGGTGAGCGCGGCCGCCGCGAGCGGGGTGAGGCCTGGCCGGATGCGGGTGAGCGAGGGAAGAATCAACCCCAGAGTCCCAGCGATCTCGGACACGCCAATGAAGCGCACCAGCTCCACCGGGGGCACGATCGCTCCGGTCGCCTTCGCCAGCTCCGCGGCGGGGGTGATGAGCTTCGTGAGGCCTGCCATCGCGAACACGAGCGCGAGGAGAACCTGGGAGACCCAGAGGCCGATGTGGAGCCCACGGCTGGGACGCTGGGCGGAGGTGAAGGTGGGAGCGGCGGCGTTGGACATGGGCGAACTCCGGAGCACTTGGTTACTGGCGGGATGCCAGTTACTCTTTGTGCCTAAGCTAATAAAGAGAACCACATAACCGCGCAAGGAGGCACACGCATGTCACCAAGGCACATCCGTCACACGGAGTCGGGCTGCCTCGCCGCGCGCGAGGTGCTCAAGCTCGTCGGGGACAAGTGGAGCGTACTCGTCGTGAGCCTGCTGGGCGAGGGGCCTCTGCGCTTCACCGAGCTCAAGCGCTCCATCGAGGGCATCTCACAGCGCATGCTGACCCTCACCCTGCGCGGCCTCGAACGCGATGGGCTCGTCACGCGCACGGTGTTCCCCACCATCCCCCCCCGGGTGGACTACGCCCTCACGCCGCTCGGACAGACGCTCCAGGAGCCAGTCCGAGCCCTGTCGGCGTGGGCCGAGACGCATCGCGAGGAGATCCAGGCCGCTCGGGATCGCTTCGATGGGAAGGACGCGAAGAAGCGGACGGCGCGAGGTGCCGCGCGACAATGACGAGGTCCAGATCGCCGTTAGCAGGAAAAGGCGAAAAGATGCCAAAAGCCGGGGTTCACCTGGGGTAAAATGGGCGTTGCGAGGGGGCGCGGTGTCCCTTCCGCATGGAAAGGACCCTACACATGACTCGGAATGTCTTTGCAGGACTCATGACGACGATGTTGCTCGCGCTGGGGTTTGCGCCCGCCGCTGAGGCCTCGCCCTCGTGTCGCACCTACTGCTCGTATGGCGTTTGTGGTCCTTGCACCCTCGGTACCTTCGAGTACGACTGCTACCTCTACAATGGTTGCGGTGGGAAGTACCCCATTCCCGTCGCTCCCCCGCAGGAGGAGGTGCAGGCCTCCACCGAGCGCGTGAGCCACTCCGAAGCCCTGCTCATCTGCGCTCCCCAGGGTGAGCAGACTTCCTCGCAGCAGGCCTCGTTCCAGCCCTCGACCGAGAGCGGCGCTGCCGAAGGTTGCTGAGCCCGCGGCACCCCTGGGGAGACTCATCCCCAGGGGCGCCTCGTTCCCGCTTCACGGGTTCGGCTCGAACCGACTGATCTCCAAACCAGACCCCACCGGGAGCATGACGCTTGTCATTCCGGGCTTGGCGCGCACGGCCCTGCCATAGCGTTTCACCTCTTCGCCGCCTGGCCGGAGCATGTTGTCGGCGACGATGATCGCTCCCGGATTGAGCTTGGGGTAGAACGCCTCGAGGCACGGCTCGTAGAGGTTCTTCCAGAGGTCCACGAGCACGAAGTCGAGCTTGAACGGCAAGTCGGCGATCACCTGCAACGCGTCGCCCACTTTGAAGTCGATGCTGTCGGCCAGGCCCGCCTTCGTCGCCATGTCGCGCGCATAGGCCGTTTTGTAGTCCTGCAGCTCCACGGTGGTCAGCCGGCCGCCCGTCGCCTGCGCGGCTTCCGCCAGCCAGATCCCGGAGTAACCGTAGGAAGTGCCGAGCTCCAGGATGTTGGGGGCCTTCAGGCTCCGCACGAGGATGTTGATCAGCTTGCCTGTGTCCGGCCCGACGGCGAGCAGGACCTGGTCGCGCCAATCACCCGAGCCGCCTGTCGGCGGTGCCTCACTCATGCGTTGCTCTTCCGCGCGCATGCGCGCGTGATAAGCGTCGAGCACCGCCGTCACTTTCTCATTCATCGGTTGTCCCTCGGGTGGGAGTTGGAGCGCTCATCAGGGCGCGAGTCCAGGCGATACGCCAGGGTTCAATTTCTCGAATATCAGCTATTGCTCGTATGTCGGGTTGACGCCTCCGAGAGCTCTGTGCTTCCCTCCGGCGCCATGCTCGCGAACCCAGTGAACCCATCCGCAACGCTGCGAGGGGTCGGCATTTTCGGCGCGCTCGCGCTCCTCCTTGTGTGCCTGTGCTTGCCCTCTACCGCCCATGCGCAGACATGGTCCCTGAGCAAGGAGCAGCGGCAGGCCTACCTTCACTACTACGCCCCGATCGTGCTCAAGCGAGCCAACGGTAACGACAACCGCCATGGCTACGATTGGATCACGAACTTCAACTTCGATCAGGACGGCGACTTCTCGAACAACAAGCTGCACTGGAAGGACATCGAGCAGTACATCAATGCGTCGCGCACGGGCCCGAGCGCCTATGACCGCTGGCGCATCCGTCCCACCCTCTACACGTCGCTCATCGAGTTCATGGATGGAGGGAAGAACCTCGTTCTCATCTATCACATCTATCACGCGCTCGATAAGAACGCGGCGGGCGACTACCAGTTGCACGACTGGGAGCGCGTGGAGTTGCTGGTCAAGAACGTCGTTGGCTCTCCGGGCAGCGGTGAGTACGTCGCTCATGCCATCGTGACCCAGCACAAGCGAAACGTGATCCGGCACTACGGTAGTGCCCAGCTCAACTTCATGCCGACCTCTACCGGCAATCACCTGCTGATCTGGCAGGCCGAGTGGTCGGACAAGCTCCTGGCGGCCCACGGGCAGGAGCTGCGCTTCGTGACCAATCCCTATTCATGGATTGCGAGCCAGATGGCCCTGAGCGCCAAGGCCGAGGTCGGCATCAATGACGACGGCGGCAAGAAGAACGTTCACTACGCGTTCGTGCCGCAGGGTTCGGCCAGCGCCGTTTCGGCGTTGGGGGCGCAGGCCATCAGCTACGCGACGGCGGACCAGCTCGCCAGCCGCTCCGACAACGGCAACAGCGTCACCTGGCCCTCGGTCAAGCGGGTGACGTACGAGCTTCAAGACATCGCGGACATTCTGCCGACGCATTGGCAATTCGGGGGCTACGCGACGCACTGGCTGAGCACGGCGCCTATCGACTTCTGGCTCGAGAGCCCGATCGTCAATGAGGCGGGACTGGCCGAGGTCAGCACCGGCATGCAGCGCTTCTTCGCCAGCACCCGGGACATCGAGAACGAGGACGAGCGCGAAGGCTATCCCGCCAAGAAGTGGTTCTTCGGCACCTATGAGCTCAATGCCAGCGCGTCGGATACGGGCGGTGGTGGTTCCGGCGCGTTCCATGACAACGCGTGGGCCAGCACGATGGCGGATTCCCGTGGACGGACGCGGGCCAGCGCGAGTGGTTACACCACCGCTCCCAATGCCTTCTGGTGGCAACATGACTACTTCGTCCACTCCGGTACGGTCGACTCGACCGACGGTGTGGAGGCGGGGTTCTGGTTGCCGGGCCAGTGGTACCTGTCATCGAACGGTGGCTTCGACGGGCGCTGGGTGCAGCTGTTCGACGACTGATCGACGCCCGCGTCATGAGGGGGAGGGGGCGGTTCGTGGATCGGATGGGCCTGGGCTGAGCCCGCGCTGTGTAAGCACAAAGTCCAATTGCCATGACCTGGCATTCTGGGTAGGGGTGGCCGCGCGCTGACGTGACCTGGCACCTCCTCTGGTTGCTGGCCGGCTGGGCCTTTCCCCAGCATGAACTCAGCGCCACATCGCATGAAAAACCTGCCGATCTCACTTCTCGCCCTCTGCTTGACGCTTGCCGTCACTGGCTGCCACTGCTCTTCGTCGCCAGCAGACGATTTCTCGATCAAGGTCGTCCTAGCGGAGACCCGCATCTCCGCAGGGACGAAGACCACCGCGAAGGCCCAGCGGATCTATGACGATGGCCGCGTCGTCGACCTCGACGCCTCCACTTCACAGCAATGGACTTCGTCTGCTCCTCAAGTGGCCTCCGTCCAACCGCAACCGGATGGCACTGTCGAAGTGACGGCTCTCAAGCCTGGTAGCGCCACCATCACAGTCAATGCGGACGGAGTCTCGGGCGAGGCAACCCTCGAGGTCACCGAAGCTCGCCTCCTCTCGCTGCAGGTGTCACCCACCAGCGCCTCCGTGCTTGCAGGCCTCACTCAGCAGTTCACTGCCCAGGGCACCTACGGCGACGGCACCACGAGCGACGTGACGAACAGCGCGACGTGGACCTCGAGCAACACCGACCTTGCCACCGTGAGCAGCACGGGCCTGGCCACCGGTGTGGCTGCGGGTGGGCCCGTCACCCTCACCGCTACCCTGGGTGGCGTGAGCGGCACGGCTCAATTCACCATCACCGCTCCCCCGCCCGTGCTCACCTCCATCACGCTCACCCCCGCGACGGCTTCGGTTCGCCAGGGCTCGACACAGCAGTTCACCGCGCAAGGCAGCTACAGCGATGGCACCACGAGCGACGTGACGAACAGCGCGACGTGGACCTCGAGCAACACCGACCTTGCCACCGTGAGCAGCACGGGCCTGGCCACCGGTGTGGCTGCGGGTGGGCCCGTCACCCTCACCGCTACCC